>CAYUUS010000021.1:0-24994 GCA_964447975.1 uncultured Ignisphaera sp. | reverse complement strand
ACTAAAATAGTTGCTATTATCAAAAACATTATAGCTAACAAAAATAAGTTTATATAAAACATTTTATGAATCGATAAACAAAAATAATTTATATCTCTCTTTAGATTTAGTCAATGCTATCTCTAAATCCGGTTTTTAAACATTTATATGGAGATGGTTATTAATTTAAAAATCTTATTTGGGATAGAATTAAAATTCTATAAAACTAAAATAGCTTGTGAGACATAGGTGTGAAGTATGGTAGTTAAGGGTTGAGATAATGGATTTAATAACATATAGATATTTTCTAACTTTATTGATTTGGGCTTTAATATTAGAGATAATAGTGTTTATATATTATATTCTTGGGAAGAGATTTGGTGTAGAGTTTATGCTGACCTTTATAGTGTTTCTTGTCACGATTTTAGGTATATTTCTTGTTATTAGAAAAGCTAAGCAGGAAGTAGGTTGATTGAGTGGGGGTTAAGCTTTCATATATGTCTATATAGTTTGATATGTTTTCATTGCACCATCTTTTTCCTCTGTATTGCTTTGTTTTTTGTTTTCTTGGCTTAGCAGTTTAGTTTTTTAGGGTTTTAGCTATGTATTTTAATGGGTATGGGTTTGAGGATAGGATATGTGAGATCTGCTATAACACCTCCTATAGGTATTGTATTAGAGGGATATGCAGATCGTTTAGAGCCCTCTAGATGTATATATGATGATCTCTATGCAAAGTGTCTATCTTTTGAGCTTGGCGATAATAGATTTGTTAGTGTTGTTTCTGTTGATCTTATTGGTATTCCATATAGTGTCTATGTAGATGTTGCTAATATGGCTAGAGAGTTTGGTGATGTAGAGGTTCTTTTAGGTTCGACGCATAGCCATTCAGCACCATCGCCAATTACAGATAGCTTTTATAGGGATTATTTCATAAGAAGTGTTGTTGGATGTATTAAAGCCTCTATAAATAGTGTTAAAGAGCCTCCATACATCGTTGTTGGTAGAGGTTCTATACCACAGCTTGTATATAACCGTAGAAAACCTGTAGGCGGTGTCATAGATCCAGACATCATTGTTTTAGACACTGGTATAGCATCTATAATAAACTTTACATCTCATCCAGTTATTCTAGGACCCGATAACCTCTGTATATCTTCTGACTACCCTGGCTCTACAGAGAAATTCTTTAAATCTTTAACAGGAAAAGAAGCTGTTTTTCTAAATGGTTGCTGTGGCAATGTTAATCCATATACAGTTTCTACAGATTTTAGCAAGCCTTATGAGAGAAGAGGTGGTAGATATTATGAGGTTGAAAGATATGGAAAGATACTGGCTTTAGAGGCTTTAAAGTCTATTGAACTAGGAGAGAAAATGGATCTAGATAAATGTGTAGCTAGCTACAAATCATTCATAGTTGATCTTAGAGTTAGAAAAGAAGTTATAGAATTCATAGAAAGTTTTGATATAGATAAAACATTATTTGAGTTAGAAAAGCAGGGTAGAGTATATGATGTTTGGAGGCTTAGAATCATTAAAATGCTTATTAATGAGATAAATAGAAGAAAATTTTTACCAACACCTATTGCAGTGCTAAAGATATGTAGTGACATAGCTATTGTGTTTCTTCCAGCTGAAGTCTTTGTAGAGCATCAGCTATATATAAAGAGCAGAAGCCCATTCAAATACACTATAGTTGCATGCTACTTTAACTCTTACTGGATGTATATACCAACAATAGAAGCTTTTTCTGAAAATGGATATGAAGTAAAAACACCTATATCAATTATAGAGCCTGGCGAAGGTGAAAAACTTAGAGAAGAGATAGTAAAACTTATCCAAAAGCTTAAATCAGATAATATTTAATGCTATTCCAACCCTCTCTACCTTTAAAGTTGAGGACTCTTTTTGTTAGCTCATTGGTTTTGGAACCACACCTCTTTTTTGAGGATTTAGATTTGGGTTAGTTTCAGACCTGTACTCTATCTAAATGTGGGATTAGCTTTGTAACGGCCTTTTGGAGAGTATATCACATAGCTATTCCAGAGTATCCGTCATTAAAGAAACATCAAAAAGTTTAGATTCTATATCAATAATTCCATTAATTGCAGTTTATATGGATTTTAAATATGTATGAGGTATACTAGTTACTAAAAGTGATAGTCATGTCATTTAGTGCTACAAACTATCTTTGAGATATTGGGCAAAGCTATTTTGCTTTATCTTTAAAGGAGTAGAGTTAGTAATATTTCTATAAATTTAGCTGGTAATAGTTGCAAGAAATGTGAGAATACATGTAATCGATGCATCATTTCTAGGTTTAATAATAGATTAGAAGGTGTTAAAAGAGAAGTAGAAATAGTGTTAAATTTAGGATTCAAAGGCAAAATATGTATATATCCTTCATATAAAATCGTAAAGAGGTATTTACATTATTATAGAAAAAGTTGAATTAGCAAGAAAAATATAATTAAGTTAAAGAGTTATTAGTATTGATTGGAATGATAAAGGAAAAGAAAATATTAAAGGTAATAAATAAAATATATTCAAAATAATCAATTATTACATTATGAATAGCTTCCTAGTTTATTAAAGCGCAATGTTTATTAGGATATCTCGTATCTATAGATTAGTGATTCGACTATGTCTCAAATAGAGAAAGATTGGTTTACCATTTCAGAAAAGCTTCATAAGTTCTATGGCGGAAAAGTAGAGATTGCTCCAAAATGTCCTATCACAAGTCTTGAAGATTTTTCAATTTGGTATACACCTGGCGTTGCTGAACCATGTCGTAAGATTCATAATGGTGGAGAGGATCTATCATTTGATTATACATGGAGACAGAACACTGCTGCAGTAATTAGCGATGGGACAAGAATTCTTGGCTTAGGCAATATAGGTGCATCTGCAGGGCTTCCTGTTGTAGAGGGTAAGGCATTGCTATTTAAATATCTTGGTGGTGTTGATGCAATCCCATTAGTTGTTAGGGAGAGAGACCCAGATAAGTTTATATATATTGTTAAGGCTCTTGAGCCTAGTTTTGGAGCCGTTAATCTAGAGGATATTGAATCTCCAAAATGCTTTTATATTCTTGAGAAACTTCAGCAAATTTTAGATATACCTGTTTGGCATGACGATCAACAAGGAACAGCCTTAGTTACAATAGCCGCTTTGTTAAATGCTTTAAAAATTGTTGGCAAGAAAATAGACCAGGCTACAATATCTCTTATTGGTGCTGGAGCTGCTAATATATCTATATATAGATATCTTAAAGCTGTTGGGGCAAATCCCAAGAATATTCTTGTTGTAGATTCTAAGGGTATAATTCATTGTGAAAGAGATGACTTAGAATCTATAAAAAGAGAAAATCCTTGGAAATATCAAATAGCTCTAGAGACAAATCCAGAGTGTCGAAAGGGCGGAATTGCAGAGAGTTTAAAGGGTGTAGATGTTGTTATAGCTGCTTCTAGACCAGGGCCAGGGGTTATTAAAAAAGAGTGGGTTAAGGAAATGAATAAAGATGCTATAGTATTTGCAGAGGCAAACCCTGTTCCAGAGATTTGGCCTTGGGAAGCTAAAGAAGCTGGTGCAAGAATAGTTGCTACAGGTAGAAGTGATTTTCCGAATCAAATAAACAATAGTCTAGGCTTTCCAGCTGTTTTTAGAGGTGTTTTAACTGTTAGAGCTAGGAAAATGACGGATGAAATGTTTATTGCAGCTGCGTATGCTATAGCTAAATATAGTGAGGAGACAGGTATTCATGAGGAGAGAATAATAGGTAGTATGGCAGAGATAGAGCTCTATGTTAGGGAATCTATAGCGGTTGCTGAAAAGGCTATGGAGCTTGGATATGCAAGAAGAAAGATGTCTAGAAATGAACTTGAGCGTGAAGTTAGAGTGTTTATAGAAAGACCAAGAAAATATATGGAGCTGGCATTAAAAGTCGGTCTCATTGCTACACCTCCTTATTTATAAAATAGTATGGTGTTGATAAAATGGGTTTGAGGAAGGAAATGGTAAGGGCTATAGTAGATGGTATAGCAAGGGCTTCAATATATCTACCACTAGATGTTAAACAAGCTATTCAGAAAGCTTATGAAGAAGAAACACATCCGGTTGCTAAAGTACAGCTCCAAGCTATTCTTAAAAATGTTGAGCTTGCTGAAAGGCTTAAGGCTCCTATATGTCAAGACACAGGTCTTATAACATTCTATGTCAGGGTTGGTTTAAAATTTCCAGAGATATCTTATATCGAGAAGGCATTGGTTGAAGCTGTTCGAATAGCAACCAAGGATATTCCTCTAAGGCCAAATACCGTGGATCCTATTAATGGGCACAATCCTGGTGATAATACAGGTAGAAATGTCCCTATAGTTATTTGGGATGGCTTTGACCCTAATAGCGATTCCCTTGAAATAGTTGTTGTTCCAAAGGGTGGAGGCTCAGAATATGTTACCTCATTCAATATGATGCCCCCGGGTAAGGGTTTTGATGGTGTAAAAGAGCTTGTTTTAGATACAGTTATTAAAGCTGGTGCAATGCCATGTCCACCAACAATTATAGGTGTTGGTATAGGTGGTACAGCAGACTTTGCTATGTATCTCGCTAAAAAGGCTGCAACAATTAGAAAGATAGGTTCAAGGCATCCAGATCCAGTTATTGCAGATTTAGAGAGGAGTCTTCTTGAAATGGTAAACCAGCTTGGTATAGGTACTATGGGTATGGGTGGCAAAACAACAGCGTTGGCTATTCATATCGATTACGCATATAGACATCCAGCAACATACTGTGTAGCCATAGCTTTTCAGTGCTGGGCGGCTAGAAGAGCAACCATAGTTATAAAATCTAATGGGGAGTATGATGTGATGCAGTAGGTGGTTAAATTGAATGAGTATAGACTCAAAACACCTTTATCTGAAGAGGATATTAGGAGGCTACGTGTTGGTGACATAATATATTTATCTGGTGTGGTATACACGGCTAGAGATGTTGCCCATAAAAGAATTGTAGAGTATCTTAGAGAGGGGAAAACCCTGCCATTTAACCTACAAGGAGGTGTTATATATCACTGTGGACCTGTGGCTATCAAAAAAGATAGTCAATGGGTTATTGTAGCAGGTGGTCCAACAACGAGTATGAGGATGGAGCTATATGAATATGAGGTTATAGAGAAACTTGGTGTTAGAATGGTTGTTGGTAAGGGTGGTATGGGTGCTAAGACAGCTGAGGCCTGTGTAAAGCATGGCGCTGTTTATGTTACATTTACTGGTGGTGCAGGGGTTCTAGCTGCACAGTCTATTAAACGTGTTATAGATGTTTATTGGCTTGATCTAGGTATACCTGAAGCTATATGGGTTTTAGAGGTTATGGATTTTGGACCCTTAATTGTCGCTATTGATAGCTTCGGTAAAAATCTTATTGATGAAGTTGTAGATGAAGCCATAAAAAGAAAGAATAGGCTTATATCAATTCATTAAATAGTTGATGGATTTTAAAGAAGATATGGTTTTTAACCCTATATAATGCTGTAGCAATAATACAAGGTGTTTAATGGAATGGAGGTAAAGCTAAATAGACATAGCAGAGACCTAGAAACCTTGGGGTTTGATATATATGAAAAAGAGGTGCCTATACCTTCCAATGAATATGTAAGGGTTGATGCTTCTAGCCTTAAGGACTTTGTGAAAAGGGTTTTTATTGCTTTAGGTGTTTCTAGTAGAGATGCTGAGATTGTTGCTGATGTTCTTGTAGCTGCTGACCTTATGGGTATTTCTAGCCATGGTGTCCAAAGACTTGAGAGATATGTTGGTGGTATAAAAAATGGTGTTATTAATCTTAAACCCAATATGAGATTTGATGTAGATTTCGGTGCTATAGCTATACTTGATGCCGATAATGGTTTTGGACAGATAGCTGCTTTAAAAGCTATGGGGTATGCTATTGAGAAGGCTAATAGATTTGGTATTGGTATGGTTCTTGTAAAGCATAGTCATCATTTTGGCATAGCTGGATACTATGTTTTGAAAGCTGTTGAGAGAAATATGATAGGGGTATGTATGACAAATTCAGAGCCTCTTATAGCTTATATAAATAGTGTTGATAGATATCTTGGTACAAACCCTATAGCATTTGCAGCCCCGAGGAAAACACCACCGCCAATACTATTTGATGCAGCTATGTCTATTGTTCCCATTGGAAAGATAGAGATATATGGAAAGATAGGCAGGGATATACCTATGGGATGGGTTATAGGTATAGATGGATCGCTTCTTCACGGAGATGCAAAAAAGATTTTAAGTAGCATTAGAAGAAGGGAAGCTGCAATACTTCCAATAGGTGGATATCTAGAGGATTATGGTGGGCATAAAGGCTCTGGATTAGCATTGATGGTAGATATATTATCTGGTATATTATCAGGTGCTGCGTGGGGGCACCATGTACTTCACACATTATCTGATAAACCTGCAAATGTAGGGCATACACTTATAGCAATAGATATATCTAAGTTTATAGATTTAGAGGAGTTTCTAAATAGAGTAGAGGCTATGGTTAAAGAAATAAAATCTTTGAGAAAAGCTCCATGGGCTGACAACATATGGATACCTGGAGAAAAGGCATGGTTAACAATGCAGACAAGGCTGAAAATAGGTATACCTATACATCAAAACATTTTAGATAGCTTTAAATCAATAGCACAGCAACTAAATATAGAGTTCGATATAGAGAGAATTAAAAGGTGAAATCCATTGGCAAACATACGTGGGAAGCTATGCTATAGAATACAATTGACAAAGCATTTCAATTAAAACATTTATATTGAGTAGATCTAACCGAAATCATTTAACTATAATATATAGAAGTTTAAAAACTGCTTTAAGAAGGTAAATCTTGATTGGTGACACTCTTGAGGGTTTTAGATAAGTGGCGTAGGTTTGAGGAGGAGGCTAGAGAGATTAGGAGGAGAGAGGCTGATTGGAATTTCATTGAAAAACAGCCACCGAGAATAAAAGCAGCACTAAAATACTATATAGAGGTTGGTGATCTCTATGTTGCTTCTAGAATTGCTGGTCTTACTGTAGAGGAGTTTAACGAATTGAGGAAAAAAGCCGGGATACCAAATGTTGCATAGCTCTTTTGCTATAGCTGATACTTGTTTTTTAATAGATTGGGCTTATTGGAGATATAGAGATGTTTTATTCCAAATATTCCAAACAGTTTTTATACCAGAATCTGTATTGCGTGAGGTTAAAAGCGAGCATACCATTGAATGGATCGCTACATCACTAGCTAGTGAAAAGCTAGCTCTTTTTACAGAGACATCTGATGTAATTGAACTAGCCACTCGTCTAGTAGAGAAAACAAGATCTGTACCAGGGTTACGTGGAGTAGATATGCCTGAAGCTATATGTTTAGCTATTGGTAAGCTAAGAAGCTATATAGTGCTTACTGAAAATAGAGGAGCTTTAATGGCTGTAGATTTTTTAGAGGAGCTTTCTGGTGTGATTGTATGGAGATCTCTAGAATTGATAAGAGAAGCTTTAAAGAGGAAGCTTCTTAGCGAAGAACCAGAACAGGTTTTTAAAGGATATGAGGTAGATACAAAACATAGATTTCCCCGTTCAGAACTTGAAGTGGTGTTAAATGAGCTTAAAAGATAAATTAGATAAGTGGCGTAGGTTTGAGGAGGAGGCTAGAGAGATTAGGAGGAGAGAGGCTGATTGGAATTTCATTGAAAAACAGCCACCGAGAATAAAAGCAGCACTAAAATACTATATAGAAAACAACGACATTAGATTTTCAGCTAGATTAGCAGGTTTAAATATTGAAGAATTTAGAGAGCTATTAAGAAAAGCCAACATTCCAGTTGTTCTCTAGCTTACGCTAAATTTGAGTTGGATAATGGTATTGCTAAAGCAGCGAAGCTCTTTATATATTAAATCTAATCTTCTTTAATCTTATGAAGCAAAGTTTTTGTGTCAATAGATATGAAGGTTTTGCTTTAAATCTCTGCATTTAACAATTTAATACATATATCTACAACTTATATACCACAGCTTCTTTATTTTATGAAATAAACGAGAAGTCTAGGTGTTTAAATGTCTGTTATGTTAACAGGTTTTTTTGTTGTTGATATTATTGCATATAATCTGGATAGAATTCCACAGCCAGGTGAAATCGTTAGAACGAATTATTTCTATATATCTACAGGTGGCCATCCATTAAATATAGCTATCGACTTAGCTAAACTTGGTTTTAATGGCTTTAACATCACTGTTTGTGGGTCTACGGGTAACGACATTTTTTCGAGGTTTATTATTGAAACCTTGAGAAGCTATGATGTAAGGCTATGTACAAAGATTGTCGATGGTATATATACATCTACAACACTTATACTTGTTGAGAAGGGTAGAGATAGAAGATTTATAAACTACATAGGTGCAAATGCCTATCTAGATATAGACCATGTTATTAGATGTTACAATGAGGTGATGCCTAGATATTTCTTTATAGCTATGGGTGCTCTAGGAGATTTTGATAAAATGGTTTATAAAGTTATTGAAAAGGTGAATAGCGATGGCGTTTTAACCTTTTTAGATTTTGCACTTGGGCAAGAAGAGAAGATACCATATATATTGAAAGCTATTGAATATTCTGACATTGTTCACTGCAATAAACTAGAGCTTGAGATGTTAACAAATGAGGAAGATGTTGATGAAGGTGCGAAAAAGATTTTAAGAAAATCAAATGTTAAGCTATTGTTTATAACACTAGGAGAAGAAGGTGCAGCTCTATATACACGAAATGGTTTAAAGATAAAGCAAAAGCCATTTAATGTTGAGGTAGTTGACCCCACTGGAGCTGGAGATGCTTTTGATGCAGGAATACTCTATATGCTGTATAGGAATAGCATAGATAAAAACATGTTGATGAAAATTGATGTAGATATGTTAATAGATATATTGATATTTGGACAAGCAGTAGGAGCGGCATGTGTAACAATGCCTGGTGCCACAACAGGTGTTTCTAAAGAAAGCATTGATACAATTCTAAAAAGCCAGTATAACTATATAAAGCAGTTTACAACAATAGAGAAGCTCTAAAGTAGATATTAAAACCATTAATCTTTAGCTTAAAACAAAACTGTTGTAGATAGATCCCAGAATAGCTTAGTTCTTTGAATTCAATATTTATTGAGAATATAAAGTCGAAAACAAATTTAATTAAACTACATCCTTATCGCTAAACCAACAATAAAATATCGCTTAAATAAATATAGAGTCTTGATTATAGATAGATTTGCCAATTAATAACTATGTGAAGAGGTTTTGTTATTTATGATAAACAGTTATATAGCTTTGATTTCATATATTGTTTGGTTAAAAAATGATTGGTATTGTTATTGCTGCTGGTTATGGTACTAGGCTTAAGCCATATACAGAGTCTATGCCAAAAGCTTTGATTGAGCTTGAAGATAGTGTAGCTATTATAGACTATATTATAAAGGTTATGGCCGAGAATGGCATTGGTGAAGTCTATATAGTTACTAGAAGCGAGTTTAAAGATTTATTTGCTTTAAGAAAATCTAGTAGCAAAGTTATTATTGTTGATGTTGCTTTAGGCGATGGAAATCTGTGGACTTTATACCAAGCTATTGAGAAGCTTAGAGCTTTAGGAATTGAGGATGATATTATTATATCTATGTCTGACCATGTATATGAAGCCAACATTTTGAAAAGACTTATAAAGATGTCCAGAGATAGTGATAGAGTTCTATTATGTTTAGATAGATCTGTACGTGGTGAAGAGGTTGTAGAAGGGCTAAAGGTTGTTGTTGATGGTTCTGAGGTTGTTTTAGCTGGGAAGGATATCCCACCTTTATCAGGTATTGATACAGGTTTATTCTACATACCTAAGAATTTATTTAGTGAGATTAAGAGGGTTGTTGATGATAAAGGAAGAAAGGCGACATTATCAGACTTTGTAAATTTTTTAGCTGAGAGAAAGCTTGTTGGTTTTGTTGATGTAACAGGTCTACGTTGGATAGATATAGACTCTATAGAGGATCTTGCAAAAGCTAGAAGAGTTTACTGGGATATTGTGAGGAGAAATCTTATTAAGGATAGCGATGGAGTAGCTTCTAGATATATAAATAGAGAAATATCGACGAGGATAAGTGTTTCTCTATATAGAAATGGGATATTTATTGATCCAAATATATTAACGGCTACGGTGTTTATAATTGGTGTATTTAGCTTTATAGCCATATACTTAAACATGTATATTTTAGGAGGTGTTTTAGCTTTGTTGTCCTCCATTTTTGATGGCGTTGATGGCGAAGTTGCTAGGTTGTTTAATAGGCAAACAGAGTTTGGGGCGATTTTAGATACAACACTTGATAGAATTGTTGATACGCTTATCATAGGAGGTGCTATATATCAAAGCTTTTCGCTAGGTATAGCCTCTCCAAAGATAGAATATATAGTAATTTTCTCTCTAGCTATACTTGGCTCGATATATGTTAGCTTTTTAAGCAATACAATTAGAGATAAAGAGCTTATAGCAAAAGCTAGAAATAGGTTTCCATGGCCTACAAGAGATGTTAGAGTTGCTGTTTTAGCTTTTGCTATAATGTTTAATCAACCACTTATAGGCTTACTCTATATTCTCTTCTCTAGCTGGTTCTTTATAGCTGGAGTTATTATATCTATAGCTAAGAAGGTTAGAGGAATAGATATTGTAAAAATTATTAGAAGGGCAGCTCCTAGACCAATAATATTTACTCCTATAAGGGTTGCTATGCATGAGGTTATTAGAGATGTATTGTTATTGATTTCTTTAATTTTTATAACAGCTAAAGGTTTTGAATATCTCAATATGTATTTAACTATAAATATCTCTACAATTGTATGGGAATCTATATTAGCGGTAGAACTTGCATTAATGGTGTATTTTGCATATAGGGTTCTAAGAGGTTTATGGTGTATTCTTAACAGAGTTAGAGAAATTGTGGCTAGAAATCTTTGGATAACACCAACAGTTTATAGAAGAATATCTATAGAGTTTATACTGCTGTTAATGATAATCCTTATCATGTATCCAATAAACTATCTCCTTCTTATGTCAAGGGTCCAAAGAATTGTAGTTGATTTTATAAACTATGTGTTTCTTGTAGCTATAGTTATCTCGGCTATAGCTATTGCTATTGATGTTATAAGGGTTTTAGAGCATAAGATATATGGCTATATATCAAAGTTTTTTAAATGAGTATCTATTCAGCTATAAGCTTTATAGATAATCCACAGCTTTTTATAGCTTCATAAACAATTCTAGCTGCTTTGATAACCCCGTCTGCATTGCTGCTCTCTATAGAGATAGCTATGGATATTGGCTGTACTATCTCTCTATATGGTTGAGCACCAGGGCTTTGCCTTGACGTATGTGGAGACATCTTTATGATAGCAATGTCTCTATAGCTGCATATAAACATTGTTTGTGAGCCTATACATATACCATCTAAGCTCAAGATGTTGTTTAGTTTTGAAAGGCATTCAAGCTCTTCTGGAATTCCACGAAGTATTACTTCGTATAACACCCTATACATTTTAACCACATAGATATTTATAGAAAAAACAGTTATAATCTCTTTCTACTAAAGATATATGGGTGAAACCTTTGGATATAAAAGAATTCAGCGATAGTGTTACAGAAATTGTTTCAAAAGCTATGCAAAGTGTTGTAACAATATCAACTGTTAGAATAGCTATAGATGAGTTCTTTGGTTTAGCACCGGTTAGAGGTGTTGGCTCAGGTTTTATAATCCATGGCAAGGGATACATAGTTACAAATAACCATGTTGTTCAAGGATCGTCAACAGTATATGTGGTTACATCATCTGGAGAAACTATAGAGGCTGATGTTATTGCTACAGATCCCTATAGAGACTTAGCACTTGTAAAGGTTGATGCATATAATCTAAAGCCTATTGCATTAGGAGACTCTGATAAGATTAAGGTAGGAGAGATTGTATTTGCAATAGGTTCACCTCTAGGGCTACCGGGAGCAACTGTGACTATGGGTGTTGTAAGTGCTGTTGGAAGAACTATAAGTGGTGAGAATATAATTTTAGAGGATCTTATACAAACAGATGCAGCTATAAACCCGGGTAATAGTGGGGGCCCGTTGATAAATGTTAATGGAGAGGCTATAGGTGTTACAACAGCTATTATACCATATGCTCAAGGTATAGGATTTGCAATTCCTATAAATACTGTTAAAAGATTTTTAGAAATGATATCTAGATATGGCAAGCCTATAGTAGCTTGGATAGGTGTATATGTAGCACCTATTACATATGAACAAGCAAAAATGTTTAGACTTTCTATATCAAAAGGTCTCATAGTTGTTGGTGTTGTTAGGGGTAGCCCTGCTTATGAGGTGGGTATAACTAGAGGAGATATAATAGTTAAAGCTAATGGTAAAGAGATATCATCTCCAAGAGAGTTGAGAATGATTGTTGAAGAGTCTATAGATAGGGGGTATATAGAGCTTGAAATTGTTAGAGGTAGTAAGAGATATTCTGTAGAGGTTCCAATAGCTATACACACAATACAATAAACGATTTTAAATCATAAAACAGTGAAATAAATAGATATAATATTTAATTCTATTTTAATTTATATTATATTTCTATTTTATGTATTAAAAATTTATCAACAATAGCTTTAATGTTGGAGTTTTAAGATGTTCTCTACTTAGGTAATCTGCATATGGCTTTATAATAGGTCTATACATCTATTACATATAGTGGAGATTTTTAGTGTGATGTTTTTGGCTATCTATATAGCTGGTAGAGTAAATATCGATACCATTGTTGAAGTTGATGATATTTTTCTAAGTGGTAGGAAATATGTAGGTAGAGTCATATCTGAATGTATTGGTGGTTCAGGTGCAAATATAGCTATAGCTATAGCTCGGTTTAATAAAAAGCTAAATCCAAAGCTTATTGCAAGTATAGGTAGGGATTATGCAGATTATATAATAGATATGCTGAGTTCTGAAGGTGTAGATACATCAAAAATGTCTATATATAGCTATATGAGTGGAAGAGCATATGTATTTATAGATAAGAGATGTGAAGCAACTATAGTGACTATTCCAGGAGCTAATGAATATCCACCAGATAGAGATAGATATATGGATATAAGTGATGCCAATGCTTTGGTTGTTGCTAACATAGATAGAGCTACAGCTTTGAACTTAATGAATATAGTAAGGGGTTTAGATATACCCATATTTCTAGATCCTGGTAAAAGCTGGTTTAGTGTAGATTATTTAAATAGCATAGAAAATAAATGTTTTATTCTTCCAAATAGATATGAATTTAGAGAGATATTTGGAATTGATGTAGATAGAAATCTACAAGATATACATGCTATAGATAGTAGATGTATAGTTGTTGTTAAGCTTGGGGCTGAAGGGGCTGTAGCCATAGATAAAAATTCTTGGGAAGTTATAAAGGTTTCGCCACTAGATATAGAAGGACTTGGACTTAAAGCAAAAACTACAGCTGGGTGTGGTGATATTTTTACAGGGGTTTTTACAGCTAGGTATCTTGAAAGTAGAGATATAGTAGATTCAATTGAATATGCATCTATAGCTGCAGGTTTAAAGAGGTCAAAGATACTATCAAGTGATGCACCTATAAGAGAGGAGATCGAAGATGCTTTAACGTCTGCAAGAAGAAGAGGGTTAATGAGCATTACAATTAGAAAGCTTTAACTTGACTATTTACTGTTTAAAGCTATATATTTATCTATTGTTTATTAACCACATGCTTTACATACAATTGCCAGAGGTGAAATCTCTGCATTTACGAACACATATCTATTATATATAGATATATTTAAGCTGATAGTTGCTGGAACCACCTCTGTTCCAGGCTCCCACTGTTTTTCAACACCCTCGATATTATACATCAATATATATGTTTTATTATTTTGAATAGTTAAGACATCAGCTTCTTTTCTCAACACCTCTATAAATGATCTGTAAAACTCTTCTGCTTCTTCTTGAGAAACCCAAGATATATTCCAGCATATAGCCCACTTAGGATAGACGGAAATCTCGGCAGCTTTATACAGTTCAACTCTATCTCCATTCCAACCATCAGCTATTTTCAAAGCTTTTTCAAGCCCTATTCTCTGAGCAAATATAAGCATTATATAGTATTCACCAAGGGTATCACTATATAGTGGGTTTCCATAGGGGCAATAAATAGTTGATATTGCTACATCTTCTGGAGTATAGCTTCCATTGAATAGATATGCTATATATTTATCTGGCTTCATAACCATAGATGTTGAGATTGGAGGTTTTGTATACGCCTTATTGACAAGGCTCCATCCACCATAGGTATAGAGAGCTTTAACAAAGTCTTCTCCATATATATATGGAAATAATAGAAGGGATATATATGGATTATCTAGATATATATTCGTTTTAGGCGACGGTTGACATAAACCCGTATCTAAGCAATATAGATGCTGAGTCCATCCAGCATCACCTTCTATAAGAGCTAAAGCAGCTAAAACACCATCTGTTTCTCTCGGTATATCCATTTTAAAGTGTAGAGACTGAAGTATATGTGTAAGCTCATGGGCAATAACATTTCTCGCCCCTTTATCCATGGGATTAAAATAATCTGTATTTATATATATTGATGTATCTACAGAAGCAGCTAGAAACATAGAGACCCAGCCTCTCTGACTCGAAACAATGCTAAAATTATATGGAACTAAAAATGTTGATTTATATATCATCTCTTTATATATCATCTCCTCTGGAACTTTCTCCTCTTCTTTAGGAGCCCATGTTTTTAAAGCCCATGTTGTATTGATAAACACAATATCTACATCTTTTATAAACACCAGCTCTCTTATCCTAGAAACATCTCTTTTAACCTCATTAACAAGCTTAATTGTCTCTGATTTGAATTCATCAGATATAGATGTTGATTTGTATGTAATGCTATATACTCTATTCTCTATATCATATCTATAGATGTAGAGGTTATAGGATATAGCTAAAGATCCTATAACTATAAATAGAAATATGGCTTCAAGGATGATGAAGCTTCTATTCAAGGGCATTTAAAAGCACCTTCACTACTATATTACTAAGGTAAAAAGTTTATATATTTAAGATAGATAGGCATTGTAGTTTTAGTGGTTTTAAACAAAGATATATTTCTCTATTTTAAACTTTTCTATCGATATATGTTTAATAAAGCTTTTTATTTTTAGTATTATAGGTGTGTGTTATGAACGTCGATAAAATTGTGACAATTATTGCTAATGTGCTTTACACTATTGAGAGGAAGAGGGTTCCTGTTAGAAAAGCTTTTGTATATGTTTGCAGAAGGTTTGGATGTGGTAGTTCTGGTATTTCTAGAGAGGATCTTTTTAGGCTTTCTCAAGATTTTATATCTAGCTATTATAGAGTTAGATACATTGTTGAAAGTATTAAAAGAATTTCTAATCCTAGTTATAGAATGCTTGCTAAGGTCTATCTATATCTAAGGTTAAGAGAGAGTGGTGAGGTTCATGGCAAACTTAGAAAAGCTGTCTATAGAGATGTTCCTGGTATAGACGATTTTGAGGTTGATGCTTTATGGGCGAAGCTGTCATATCCTAGGTGGCTCTATGACAAGCTTCTAAATGTGTTGTCTAGCGAAGAGGTTGAGAAACTTCTAGATGCTATGAATAGAAGGGTTATCTGGGTTAGGGTCAACACTCTTAAGATTGATGTTGATAAGGCTTTTAATATTCTTGAGAGAGAGGGTGTTGTGTTTGAACAAGATAAAGATGTATATTTTTTAGCCAGGGTTATTAAAAGTTTAAAGCCTATTAGAGAGTTGAAGCTTTTTAAAAATGGCTCGATAGTTCTACAAGATAAAGCAAGTGTATTAACAGTTCTAGCTGCAAAACCGGAAAAGAATATGGTTATATATGACTTTGCTGCTGCTCCTGGTATAAAAACATCTCTTATAATGCAGCTTACAGAGAATAGAGCAAGGGTTATAGCCATGGATTTCTCTATAAAGAGGCTAGAAGCTATGAAAAATCTTCTTAAACACTATGGGGTAGATATATCAAATATTGATTTAATTCATATAGATAGCAGAAATGTTGTTTTTAGAGATAAAGCCGATTTAGCTCTTGTAGATGCTGTATGTAGCAGTAGTGGAGCTATATCTAAAGACCCTAGCATAAAGATAATTCTTAAAAACCCAGCCATTGTCAGCAAAATGAAGAAGATGCAAATAGATATGCTTTCTAATGCACTTAAACACAGCTATACAGCTATATACTCTGTATGCTCGATTCTACCAGATGAAGGTGAAGAAGTAGTCGAAGAAGTCAATAAAGTTGTTTCTAGCCATAGACTTGTAGATACAGGGCTTAGAATCTCTAGAGGATACAAAGCATATAGTTTATGGAACCTAGTCAATAGAGCTTTCCCCCATATAGATAGATGCGAAGGATTCTTCATAGCTAGATTCGAAGCTTAGATTTACTATAACTCAATTGTATATAGGATTTAGATTATTTTCATATATGTTTATATAGTTCTTATATATGCGAAACCCTTATACATCCGCAAAACATATATAGAAGTGGGCGAGATCACGCCTCAAAGAAAAGATATAAGCTTTTCTCATAATAGAAGAATAGTTATATCTAGACAAAGAAATGTTACTGTAGTTAAATTGCTTGAATATATAGATGATTTAAGAGCCCATGGAGTTGAAATAACATTTAACCAAGATGGAACTATACATGTTTCTGGATTTGGATACGGCTTTGCCAGCCCTGTAAATATGTTTCAAAGTATGGGTTCATGGCATTGGGGAACTATAAATGTATACGAAAGATTTGAGATTGATAGAGATGTTGATTGTGATGACCTAGCCTATCTAATACGAGATGTTGTGCATGGTCTTAGAGAACCTATAGTAAATGAATTTGTTAAAGAGTTTATTAAAGGTTATTCTATGCATGGAAGAAAAATATGTGCTAAAATATATTTTGAAACAGAATAAAAGATGCAACAAACAAAAATGTTTATTTGAATCTTGTTATCTCTTTTAAATTGTTTGGCCATGGTGCAAGGGTATACCTCTTTAACCACTCTTTATCAATTCTACATCTCTTTATCAATTCAACAACACTCTTTATAAAATTATCACTTATTCTTCCACTAGCAGCTGCAGGGCATTCGAGATCTAGGTAAACAACCTTCTCATCTGTATTAAAATCATAGTATACTATTATCGGCCATAGCCTACAGTCAAAGGATCTATATAGATATATACTGCATCTACCAAAACTATCTAGAAATGGACATGGTCTACCATCCTTTGCACCAATAGCCTTTACATCACCAATAGGGGTTTTTACCGTAAATGCATATTCTTTAAATCTATTCTCTTCCTCTGGAAGCAATACAGCATAGAATCTCTTACAACAATTTACGCTACAGCCTCTACATATATCACTAAAATCTACAAAATCTAGAGCTTTAGATAGCTCACTATCCATTGAAACACATAGCACCTTTAGATATAGAAAAACTTTAATAAGGATTTTAAAACATTTGTATCTTGGCGTCGTAGAACAATAAAACATGATATGGAAAGATATTGTAAAACTAGGCTAATATACAAAACAAAGACAGATAAATTTATTTCATGGTGTTAGAACTCATGACAGCATCTAAATAAATTAAATTCTATTTCTTTAAAGCACCGCCAACAGCTTTCAATACTTCATCATCTTTTCTATTCTTAATAAGCTCTAACAGACTCTCCTCCAACAAAATATTATTAGCTTTTAATGATATTGGCCTTAGAAAAAGTCTAGAGATAGCAAAGTCTGCAGTAAATGAGTCTTTATAATGTTGAAGAAGAATATCATAGACCTTGCTTGGAGACTCAAAAAATAAATCTATCACATCTTTGCCATAGATTCTCATAGAATATATATTAAGAATCTCTAGATAGCCGGGAACCATAGACCTAATATATCTCTTCATAAACTGCTTTACATCAGCTAAGACATCGCTGTCTATATAATTCATACTAGACACATAACTTTTTTCTAAACTAATACTTAAAAACATTTATGAGTCAATATTACTGTCTAGCCATAGGCAATTTTGCTATAATCTATTGGATTTTTAATAAACATTTTATATAGTCTTTTTGATTACTTCAATACATTCTTTTATACATTCATCCGCATCTTCATGGGATATCACCACAGGTTCTCTTCCTATTTTATAGATATAGAAATCTCTCTTAATGCTCTTCCCATCTCTATAAAGCACTTCTCTCATGACGGTATCTGCTAAAGCGAAAGATGTGTAGTCTGGTTCTTCTAAACCTAAGCCAAATCTTATTGTAAGAATATCCATCTTCTTTAAAAAGAGTAGCTGGTTTCTAAGTAGGTTAGAATACATTGCATTTTTAAATCCAATGGTCTCTACATCTAGGAATATAGCTATATCAGGTTTGAATTTCTCTATCTCTGAAATCTCGATGTGATACAGTTCTTCAATGCTATATGCAGATGGATTTAAAGCTATAAACCTAATTTTATTAGATTTTTCAGCCCTGTTTAAAAATTCATTAACATCTATATCAACTCTATATCTTTTTGTAAGAAATTGAATTAAGTCAATTAGCTGTTTAGATGAAACTTTATAGCTAAATATAATAGCTTTTGCATTATTTGCTACAATAAGTGCTAATCCATATAGAAATATTCGTAAAGGTTTTGAATAATAAGGATACTCTATATATATCGTTTCACCTCCATAGTAAGAACCTATAGCATTTTGAAATATCTGGCATGGTTGTTTAAATATCTTATCCCATTTTATACCTGGTACATCTTCTAATACAATTGGTGTATATATCTTTACACCAATATCCTTAGCTATGGTAAATGGCGCTCTTGCTATTGTTATTGGGGAACCTCTTGCTTTTCTTATCTCTAGTTCCCTAACAAGAAGATTGTTTTCAATTTTGTGTCTAAGTATAATTACAGAGTCAGCTACAAACTCTATATCTCCAAGCTCAATTCGATCCATATATATGGGAACCTCAGCCAATAAAATAACAACACCATTTATCTGATTTGGTAGCTCATAGAAATAGTTTTGAAGCATAGACCTTGCTTTAGCATTGCTTTCTAAAACTTTTAATAGAGGAGTTATAGAATCAACAACAACTATCACTGGTTTAAAGTCATATATAGCTTTGTTAATTAAATCAACAACCTCTAACACCATATCTTCACTACTAATTAAAGGTATTTTTAAAAATCTAAATCTATTTGTAGACTCCACTACTTCTAGATCCAACCCTAAACTCTTTACCGCTCTATATAGCTTGTCTCTAGTTTCTTGAAATGATATATATAGACATCTATTATTATTTAAAGCATTATTGTAGCATATAGATGTTGCCAAAGTAGTTTTTCCAGAACCTGGATGCCCTGCAATAACAAATAATGTATTTAAGGCCATTATATTTGGCAATAGTCTATCTAGAGACTCTATACCTGTTGAAAGCATTTGGACATCCTCTAGAGCCTTAGCTATAACCATATTTATAAATCTATATGTTTTAGCCGCTTCAACATTGAATATCTATAGATATCTTATCTATTCTATCAATTCTATCTATTTTACAGTTTTTATCTATATCCGCTTTAGAAACATATCTAACTATAGATATCTCTACATCTCTATCAACAGATACTTCCTCAGCTTCTATAAGCTTGGCCTCTACACCTTTTCCAATCAACACCTTTCTACCATATATAGCCTCAACCTCTGCATCTCTATCAACACTAACCTCACATGCATATATAGCTCCACGCACCTTAGAATTTCTAGCTATATAAACCCTTCTACATCTAATTTCATTGACATCTATAGAACCCTTTAAAAATGCTTCATTAGCAGTAATTTTCTCAGCTTTAAGTTTTCCAGAAAGCGATAACTTTCTAGCGTTTATAGATCTTAAAACCTTTATAGAACCTGATAATGAAAGCTCCTCTATCTCTACATATCCTGAAACATTAAGAGCACCTGAAACATCTATAGATCTTGCAATGATATTGCCATCCACTATAACAGCTCCTGAGACATCCATATCAACACCTTCTATAGAACCATCAACACTAAGATAACCTGAGACTCTAATGGCTTTAAATTTCAATGGACCTTTAAGTCTAACATTTCCACTTACATAAAGCTCTTCGATAGCCATATTTACCCACAGAAGAAACTATTTAATAGCTATATAAATGCTTTATGGGTGATGAAGGCTATTAGGACTGAAGAAGATGTTGAGACGGTGGAGTACTGATTAAGCTATGAAGATATGCTTTATTAAAGCTTCTTCAAGGTTATCTAATAGATAGCTTTATAAGCTTTACATAGAGCTTGCCATCTATACATTTCACAATTCCTATACCTGGGTACGCTTTTGCATATAGCCTCTCATCCCAAGAACCAGTATTGGCAATTCTATAAAGAGTATCTATAGAAAGTATATGGCTGTGTCCTGTAAAAACCCACTGATATTCATCAACACCTAGAGCTCTTCTCATTAACAATGCTGTTATACTTCTTTTAAACAGCTTATTAAATATTTTGTCGAGAATATATGCAGTTACACCATCTCTAGATATATACTCTCCATGGGATATATAGACACGGTTTCTACATTTACCAATTATAACCTCTACAACACCAGAAGCTATATACACTTCAACACCATCTATAGAAAGAGACATAATATTCTCAAAGTATCTATCTATATCATGGCTAGCTGTAGAGACTATATATATAATCTTCCCTCTTTTAATATCTAGAGCCTTTATAGCTGTTTTTAAATAATCTATAGCATTTTTACCAAACTCTATTCTTTTATCAATAAAATCCCCAGCAACTATAACAACATCATAATCTATTCTCCTCAAAAACTTCTTAAATATAAAATAGTAAGAATTTTTAGAACCTATATGAATATCAGATACTATTACTATAGACCCTTCTAAAAACATACTATGAATTTTTATCCTCTTAAATCTATATAGCCATGGAAAGTTGTGAAACATTATAAAAGCTATGGCTATAACCATCGGTATAGCTGTTAATATTGGTGTTAATACGCTATTCAAAAACCACACCAATAACCTACATATACAGTATTGATAACCAATGTTATGAGATTATAAGCTATTCTTTTAGTAAGCTTTATTATTCTAATATCTCTATTTATATTGTCGATGGTTTCATCCTAAGTGCAGAGTCCTCTATTTGGTGGTGGATATATAGTGTCTTCAAAGAGTTTAAGAGAAGATATTAGGAATAGGATATGGGGTTTAATGGAGTATAGAAATATAGCAACGTTTCCAAGGCCTGTATATGGAAGAATACCAAATTTTATTGGTGCTGAAGAAGCTGCTAAAAGATTTGTTTCTAGTGATTTATTTGCAAAGGCTGTAGTTGTAAAGGTTAATCCTGATGCTCCTCAAAGACCTGTAAGAGAGGCTGTTTTAAGAGCTGGTAAAATTCTTATTATGCCAACTCCTAGAATATCTAAAGGATTTCTTATTCTAAACCCTAGAAATATTCCTGGGTATCTATATAGAGAAGCATCTACAATAAAAGGTGCATTTAGATATGGTGTATCTATAGAACCTGACGAGATTCCAGAGATAGATGTTATTGTTGCAGGTTCAGTTGCTGTTAGTATCTATGGTGAGAGACTTGGAAAAGGTGAGGGTTACTCTGAACTTGAATACGCTATTTTAAGTGAGTATGGAAAGGTGTCAGAAGATACACCAATAGCTACAACTGTTCATGATATACAGGTTGTAGATTTCCATATCCCTTTAGAGCCATGGGATATAACAGTAGACTTCATATATACACCATCTAGATATATTAGATGTAAAGATGTTGTTCAAAAGCCTAAAGGGATTCTATGGCAATATTTAGATAGAGATAAAATAGAGTCTATACCTATACTTAAAAAGCTATGGATGGAGAAAAGGTTGGATAATGGTCTTTGAACATATATATTGTAGAACATGTCTTAAATGCTGTATAGATACAGAGATGATTTTGGTTAAAAAGGATATAGATAGAATAGAAAGAATCGGTTATAAAAGAGATGAATTCACAGAAACTAGAGAGGGATTTATAAGACTAAAAAACGTTGAAGGAAAATGCATATTTCTAGATACAGAAAATAGAAAATGTAAGATATATAGATATAGACCTATAGGGTGTAGAATATATCCAATGATATTTGATGAAGATCTAGGTATACTAATAGATGTAGAATGTCCATTAGCAGATATATGGAGAAGGGATTGTAAAAACTTTAGCCAAGGCAGTAAAATGCTTAAGAGATTTTTAAAAGAGCTTGAAAAAGACTATAGATATAAAATAAACTGGGCACTCTTTAAAACAACATCTATATGCATACAATAATAATTGCAGTAATAAATAGATAAACCAATAACTAATAGATTTACCAAGATAACCAAAATTTAGATATATAGCAAAACCTATAGCAGAAATGAGATGAAGACTATCATTTCATAGCAAGTGGTCCACAGCTCTTCATAGTGATTTAGCTAAGAGCGTTCACAAACTCACCAATGCTGTAAATATTTGTAATTATTTGGCATGCAGCCCATTACACTTCCCTAACTCCATCATCGTAGAGAGGTTCAGGTATTATATAGACTTATAGTTTTATATAGCCTTATATGGATTATGTTGTTAAATGTTTATAAGCTCACCTACGATATTCAACAAGTGCTCTCATCAAGCACTAAGGCTTTTAACATCAAAATATATGGAAGTTATAAATGATTGTGAAGAGTACCCCTGGAACTGAAACAGATGATGAAAAGGCATTTGTCGGATTACCAAGAAAGATTCAAATATAAGTTTCTTTATAAGCTACTCTCTAAACTTTCTAGCAATTGTTTCTTATAGACGGTGGTTCAACAGCTCTTCATATTTATTGTTTTAAGATTCCTACTATCTATTTTCTCAACGGCTTTATAATCCATGCTTCAACCAAACCTATCTACCATTGTTGCTAAAGGCTTCATTGCATAACTCGTCAAAATATAGCTTTATCTCAGCTCTCTTACCCAGTATATCAAGTTAATCTCCACAGCAATAAAAATGGGTTAAAGCCTATAAATACCACTAATATCCAACTATTAATAACTCTTGGATACATCAATGTATTCTTTCTCTAGCTTTAAAACCTTCTTAATAACATACTAACAATTGTATTTAGATCTATTATTATGTAGATTAAGGTGTGCTATAGATGTTGAAATAACTGGGTTAAGATTCAATATCTTACTTGCCATAGAGCAGTAGCTATATATTATATTTCTTTTATAGGTATAGAGATGGGAAATTAGGGGTGTGTTCTTCAATATAAAACTCTTTATTTTACTAAGATCCATCTAATAATGTTATTACCAAAAACATTTTTATTTATATCATCTAAGCATCGTCTTTGTAGTAGCTATGTTGGGTGATATGCTGGTGAATAGGTTAAGATATATGTATGTATTGATAGGTTTAGCCACTATTCTAGTTAGTGGATGGAGAATGAATATATCTATATTTTATCAATATCTTATAGACTACTATAAGATAGACAACATTACATCAATTACCCTTTTCATAGTTATATCGAGTACTGTTGCAATGTTTTCTTCCTCTTTTCTTGGTGTGCTATACGATAGGAAAGGCTCTGCTACTCCACTATATATTGCAACATTAATGCAGTCTTTCTCAGCTTTTGTGGTATGGTTTATGAGGTACTATACATGGGATAAATCTATGTGGCTATGGTATATAGGAGGAGCTATGGCGGGTTTTGTACTACCAGCACTTGTGGTTGCGATAAATCCTACTATTATAAGGATGTTTTCTACTAAGCCGAATATAGCTTTAGCTATAGTTCAAAGCGGAAACTATTTAGCGCAATCGCTCTGGTCCCCGCTAATCCCTAAGCTAATTGTTTATCTAGATCCATTCACAACACTTTCACTATTATCTATAACCTCAGCTATTGTGATAGCTATATGTGGTAAAGTCTATAGCAATATAAAGATCGAGCGTAGCTTCTCGCAGAATATTTCTCAAAGCCAAACAATTCCAAGGCTATTTATTGTAACGCTAGTCCCTATATTCTTCATAGCAGCATCATCTATAATGCTTAACAGCTTTATAGCGCCAATAATTATAGAGTTTTGCAGAAATTTCAATATAGATGAAAACACTATATCGTTAACATATATACCTATGGCTATAGGTGTAGCAGGTGTTTTGCAATGTATAGGGGCTTTTACATGGGGATTTATAGCTAGACGTATAGGAGCTCTAAAAGCATTTCCACTTCTATATGCATTTCAAACCATAGCAACATTCATGATTATATCGTTGTCGAGAATAAATATAGAAGCTGTAATTATAGCTATATGGCTAAGATATTTAATGTTTGGTGGCGAGCCTATAATACATATGATGGTGATACCAACACTTTTTGGAGAGAGGAATCTAGGAAAGCTACTAGGTCTGCAAACATCATCTGTTATGGCTTCATCTATAATAGCACCTCTACTTGGAGGTATAGTAAGGGATTTGACAGGGTTTTTCATCTCTACAGTAGCTACATCAGCTATGTTCTCATTACTAGCAACAATAATAGCTGCAATAGTTGTTTTGTTTAGGCATCGTATCGAATCTCTATAGATCAGTATATATTATATCTAGATTTACAGCATTTATTAGGGAATATCCAGCTATTTTAATTTTTCGTTTTGTTTATCATCATCTGTTTGTCTTATTATAGGTATAGGTTTAACCTCAGTAGGTTTTGGCGTTTGAACTTTGG
>CAYUUS010000020.1:0-33228 GCA_964447975.1 uncultured Ignisphaera sp. | reverse complement strand
ACAAACGGAATCGATACTGGAAATCGCTGCAATTAACAAGTGATATCATTTACAATGGTGATAACTCTATGAAGCTAATTAGCTATTATATTGCATAGTGTTTCGTTGTAGTAGATAGGCGAGCACTAACCTATTAAAAACTTTAGTCAACGTTAATGTATTCAATGTCACAGAAGCTAAGGTATTTAAACTGCTAAGTTAATCAATATCTTGTAAATGAATTATGGTAGATCTTGAAAAAGTTGTAGGACTTTACATAAGGTCTATGTGTATAACTGCTTTAGGATCTGGTTCTCCTAGCTTGAACGATACTATTGAGTTTCCATATCTGTGAAGGTCGATAATGTTTCTACCTGGATTAATCTTTTCAACATCTTTAGAGGCTTCTTGTGGTGGTAGGCTAAGGTCATACTCAGATATTGTTAAGATGTTGCTCTTTGAGCTGTTTATAACTAGTTTAGCCTCTTTGTATCCTGCTAACGGTATCCCTCCAAAGGCTTTATCTTCTACTTGTTCACCTTTAACACCTATTCTTATTGGTGGTGGCTGTGAGTTTAATATCGATGTTTGTATAGAGATTAGTGATCTGTACCCAGCGTCTATTGGCTGTGCATTGTATCTACCAGTGTTGGCCATATTGTTACATGCGAGGAGAATCTCATCACCAACAACCTCTATACCTGTTATCCTAGCTCCAAAAGCACCAACAATTCTAGCTGTTGGGGGAGTTATATACACTAGAAGACTAGGTGCTACAACAATATTTGTATATGTAAACATTATTTTCTCAAATTCATTTGCTGGTTTAATAATGGCTTCTGTAAATGCATTGAACGCTACTAGAAGTCCTCCACCAACAGGTTTAGCCATGGTTCTTTTAGCATTATACCAAGATTTCACAAAGTCAAATAATCTAATGAACTTTACCTCTTCTATACCTTCATCAATTGGATTACCAGCAAATACACCTCCTCTAACAAATAGGTAGAACCTTCCATAAGCAGACGCTGCTACACCTGTCATTGGCCATACAACATCTCCACCGTCAATTGATCTTTTAGAGAAATCTCCAAAGTATGTATATATAACCTTTCCCTCAATAAGATCTAAACACTGAATACCATTTGCTCCTTGAAACGGATTCTCTATAATGTCGAAACATGCATGATCAAAGAGTATAGCTCCCTTTAATGCTGGTTTCTGCGATAGTTGTTTGTAGTTCTCACCCTTTCTATCTATCTGGTATAGCCCAAGGTTAGCCATCCCATCTGCTCTCGCAAGTAAAAGTCTATCGTTAACCTCATCATATATTATTTCAGAGATTTCACCAACCCAATCAGTTTCATGATGAAGGCTCTCCTTCCATAGAAGCTTTACCAAGTCCTCATCAATATTATAGGCATGGACATGACTATACTTATTCACAAAAGATATCTCTGCTACAGACCCCTTCTCTCTACCCTTGTATATAGCTGGTGCATGAACCCAACCACCAAAATATATAATGTTATCAACAGCTTCAACAGCATTATAGGTATCTCCACCAGATGTTGGTAGAGATCCCACAAATTCAAATCTATATCTTCTTACACGGCCCTCACTAACATGTATGAAGTGCGCTATAGCTTCAAAGGCTAGCGTATAATATAGCACCCCTCTATGATGCTTTAACCCAAAGATTCCTCCACTACCCCACTCAGGTCCATACCTAGGACTGTAGAAGTACTCTGGAAGAATCATCTTCAAACACAATCACCGAATAACTAGAGGCAAGAAATGGTTTTTAAAATTAACTATTCATTAAGTTAAAAAATGTTAAGCAAAAACATAATCTTAAGCAGATAGCGTGTTTGTCAAAGGGAATATTCTATCCATGCAAAGAGATAAACATATTTTTGCTTTCTTTATTAGAGACCGATTTCTCTTCTTCATATACGAACCTATATAAATAACCTCTCTAAAACAATCAATAGCTCTATTCCTTAAACAAATATATAGCTAAGCTATCAAAGAATCTCTAAGTAGCCAAGTTTTTAATCCCAGAAACACTTTATATTATGGATTAGTATTAGGGTAAAAGCTATAAGGTTGAATCCCTATGACAATTGATGTTAGTGAGCTTAAGAAGAAGATTTTGAATCTGCTTAGAGAGGATGAGGAGTTTCGTTATGCTGTAGCAGGTTTGATTGGGTTTGATGAGATTCTTAAGAGGCTTGATAGACATGAAGAGGAGTTGAAGAAGCTTAGAGAAGACTTCAATAAGTTTATTGAGCTAGAAGAGAAGAGATGGGAAGAAAACAATAGGAGATGGGAAGAGAATAGCAGAAGATGGGAAGAAAACAATAAGAGGTGGGAGGAAAACGCTAAGCGTTGGGAGGAAAATTGGCGCAGGTGGGAGGAAAACGCTAAGCGTTGGGAGGAAAATTGGCGCAGGTGGGAGGAAAACGCTAAGCGTTGGGAGGAAAACGATAGGAAGTGGGAGGAAGCTTTTAAGAGGTTTGAAGTTATTGAGAAGAAGTTGATGGAGCATGATAGGCGTTTTGATGCTATTGAGAGGAGGTTGAGCGCTATTGGTGCTAGATGGGGTATTGAGTCTGAAGAGGCGTTTAGGGAGGCTATGAGAGGTGTTCTGGAAGAGATTTTGGGTGTTGCTAAGGTTGGGAAGTGGATGTATTTTGATAAGGAAGGTGAGGTCCTGGGTTACCCATCTTGGATAGAGATAGATATAGCTATTAAGGATCAGATGCATATACTTGTTGAGATTAAGGCAAGCGCCTCTGATGATACTATTTCAAAGCTTTGGAGAATAGGGAAGCTATATGAGAGGATTACAGAAGTTAGACCAAGACTAATACTAGTAACACCATTTATAGATGAGAAAGGTTTGAAAGCAGCAAAGGAACTCGGGATAGAGATATATACGAAAACATAGCTTATTATCTATTTGTGAATTTAGTGCATATTGGTTTTACATTGAATTATTCCAAGGATTTACTATACTGCTTTACAATCTAGTTTAAAAGATTGTTGAGCTGATTGTCTTGCCGATGAAGAGCTAGAACAGGAATACTTAAATACAAGGCTAAAGCTGTTGTTTTTAGGTCTGTATATTCAAGGCTGTTCTCTTCCTTATCATCGAAGAGTGAAGCTTTCAGCTGTAAAAATTTTTATTGTATCTCGATATATGTACTAGACATGCCTAGTTGGAGCATTCATAGGCTAGTTCTTTCGCAAGCTCTACAAGATGTTTGTAGAGAGCTCAGCTTAGATAGTCTTGATCGAGAGTTTTTGAAGAGTCTTTATAGAGGTGTTGTTGAGCCTGATAAGGTTCCTGATAGAGTTGTTAGGTATAGGTTAAGGATAGGTAGAAGTAGTAGGGTCAAAATTTCTACACGTATTGGTTATGCGAAACACCATACAGTTGATAAAACATTGATTAGCTACTACTACTATCTAGCTCTATACTATGCTAGAAGAGAGAACAAGATGTTATCTGGTTTAGCACTTGGTAGAGCTATTCACTATGCTCAGGATAGCGCTATAAAGACTAGGAAGTATATGTTAGTGGATGTCCACAATGAGGTTGAGAAAGAGCTTGAAGCACTTACTAAAAACCTTAGAAAAGATATTCAAGAGCTATGTAGAGATCTGAAGCTAGACAAAAGATCCTCTTCTACACAAGATATAGAAGCTCTATGCATAAGCTATACACAGACTATCGAGATCCTCAAAAACTTCTTCATAGAGCTAAAGCAGTCTATAGATATTAAAAAGCTATGGAAAAGGATATGGATAACAAGAACCTTGAAAACCATAACGGCTCTAACCTTAATAACAACACCACTTCTACTCAATATCTATGAAGCTTTAGTCTTCACAATACCCATAGCTGTAGGCATAGCTCTATATAGACCCAGACTATATTACGAAGCTATGAAGACAGGGATAATGGTTTTAAAACCCTACAATTATAAAACTGCATACTAACTTTCATGAGACGTTTTGTAAACTATAGAAAACACATGCATCGCTATCATATAGATCCTTAAAAAATATTTATGAGATTACACTGTTGATTCAAGATTTTTGCAATAGTATATATAATGCTTTAGACAATGGCTTTTTATCGCAGGTTTCGCAGCTATGGATTTGAAATAGTTTTATTTTAAGGAGCTGCTTTGCGTGTTTCATGCTGGGCTTGTTTGTTGTCTAGAGCTCTTTTTATCGGAGTTATTTTTCTGCATATTTTTAGATATTCTTTAAATGTTTTGGCATCTGCTATGTGCATCTCTACAGGGGCATCCCATGGTAGGCTATATCTATCGATAGCTCTCTCAATTACCTCTACTGCAATGTTTTTCTTTGCCTCATTGTCTAGAATCCTCGATGGTATGACAATCAATATATCTATGTCGCTGTATATAGTTGTTCTACCTTCGGCAACCCCACCTACAACATAGATATCTGCATCTGGTATAATGTCTTCTACCGCTTTAGCTATTTTCTCAGCATATTCTCTCCATTTTTTCAAGTGATTAAAGTGGTATTTAACCCAGCTTAACAACTTTAACCACCTCATCTAGAAGCTCTATAAGATTCTTAGCTACCTCCACCACACTCCTAGCCTCTTCAACACTATAGCTTATCTCACCATATCTACTCATAGTATATGCCTCCTCAGCTAATATAAGCACCCTTCTATACCTATCAACAAAATCTAGAACACTATTAGCAACATCGTTAAATCCGTTCTTCTCCAACATCTTAACAAGAATCGCTAAAAGCTCTCTTAACCTATGTCCACGAATAATCTCACCAAATAACTCATAGTGAATAGCTTTTATATATAGCTGCATAGATTGTTCAGCAAAGAAAACAGCTAGGTCAGGATCCTCAGCAGATATAGCTTCTTTTAGAAATGCTCTTGCCCTGCTCTTCAACTTATCAACATAGACACCACTCAACTATGCATCCCAATCACAGCTGGTTTTATCCAATATATAAAAGTTTGCTACACATAAAAAGTCTCTAGAACTCCAATATAGATGCTCACACTTTATCTGACCTCCTCCCACCCTTAAGGGCTAAGGTTCCCTAGGGCCCATTGGCTCCGCATCTATTCGTGTTTACATCTTTCACTTGGCAGTCGAAGTGGTCAGAAACCCCATCAACAGCTTTTTAGGAACAGGCTCAGGGCTTTATACTTAAGGTCGGTGCCCATTACCTAAAGATATAGCTACTACCGCTATGCCACTAACAGCTTATAAGCTTTTCCAACCATCCTACCCTGAAGGCAGGGCTTTCAGTTGTAAGATTTAGAGTAGACCTAAAATCGTAAAAGGAGGTAGAAAGGGGTTGTATTTTTATTTTGCGAGCTTTCAGTAATCAATAGGTTTATAAGGCGTTTAGAAGTACGTGCTTCTGGAAGGTGCTTTACGTGGGTGAAAAGGTTAAAACGACTATTGTTGTTGATAGAGATTTGTGGAGTAAGTTTAAGGCTAGGCTTCTTGAGGAGGGTGTAGACGAGGTTAGTGGTGTTATTGAGGAGCTGATTAAGGAGGAGCTAATGCTCGGTATTGATAGTGCTTTAGTTAGGCTTATTGAAAATGAGTTGATTCAAGTAGTTGAGCCTGTTAAGCCCTCGACTAAGACTTCAGCTGAAGAAGTTGTTAGAGAGTTGAGGGAGTCTAGATATTGAGTACTAAAGCTGTTTACTTAGATACTAGTGCAGTGGTTAAGCGATATGTTTTTGAGAGTGGAACTGATGTTGTTAAAGCCCTCTACTTAAGTGCTTGGAATGGCTAGGTTAAACCTTCTTTCTCTCTATGGAATATTGGTGAGATACTGGGAGTTCTAAATAAGTATCGTCAGAGAGGATCGCTTGGAGATAGTGAGTATAGAGCTGCTAGAGGAATGTTCTTGAGCGAAACAATTAGGATGTTAAGACTAGGATTGCTAAAGATTGTTCCGTTAAAGCTAGGTATAATCACCGAGAGCTGGAGAATTATAGAGAAACACAATATTTACGAAGCTGACGCCATACAAATTACATCAGCAAAATATATTAAAGCATCAGAGTTTTATACTGCTGATAAAAAACTTTGCGATATAGCAATTAAAGAGGGAGTTAAGGTAGTGTGTATAAAGTAGCAGGTAGGGATGAACTCAATGAGCCCTACGCAACTGTTTTCGGTTTTCATATTGGTTTACGATGGTTTATATAAAGTTTTCATTCTTCCGCTATGAGAAATACTTGTAGGCTCCGGAGCATCTAGAAATAAGTGAAGTGAAAAAACTCGAGATGTGGGTCTCTGGGGTCTCCTGAACACCTCTAAGCCCTGTGAAAACTTGAGCGGGATGCAGGGGAAATGAGGTGAGGCGATGAAAACATACCAAACCATATAAACCTTTATGAGAGCTGAATCCCCAGCTTCTATAAAATATGTTATACCGTTTCTCAACATATTCACTATACTTGCTTGTGTTGAAATTCTAGCAAGTTGAGAAATCATCATGTTTTCGAGTGGCACTAAAACTCTAGTCCATATAGGGGGTAGCTGAAGCATTTCATCAATTATAGCCAATTTAAGCAGGTACTGCTGTGTGTACATGGCAATTAACAAGACCTGGCATAATAATGTGGTTTAACCTCTCAACAACTTCATCAGCTCTATACCTCTTCTTAACATCATTATATTCACCAACATTAACAATAACACCATCTTTAATAGCTATAGCACCTCTAGGGATAACCCTATTAAGGCTATCCAGAGTTGCAACATATCTACCAACAACAATCTTATCCACCATCTCCATGGAAACCTACCTCAAAAATCGATGTAGAGCACTCTTAATAACTTTTATTTAATAACAGCTATAAGATTATTAGCCATAAAAACTGTTTACACCTCTTAAAATAAGGCTGTTAAACTTTATATCAGGCCTATATCTATAATGCTAAACACTGTTTAAAATCTCAATACTATAGACGTTATTCCTTATAAAGACTCTATGCCATATGCTAAGAACTAGATATAAATGTTAAAGCAAAGAACTTTCATTAACATTAACTAAGCTTGGAATCTCTATTACTGTAGTGAATTCCCTGTTTATAGCCCTAGATAATTTTTAGCAACTTCTACAACACCTCTAATAATTTTCGGTATCTCTGATCCAAAGAATTTCAATCTCTTTTTAATCTCTATAGCAAATGCTTCAACAGTTGGAGGATTACCGAGATATGCTATAAATGCACCTCCAGCAAAAGGATAATCTATTGCTACTCTAAGTCTTTGTGAAGCTAGGTAAGAAACAACTCTGGATATAAGTTCTTTTGAAACTGTTGAAAATCCTCTTGTTGAAATACATATATCTGGCCACCTACTATTATTCGACATTCCATGAATATCTATGACAACCCTTATCCTTCTACTCTTAATAATCTCTTCAGCTCTTCTCCAAAACAATGTAATTTTTGCATAGTCTTTATTCAGATTGTAATCCGGTATTGGAAGTAGAGAAACTTTATCTACTTTACTAAATGTTGGAAGAATTGTATAGAGGTCTTCTGCAATAGCAACCTTATATGCAATTTCCCATGTATATACATCAACTGATGAATAGTAATTTAGAAGCCTCATAACTTCGCCAATATTATCAAGCGTCTTTATCAAACCAAAGCTCTTAACATAACGCTTCAAAGCTTTTACAAGATACTTAAAAGAATCTGCTCCAAAACCATGGGTAGCCGTTATAAGTATTGGATATAAACCTTCAACCTCGATAAAACCCTCAACAACATCTAGATTCACTTAGATTACACCTAGCTTAAATTCTCAGCGTTGTAACAAAATTTAAGGTATTAAGCCACTGCTTCAGCACTTCGTTAAGAACTATACTCTTCAGTATTTGAAAAACTTGTGTAAAATGTGACATGGTAACTTAGTAGGAAAGGCATTATTGATGTAGAACCTCTTGTATAATCTGATATAGGCTTATAGTTACCCAGAAGTTATATAGCTTAGCACAGTATCTGAATCTTATACTTAAAATTGATGAAAAACACTTTGTACAGAACTAGAAACTGTTAATGATTTAGCTCTGCAAAGCTTTCAGAAACCTAAGGATTCTCTTCTACAAATATAGAGATCTAAACCCTTGTAGATACATTTATCGCCTCTATATAGTTAGAGAGAACTGTTTTAAGCTTAGCGTAATCGTGGAAATAGTACTTTTCAGCATTATTCCTCTTCCTTAATACTTCTACATATACTGCAAAACATCTTTACTCTCCCAATATATTTAATAATATATTTAATAGTCTTCTAAGCTAATTTTATGAACACTACATCTTCTTTGTTTTGTATTATATTATGTAAGTCAACTAGATCGCTACCTAGCTATTCAACTTTAACCATTTCTATTGTGTATTTGCATATTGTTTTTTGCTAGGTTTGTTGTTTGTTTTGCTAGTTCGTTTATCTCTATACCGTTGTAGCCTATTACATAGCTTTCAACTGTATTATGTAACGGTTCTACCCATTTCCTCCAATCTCTATATAATCTATTAGCACCAATCATAACACCTATTATTGATCCGACTGTAGCTCCATTGCAATCAGTATCAAAGCCGCTCATAACAGCTAGAGCTATTGCTTTTCCATAGTCTGGGTATCCATGTAGAAGAGAAGCTACAACTATCGCTGCATTGTTTATTGTGTGTATCGGGTTGTAGAAACCGTACTTATCTATGATTTTTCTATATGTTTCCCAGTAATCCCTAGATTCTCTACTCCAGCTAACCACATCCCTGATAGCTTCTGCTAACCTAGATCTCCTAGGTATTACAGAAAGACCTGCTTCAACAACCTCATATATATCTTCGAGAACAAATGCAGAGCTAATCATAGCTGCTACAAACATCTCACCATAGATACCGTTCTTGACATGGGATAGAGATGCATCTCTATATGCATACTCAGCTGCAATTCTTGGCAAACCAGGCGATATATATCCCCATAGATCAGCTCTTATCTGTGCACCTATCCACTCCCTAAAGGGATTCATATAGATAGCTGTTTTTGGGGGTAGAATGCCATTTACAAGATTTCTATAAGCTATTCTCTCAGCTGTGTATACCTGGCAATATGGAAGCATATGGAGCCATGTCTCACCTATATCCATAGCTGTAAATCTAAATCTATATTTCTTCGCAATATGTAGATTCAATATAGTGTAATCGATATCATCATCACGAACAACCCTATTTATCTGACCCCTTAAAACACCACTACCCTTCTCTCTAAACCATTTATGTATATCTTCAACTCTATTCAAAAGCAGTTTCCTATCCCTAGGTATATCCTCTTGCTTAATATCTGGGAAGTAATCAGTTAGAAAATCCTCACCTGCTATGCTAAGCCATATACGTATCATCCCTGGAGTAAAACCCTCAACAGGCTTACCAAGAATACAGCCTATACATCTACCAAGCCAACCGCCATAGACTCTATCATAAAGCTCTTCCTCGGATAACCTAGCATCAAATAGATCCATATCTCCATCGCTTTCAAACACTATATCTCTATATTCAACAGGTTCAATATAGGGAAAACTAAATTTCTTTGGATAGTTTTTAAGAGAGCTATAGAACCTGGTCAAAACCTCAACATTGATACCTCCCCTCAACAATTTCTCAAAAGCATCTCTAGCAATAGATGCATCATAACCTTCTTCATTCATCTGAACAATCTCAAACTTAATCAACTCAACTAACTGGTTAACAGGCTCAGAGAAAGGAGAGTGAACTATAGATAGAGATCTCCACATATCTTCAAGATAATATTCATATTCAACAGACTCTATATCTATCCTACCTAAAGATTTAAACATCCAATATCTATGCCACCAATCCAAAGACAATTTAACCACTAAAACCTTAGAAATAATCCAAAATTATAAATCTAACTCATCACACTATATCTTAAAATAAACAATGGCTTAGTAGTAGGATTGTCAAGGCTTTAGCAACCAAAAAGGTTAAGGATCTTAGAAATTGCTATGAGTTATAGACTTATATTGATGAGAATTGGGAAACTAATGATAGGGAATCAAGTTGTTGTAGAGTAGAGAAAAACTATTTACATTAACATCTCTGAAACAGTATTTAAGTTATTATCATTTGCCACTCTTCAAAGTTCTTTTAACGGCTTCTCTATACAATGGTGTTTGCCATGCTATATCCATTCCAATGCCAAGTTCAAGATCCTTCTCTGGTGGGGGTTGATCAATCCAAAGATACTCTTTTCTGCTAGGCAGTGTATCGACGATTAGGTTTAACTCAACTAGTTTGTTCATCAATGGTATCCTTTCTCTTGTAAGCAAGGTATCTGGATCTTCAACAGCCTCAAAAAGCCATCTACTCTCATCACTGCTTAGAGAAGCTATGAATGATTTAAGCTTCTTTCTATCAATAATCCTATTAATAACTTTATCAACATTCCACCTAGCTTGGTAAAACATTGAAAGCATTCTTGGATTGCCACCAGTAAACCTCCAAACATCTTCAAAGCTTGGCTTTGGACTTGGAACCCCTTCATATAGCTCCTCAAAACCCTCTCTAGACATATTCCACATAGGCATTAACTCAGCCCACAAATGCCTACTAATCTCATATCTAGACAACCCCTCACTTGTAGCTGCAATAGCAACAATTCTTTCATAGCTTTCAACAGGATGCTCAATCAATTCAAGCATACCCTTAACAAAACCTGCAGCCCCTCTACACTCAAGATACTGAAAAGCATCATCAACAATTATAGCAAGCCTCTTCCTACCATGCTTAAGAGCCTCTTTAGCAAAGTCTATAATACTCCAAATTAACCTAGCCAAAGTGTATTCGGATGAAGCTTGCTTAACAATTTCTAAAGCCTTCTTCTTGAGATCATTAACACCAATCTCAGCATCGAATTGCTTCCTCATAGGATTGAAGTATATGACACTGAAACCTAGTTCTTTTAGTATTTCAACTGTTTGTAGAAGCCAGGATGTTTTTCCACAGCCCTCAGGGCCAAAAACAACTATTGGGAACCCTGTTCCCTTCTCACCCCACTCAAAAACTTGCTGAATCCCCCTAACCCTATCAACAAACTCTATTTCTAGACCAGGAGCAAAGAACAGCTTTATCCTCTTCACGTTACTTATCAAAGGCCTCACACTCTACAACACTAAAATATTTGGAGATTAAACTGTGTTACGCTTTCATACAGCATTTTTGCTCATAAACTGTAACAACATGAGTTATTGACATCATAGTTATTGTGTAAATTATTGTTTCTTTAACTGTCGTAGCTATAATGGATGTCGCCAGAGATATTGTTATTGTTGTTGGAACTGATACTGTAGTAGTTGTTCTCTCAGTGACAATTGTTATTGGCAGTGTTGTAGCAACAGCTGTTGAAACTGTAGTAATTGAAACAAATGTTGTTATCGTGGTAGTAAAAGGTACTGTAGTGGTTCGGGTCTGAGTCTAGATTCTTGTAGTTGTAGTAGTGTATGTTGCTGGTATTATCGTGGTAATGGTTGTAGGACTTGTTATGGTTGGGTTACTGTTGTTGTGAAAGGTATTGTTGTTATAATGGTTTGAGTGTGAGTAACTGTGACTATGGTTGTGGTGGTTATAGTTAAGCTTGTAGTAGTCATAGTGACTGTGTAGGGGAATGTAGCGGTTGTAGTAATAGTCCTTGTAGTTGTGATTGTGGTTGTTTGCTGGTTTTCTATCCACTCTGGATAGTATTCGTATAGCTTCCATGTATATGGGTTGAATTCGTTATAGTAATCGCTAATATCGGCATAGCTGTTGTCAATAAGCCGCTTGTTAACATTTAGTAGATGTGTTACATTGTATCTTATGTAAACTACTGCAACAACCCTGTAATACTTATCCATAACATATATGTCATCTATATCTAGATAAACCTTCTTGTTAAGAATAAGGTTTGCAAGAGTGTTTCTAGCCTCATAATATCCAGGCTCACTAGATTCAGGTGCATCAATATCAGCCAACCTAACTCTACCAACAGGGAAACAGTCAAAGGTATCATCATCAACAACTTTATAAACATTACACATCACATCAACCTCAAATGACGTTGAATAAATTTGGTGGGAAGTAGGTATTGAGAGAGCTAGAGATATGATGGTAATTATCATTAAAGAACAGTGAATTGTTTTAGAGACATGGGCTAAATACCCATTAAATTAGATATAGCTTCTATCACTTTAAATACATATAGCCTATTAATAACATGTCTCATTGGCTTGACTCATTAACATCTTTGCTAAAAACCTAAAATGTTTTAAGCTACATAAAACACTTCTAAAAGGGCTGTAACGAGTATTGTTGCACATCTTTTCTGCAACAGTATATAGGATAGAAAATCTCTAGTCTTTTCATAAAAAGGGTTTTTCCAGAGAGTGAAACAGCTATTATATCCACATCAACAACTCCATCATGATAGTAAACCAGGTTTCTTCTTAGCATATCCCTCACCTATCTATTTCACGAACTTTCAACCTCCTTCACAAAAAGGTTTTGACCTTACACCAAGAGCTAGCTTTCTCCACTCCTCAACCTTCTTCAAAGCCCTTAAAACTTTGCCTTTCTTATCAAAGCTTTAAACAACACCTACAAGAAGTAACATAGCTAAAGAAAGTAATATGTTATGCGAAGTTAATTTATTAAAAATGTATTGTTATCTAATTATTGAAATCGCTCAAAAAGAGTTCAACAGCTTTATCAGCTTGTATTAATCCACTTCCTATAGCGTTTTTACTCCAGCTAACCTCTACGGTTTTACCTTGTAGTGGATCATAGACGCTAGCACTATACCATGTTATTTCATATGCTGATTTCTCAAGCAGATCTTCTGCAAGGCTTTGAGTGAGATTTATTTCTCCATCCATTATGTCTAGCTGTAACAATAGTGCTAATACCCCACTTACATGTGGTGTTGCCATTGATGTGCCGCCCAGGTAGTAGTATTGTCCCGGTACTCCTTGGGCCCAGTAAGGTGGATGTGCGGCTCCATATTGTGTATATGGCCCTACAACCCAGCTACCAGGAGCAAGAACATCTAGATCCTGGCCATCCTTAGATCTAGAGCTAAAGGTTGTCACATAAACTTGCTTGTAAAGATCTTCAGGTATGTCGGCATTTCTCCACCATGCAGGTACAGACCATTCACCTACCCAGCCAGCTGCACCAACCGATATCACAGGTCCATAGGCACCTGGGTAAGCCATTCCCAAATCACCATAGTTTCCAGCTGCAGCAACTATGAACACACCTTGTTCAATGGCATAGTCTATAGCAGCCTTTTCTAATGGTGATAGACTTGGACCTCCTAGGCTCATCGAAATGACCACAGGGTTTATTACATCTTGTGGTGGTAGTATATTCCCTCCACTCTCCTTCTCAGCCTTAAACAGATTGGCTATATACATAATACCTGCAGCAACATCTGTTGAGAAACCCCATCCAGCGTTGCTAATAACCTTGACAGGTATTACCCTAGCACCTGGTGCAACACCATCTACAACGTAGAAGTTATACACCTTGAAACCTATAATAGTGCTTGTGACATGCATTCCATGGCCATTTGTATCAGCTTCCCAAGCATTTCTATTCACAACCTCTCCTGTCACTTGATAGGCTGTGGCCATAGCACCTAGAAAAGCAGCTGCAAACTCCGAAGTTATTCTATCCTCTGGGAAGTAGCTTCTCCACTGAGGCTCTAACCCAGTATCGAGAATAGCTATATAGACTCCTGAGCCATCTAAATTGTATTTCTTATGGACTGTCGGAATGTTTATTATGTCGAGATTCCAGCTCAAAACAGTTCCATGGGAATAGCAGTTCGATGGCAACTCCTTATCTAAAGCCTCTACAACTACAGCTTCCCCAACCGTAACACCAGGGATAGAACGAAGCTTGTCAACGATCTTAGCAGGTAAATGGGTAGCAAAACCTCGAATCTCTGGAAAAACATAAACTATCTTGCCACGGGACTCAGCAATCCTCAAAGCTTTTTCAAAGGCATCGCTATTACTGGCAACAACCTCTACAACCTTTAACTCACTTTGTCTAGCATAGACACCTATAGGTAGCATTGAAACCAAGACCAGCATACATAGCACAGCAACTACAATTCCTACAGCTTTATCCATATATAAAACACCTCTACTATATCTAGCAACCATCACATTTTTAAACTCTTATCAAGCTTTCAATAGTCAAAGCAATAACTAATTGCAATATAGAGGTGAATAAACCATGTTAATTCCTGCTCTATGATCACTAGGTTTAGTATTGAGCTATAGACTTTAATATTTATGAGGACAACACTATCCAACTACACCCATAGTTGCTAGTCTCTTCTCAAAAGCCTTAAAAATTCTTGCCTAAGCTTATTTCATATCCATCTCGCTTTCCTTATACTAAATACTTTTAAGCAATTCAAAGATGTATGTTAATTCAAAGAGATTGAACTATAGATTCTCATGTTTATGTGGCTATGTCTATATATTTTGCTATGTATTTTGTATTTTTCTTATTTTTATATGTGTTGAGTTTAGTGTTGCTCCTCCATAGCTATCTACACCATCATCGAGTATCACATTGATTCTTTTGCCATTGTAGGTCCTTGCTTGTCTAGGTAGCCATGCAATACCTTTTCCTAGGCTGGGATCCACCTTGATTTTTAGTAGAACTGTTCCTTTCTCGTTATAGACCTCGACTAGGTTGCCTGTTTCAATGCCGAGTTGCTTAGCGTCTTCAGGGTTTATGAGTAGCTCGCTGTATATAGGTCCATAGATGTCTTCGAATTGCGTGTGGGTGTAGAGGGGATGGGCAGAGGTTATCAGAAGAAGCTCACTCTCTTCAATTCTATCTCCTTTAGGTGGTGTTGGTAGAGGTGGCAAACCCTCTTTTAATGCATCTATGCTGTAGAGCTCTATCTTTCCAGAGGGTGTTTGATATACATCTCTAGGCCTTGGCTCTAGCTCTGCAAAACCCTCTTCAACAAGCTTCTTAAAGATTTTGTCCCCTAAGGCAACTCTAAACACTTCGTAGGGATCTAGACAAAGCTCTGAATAGCTGCTTAGTGCAATCCTCTTAGCTATTTCACACATTAGTTGGTATTCCCCTAGAGACTCCCAGAGAGGGTCTATAGCAGGGTTATTGAGATAGACAATGCTGTGGCTATAGCTAAAAACAGCATCGAGCTTTTCATAGAATGTTGGTGCAGGTAGAACAACATCTGCTAGCCTTGCAGTATCACTCCAATGAGTCTCGTGAACAACAACAAAAACATCTTCTCTCTTAAGCCCTTCAACAAACTTATCTACATTTGGTAGAGTTGCAGCAGGGTTGTGGAGGTGTATATAGACAAACTTGTAGTTGCCTTTATATATCTCTTCACCTATCCTCTCCATACTTACAACCTTTCTCGGCCCCCACCACCTACTGCCCTCAACATCAAAAAGATTTATTGGCAGCCCATCGGTGTTGCTATAGTAGAATCCTCTGTGCATCCCAATTAAGGCAGGTATAATTGATATTGACCTAACTATCTCTCCACCACCATACCTTCTCTGAAGACCATAGCCAATAAGTATAGCAATTGGCTTTTGGCTAGCAAGCTCCTCTGCAAACTCAGCTATCTCGTTTCTAGATACACCTGTTACCTCCTCAACCAAATCTAGGCTATAGCTCTCAAGATGCTTAACAAGCTCTTCAAATCCATAGGTATATCTATCTATGAAACCTTTATCTATATACCCCTTCTCAACAAGGTATCTAGCCACACCAAGCGCTAGATAGCCATCAGAGCCAGGTCTAACTCTAATAAACCTTGTGCTTTGCCTAGCTGTTTCAGTAAACCTAACATCTATTGTTGCAATGGTTCCTCCCCTCTCCTTAACGCTTAGAACCCTTCTCCACAAATGAACTGCGCTAACAGCTGGGTTAAAACCCCAGACAACAACCATATTAACCTTGTCAATATCATTTGGGAAAATGCCATAGGTAGACCCATAGACAAGTTTCAGCGCCTTAGCACCACTAAAATCACATATACTTCTATCCGTCTGAGTAACACCTAGAAAGTTCCACAGCCTCCTACTAGCATATCTAGTTAAAATACCTCTGTTACCAGCATATTCAAGAAAAAGCGCCTTCTCTACTCCATAAACATCTATAACCTCCCTCAATCTAGATACAATAACCTCTAAAACACTATCCCAATCCAACTTCCTAAAAACACCTCCACCAATGTTAACAACAGGGTAGAGAACCCTAAGAGGAGAGTAAACCCTCTCAATATCTTTAGCAGCTCTAGGACATAGAACCCCCTGAGTAAACATGTCATTGCTAGCCTCAACCCTAGCAATCCTACCACCCTCAACATAGACCCTCAACCTACAGGTGTCGTAGCAATCCCTTGGACATCCAACTAAAATCATCTTCAAAACCCTTCAACAAGCCTATGCAAAATAGCTATAGCCCTTTAAAACATTTTAAACTCTTTGCAATCAATACAACATAGAAGAGGTGATAAGATGTATCAAATAGACTTCACAGCACCTATTCCATCATCGGCATTGGTAACCGTTATCGTTTTTGGCATTGTCATGATAGCTGTTTTAGCGATACTGGCTCTACCAATATATCTGCTAAGAATAACAGTTTTTAGCGATGGAATAGTAGTTAAAGCTCCTCCGATGTACAGATTCTCAGTAAAGCGGGAAGAGGTTGAAGAAATATTTGTTGCAGATCTAAATTCAAGAGATGATCTTAAGCCAAGGCTAAGGACATGGGGAACAAGACTGCCAGGCTATGCACTAGGCTGGTTCAAGCTAGGTAATGGTGCAAAAGCGTTTTGCGTCATATCCAGCAACACAGCTGTTGTTTTCAAACTAAGGAACAACACATACCTTATAGTTACACCAAGTAACACAACAAACTTTATACAAACACTAAAAATGCTTGGGTGGAGCACTCCATAATAGCTTCCTTTCCCACATATAAACCACATCTTGAATTAGAGGAAAATAGTAAGATATGAATTAGATAAAATATATTGCAGTTATGATTGTAGTCATAGCATTGTTGCTTATAGCATCATAGCTGTTTCTTTACAAGCTGTGTCTCCAAATCTTCAGTATATAATTTAATGAATTAACTGACCTCCTCCCCACCCTGAAGAGCAAGGCTTTCAGTTGTAAAGCTCAAAAACAATTCATCTATATATCAAAATAGGAAATAGTTGAGAGGATGTCGCATTTTATACCTTTTTTATGTTCTAGTATATAGGTGGAGAGTTTTTGGGGATTAGAATCTATAAAAAGGCTTTTGTCATTGCAGATGACTTTACTGGAGCCAATGATACGGTAGCTCAGTTTAGTAAGGTAGGATATAGATGTGTGGTGATAGCTGAAGCAACTAGTTGTTTAAGAGAAATGATTCAGCGTTATGATGTGGTGGGTATTAACACAAACTCGAGATCTCTACATCCAAGTGAGGCTTATGAAAAAGTGCTGAAAATGGTAAAGGAGATAGTTTCGGTGTTAAGTGGCTTGGGATATCAACTAGATGAAGTTTTGATTTATAAAAAAATAGATTCTACGTTGAGAGGGAACATTAGGGAGGAGATCAAAGCTATTTACGAAGAGATTAACCCTGATTTAATTGTTTTTGCCCCTGCTTATCCAAAGCAAAAAAGAATAACTATAAAAGGTGTCCATCTACTTAACAACATTCCAGTTGATAAAACATATTTTGGCAGAGATATACAAACACCTGTGAGGTCTTCCTATATACCAAGCTATTTCTCTAGAGATTTTGGTGATAAATATAGACATATAGATTTAGATGAGCTTAGAAGCTTGCAAAGCTTTGATGTCTGTAGCTATAGGTTAATATCATCAGATATAGAGAATGATCAAGACCTCTCCAAATTGATAGCAATTGTGAATAAATGTGAAGGGGCAAGAAGAGTTATCTGGATTGGATCAGCAGGGCTTGCAGAGCATCTAATATACTTCGCTATGATAAGCCCAAGCCATAGAAAACCAGTCTTCATGTGTATAGGATCTGCTAATGATGTTATGCGAAAACAAATCATTAAGCTGATCAATACAGGGGGAAACCACATATTTATAGCGTTAGATATTGAAAGGCTGATAAAGAATTTCAATGATGAGTATAGAGATGTTATAGGTAAAATCATGGAGAACTGTAACACTAAACCCCTCTCTATAATACTGGCTTCAGCTTTTTACGATGAACAAATTAGACAGGGAGAAAAAATTGCGAAGGAGCTAGGTATTGATAAAATAGCATTAGGGGAACTGATTATGGATTATCTAGGTAGACTATGCTCATCTTTAATAAAGGATATAGAAATGGGTAGGCTTAGTGGTGTATTTCTAAGTGGTGGTGATACAGCACTAGCAATAGTTAAGCATCTTGGTTTTGAAACACTTGAAGTTGTAGGGGAGATAGAGCCAGGTCTTCCTCTACTAAAGATTGCCAACACAGAATTAAAGTTTGCAACTAAGGCTGGTGGTTTTGGCGATGAATGGACGCTTATAAGAGTTTTATACAGGTTGATATCATAAGGTGTTTGCAAAATGGCTAAACCCGTGATTCTAGTTACAATGGGGGATCCTGCAGGTTCTGGACCAGAGCTTATACTCAAAGCTTTGTCACATCCTGAGATCCAAGGGATTGCTACATATGTGATTCTAGGTGATATGAAGGTGCTGAAGAGGGCTAAGGAGATAGTGAAAGCCTATAACCTAAACCTGGTTTCTGTTAAAGATCCAGAGGAGCTTATAGAGAAACCTTTTCAAATAGGGGTTATAGACCTAAACAATGTTGATCTTGAGAAATTGATATATGGTAAACCCTCTGCTATGGGTGGAAAAGCATCTTATGAATATATAGTTAATGCTGTTAAAATTATACAGAAAGGAAAAGCTCATGCATTAGTCACAGCTCCTATAAGTAAGGAAAGCCTCTATCTAGCAGGGTATAGCTATCCAGGCCACACAGAACTTTTAGCAAATTTAGCTGGTGTAAAGACTGTGAAAATGATGCTGATTGCCAAGCACTTAAAAGTCTCTCATGTTACTACACATGTCTCTCTTAAAAAAGCCATTGCTGAGTTGATAAAGAAAGACAACATATATCTTACTATAAAGCTTACCCATGAAGCATTGGTTAAGCTCTTTGGCATAGAGAAACCAAGGATAGCTGTAGCGGGGTTGAATCCACATGCTAGCGAAGGTGGGTTATTTGGCGATGAAGAGGAAAAGGAGATAATTCCAGCTATAGAGCTAGCTATAAAGAATGACATCGATGCAGAAGGGCCATATCCACCAGATTCAGTATTCTATAGAGCTTACTACAATAAGGAATTCGACGCAGTTATAGCGATGTACCATGACCAGGGACATATCCCAGTTAAAATGGTGAGTTTTATGGAGGGGGTTAACATGACCCTTGGACTGCCATTCATAAGAACTTCACCAGACCATGGAACTGTATGGGGAAAAGCAGGCAAAGGCACAGCTGACGAAACAGCTACATTAGAAGCAATAAGACTAGCAGTTTTACTATCGAGAAGACTCCTACCATAAGTAGACAATAAAATCAATACGCCCTACCCTCACATTCCTCATGGAAACAACAAAGCAAAATTTCGTAAATAAAACACAAGCCTTTTGAAGATATTTTAATCTATGTCTAAACCCTTTCCAGTTTCCGTTTGTCTCTAGATGTTTATTCTCATTATTGTATTTATTTGTTGTATCTAGGGGCTTCCACCTCGCCTACACCTCACATGCTATCGGTGTAGGTTCATGGGTGGCTGTAGAGCTTAATGGCACAAAGCTCCCATTTAATTTTAACTAGCTTAGGCTTAGAGCATAGCTTCCATCGCCTAAACAGACTCTGATAAAAATAGATGAAACAAACACTTATAAACCTAACCCATAAATATCAACTACGAAACAGCCTAAACTTGAAATGCTGGAATCGATATAAAGTAAATCCTTTAAGCCATTATCAATTATCTACAAATATCTTATTCAATCCAGTAGCGCTTTAGTCTATAAGCTTTACAGTTAATTGTATGACATTACATCTCGTTTTCATATACAATATCCAGTAATAGAACATTACCTTTTTAAATTTCACTACACTAAATAGTTTAATTTATCGAAATAGCATCTATGATACATGGTTTAAACATGTAATAAGGTTTAGCTCAGTTCTTGAGGATAGAGTAAACACTTTAGCTAGAGACATAGATTTAGAGATGAATTTTATACCATCGTTTAATCTACATCTGAAGATCAAACTTTAAAGCCCACTGCTAACTGATTTAAGATGTCTTCTTCAATGCTTCTGCTATATAGTCATTAACTGTTTTACACTTTCTTCGGTAAATAATAATGGAGAATATCATAAGAATGAAAGTTAGCACCATTGAAAACGGTATAGAGAGCTGTATGATCTTGATAAGAAAGTCTGTGTTTAGAAGTCCCCACTTATAGGCAAGCACCCAGTTTACTACAAGCCATGCAACCAGCATCACCATGGTTAAGTTGAGAGCAAATCTATAGCTCTTTCTCGTGAACAAACCCATAGCAAGTGAACCCATTATTATAATTAGCCATGATAAAACCATTAAAAACTTAGCTTGAGATCCAAGAAACGATGCATATCTTCTTAACTCTATCATCATTGCAATACTAAATATAGACACTGCTACAACAACTAAAAGAACTATAAAGGTTAAGACATAATATCTCCTATTTATCATTCCTCTCTATTAAAAGATAACTAAAACCTCCTTTACCTCAACAACAATTTTGTAAATCCCAATTAAAAACTTTTTGATTGAGGAAATGTTCTTGAAGCAATTGCCAATAACTGCAAGTCGTGGAGCCAAGTACATGGATTCATAGCTGAGAAATATGGCTTGGCAATCCCTCAGCGTCACGTTGACTAGGCTAATTGATAAACTTGAAAAGCTAAGCATGATCAAAAACTATGATTTCAAAACCCAGTATATAGGGAAGCCTCTCGAAGAATAGCTACTACATGGAGGCAGAAGTAGAACTAAGCTCTCCTAACCTCCTCCACACTCTAAATGATGAGACTTTCAGTTGCAACTTAAGTTCTACCTAGGGTTATCCAAGATGTGGGATCTCTTTGGATAGCTCTAAACGTCTCTAAGGCAGATGAACATCTAAGAAGCAGTGATAGAGAAAAAGAGTTGAAATAGTGAAATATAAATTTATGTGAGGACTGATTCTCAGCTAAATTCCCTTAGTTGCAAAGATCTGAAAATAATTTTTAAATAAATTAAATATTTTCTCTTATCTCTATGGCCATACATAGCCACAATACTTATAAAGTTTCTATACAATGAATGTAATAGAGGTTTTGATAGCGGAGCAACAACTATTATCTCTATGCTTAGTATCATAATCCCCTCACTATCTGCTATACTTTCAATAATTTATGCTACTTATAGAATTGGTAAAAGGTTTAATGAAATAGACAAGAGATTTGAAGAGCTTAAGAGGTATGTAGATAAGGATCCAAAGGAATTCACATTAAAAGAAGCTGAAGAGTTTAGGGAACTTGGTAGAAAAGCAATTGTCGAGTACTGGGATAGGCCAGAAGCCTATAAACTCCATCTATACACCTGCATCATATATGGACTAACCCTTAGAAAGGTATATGAAGAGAAGGAAAAGAAAAGAAAGTGGCAAGAGGTTCAGCAATAACCTCAAGATTAATGAGATATTTTCTAACAGCTTCAATATATTGGAAGAACTATGAAGGTGATTAAGACTATAGATCTATTGCAATTTTTAAGTATTTGCATTAGATTTTAATTGCTGTAACATATAGATTGTCGCTTTTCTTTCTAAGATAACCTGTAGTTCCTTGGGAAACAATTCTTAGATTAGCTTTGTTAACAAGGTTTGTAAGCTCTTTTTCTGTGTAGAGGTAGTAGATTCTCTTGAATTTTCCTCTTCTTGTATTCCAATACACTATGTATTTTCTTGGGTAACCAAGTAAACCTCCTAAAGTTTTTATGTAGTTAGCTATTGTCTGTAGCAAAAATCTTCTTTGTCTCCACAGCCATATCGTTACCAACATCATTCCCCTAGGCTTTAGAACTCGATGCACTTCATTAAAGAATTTCTGTGCAAGTTCTGTAGATAGGTGATGAACAAGAGCTATAGCTACTATAGAGTCTACAGAGCTATCTCTAATAGGCATATTCGTTGCATCGCCAACTACAGCATCTCCAAACACCTCTCTTCTCCTCAACGTTTCTCTAGCTGTATAAGCCATAGACTTCGATATATCTAAACATATGACATAGCCATTATTTCTATAGGCAACCTCAACCCCATTAACACAAGGACCAGAACCAGCATCTAGAATAACCCTCCCTTTAACAACCTTTGCTATAGACCAAGGCTTCACTCTCCAAAATCTATAGCCTTCAGCAATAATGTTATACGATTGAATAGTTTCAAAATAATCTCTATAACTTCTATTGAGAATCCTCATCCCTCCCTACCACATAGCTTCGTAAACCTAAAAACTGTTTCATAAAAACAATATGTTATTCTTACTTATTACCTTATCTTAAACCACTACCTCTGTACTGTACATAATTACTTTCTACTCCCTTTTGGGAATCTCTGATTCTTGTTATATAAGTATTATTTAAGTAAAGGCTTTATAGTTTTTATTAAAACATAGATTTTGTTATGAAAATATTTTGTTGATGTTCTAATGGGTTAGAGTTGACTTTATATAGCTGTTTTAATTATGTATTGAAATGAATTGAGTTTATATGTTCTAATAATTTAGAATTGAAATAATAATTTAAAAAGAGTTGAATATAGTAACTAAAACTGATGTTTTCCTCAGATAAAATTTTATAGTTGGGTTAATGTAATGTTTTAGTATTGTATATTTGTTTATTTGCTTTAGTGATATTCTTTTTTTTAACAACATTATTGTTATGTGTGTAGAGAATCTATTCTCTATTCCTTGCAATCCTCTAGATACCTAAATACTTATCCCGAGTATGCTTCAATGGATTACTATACTGAGGGGTGAGGCTAGGAAAGTGATTGAGTATACATATAAATTATTGAGTTCTGTAAATGTAAAGGTCTTCAAGCTTAACTATGAATTTATCATTAAGAAGCTTAGAGAATGTAAGAGAGCTCTAGAGAAAGATGCCATAGCTGTTATACTTATAGACTCTCTCGCTAGAGGAGATTACACAGTTTTCTCAGATGCAGACATAGTTATAGTTGTTCCTAACGACTACTCAAAGAAATTCCTTGATAGAATACCTGATTTCATAGATCCAACACTTCCTATAGATATAGAGCCTAGAGTCTATACAAAGAACGAGATACTTAGATTGGCAGAAAAAAGTGTTTGTATAGTTAAAGAAATTGTAGACTATGACATAATAATTGCAGGAGATAGAAATGTTGTAGAGAAAAGATAACAAAAATTTTAAGAAATAATTCTTAAAATAATTAACTTTAAACCTAAACCATCATCGAGGTGCTTTCCTTAGGTACTATCTACATTACCTGGGTATCTACTTTGTACTGCTGTTCTATTTCTTTATAGATGTCGATGAATCTCTTTACAAATTTTCAATTCTTTCTCTGTAACTGTATGTATTTCCCAACTTTACAGAAGGATTAACATTGCATTCTATGAATTATTTCAGCTCTCAATCTTCATCTACATCTAGAAAAATCAACTTAAGATATTATTAAGAACCTCTGAGGTGTACATAAAGCTTTTTACTTTGCTACCAAAGTATACCTAGGTATACCTAGGTGTTATAGTTGAGTATAACTATCTCTATCAAGGTTCGTAAAGAACTTGTTGAACTAGCTGATAAAATGATTAAACTTGGGCTTGCGAAAAGTAAAAGCCATGCTTTTAACATCATGATTGAGAAAGGGTTGAGTGAGGTTCTGAAGGAGGTTGATCTCTGGGAAAATGTATATAGAGATGTTGAGGAGTTTAAGAAGCAAAACTTTGTTTTAAGACATGGTGGTTTAAATAAGCTTCTTGAAGAGGATAGAGCTCGTTGACAACATACATCGATACAAATGTGATTATATCTTTCATTGATGAGGAGGATCCTAATCATGAGAAGGCTTTGAAGCTAATCGATAAGCTTCCTAGGGATAGAGTTGTATCTATGTTAGCGTTAGTTGAACTGGCATCTGTCTATTCAAGAGCTAACCTAGAGAAACCTATTGCATTAGCCTTCTACTCTATCGATATCGTTAAAGCAAAAATTGTTGATGTAGACTTTAGCGCTGTTCTAAGAAAAGCCCTCACCTATGCACATCAACTAAAGCTCAGGGCTCTTGACCTACTCCATATGATAACAGCAAGCGTTATTGGATGCAAAAAGTTTGTCACATTTGACAGTGAAATCATTAGAAAATCAAATGCTATAGCTAGTACCCTAGGGATAGAAGTACTCACAGACATAATTGAGAATGCGACTTAGATTATATCTGCTTTACACAATTCCGAGGCTCATGCTAATAAACATTCACAGTTTAAACCTCTCTCTAAACTCTCTACTAGACTTCAAAACCTCATCAAGCTCTTCATCACTAAGTAAATGCTTTAACTCCTCAAGAGCTAGCTCTGAGCTCTTCAACCTCAATGTGAAGTAATTGCATCGCTATTCCACCTCAGCTTTTCTAAGTCTTTTGCTGAGTTTTCAATAGCTTCTTTCCTCAGTCAAAGTTAATAGCTGTGTATATTTATGCTATTAGTGAAGTGTAGAGGTGCTGGACAATAATTAGTGGTGTTAAGAGGTTTAGGCTGAGGTTTGCTCCTGGTTTAGAAGTTGAGTTCATTGATAGGGATAAGGGTGTTGAGCAGGTCTATAGATATGCTGAGAAGGGTACTGTAGCTCTAGTTGATGTGTATGGCCCTGAGGGAGCGGTAAGTCTGCATGGCTTTTACAAGCAGCTGAGATCTTGAAGGAGAGAGGTTTTGATGCGATTTATGTAGATGTTGCTCATAGAGACTACATTGCTTATACAGATGTTAAGGAGATTGTTGAGAGGATTGGTGAGGTTGTTGCCGATGTAGCTGGCTATACACCAATTAAGTTAGCTTAAGTTAGCAGACCTGGTTATTTTGTTAGCAAACCAGCTCCTGAAGAGGTGGAAGAGGAAGAGAATTACATTACTTGTAGACGAAGCCTTCCAAGCTATTGGCTTAGACAAGGCTGAGATCTATGTTAAGATGCTTCTAAACCTCATTGAGTACCCTCCAGAGAGCTACGAAAACATAGTATCATTGTTGCAACTAGCGAGGGCTTGTCTAGGTGGAGAATCGGTAGGCATAGGTGGGGCTGGCTAACACCTATGTGGAACATGGGTAGAAAGGGCTTTGAAGAGCTCTACGAAAAGATACCCAGCTCCAAGCCAAGCTTTGAAGATGTTTGAGACTCACAGGTGGAAATCCATATATGCTTAGATTACTCTACATAGGTAACTGGAGTGCCAATACGTTTACTAGCCTCATTATTGAGGAGAAAAGACTATCACCAGAATTCATCTCCAGATGGGGAAAGCGGCTTGAGAAAGCTGTTGAAAAGCCAGACGCTTTGTGGGGTACTGCAGTGCAGTATTTGAATAGGACATATGATGTATCAAGGTGAGCATCCTTGTACAAAAATACAAGCCAAGTCAGCATCCCTTTCAAAAAGACTTACAGCTGTAACGGTATTCATCTTCATACTGTCAACGTGTCAAATCATCAACTTTATAAATACGCGGCAAACACCTTTTGAAGGCCTTAAACTACTGTGGTCTGCACAAAGTAAGTGGAAAGGATTCACGGGTGCAACGCGTATCATTGGGTCAACAGTTTATATAACTGGCACTGGGTTATAGGGAGTTAGAGTTATTGAGGTTAGAGATATAAGCATAGGTAAGCTCTCCTCAACTGAATAGCACCTATGAAAGTTACACGTCTTTAGTTGATTGTGTGGCTTTAAATGGCTATCTGTATGTTGTAGGCATAGACAATGCTGTAGGTATCTAGGTGATGAGTCCGGCTTTGCTGAGATGTGATGTGCCGTCGAGCATCTGATTGAGGAATAAAATAATATGTGTTTTGCATCAAGGGTTTGCATCTATTTTAATCAGCCTTGATTCTTGTTGCAGCATGTATCCCAAATGCTTTTTAATTCCTTTTAACAATAGCTTTGCAAAAACCTTACCCAGGTTAACATTTAAATAACAGAATATCTGTATCACTTAACAGCAGATATTTTTCTCTCAGCAACACCTCTAAGTAGATGGATCTTAACATTTAGATTAATTATCTTTACAAATTCTGCAACCCTCTTAATATATACCTCAAGGTTCTTAGAAGCCCTCTTCCTAGCCTCTCTAATAAAAGCTCTTCCAATAACCTCCAACACCTTCACAACAACATGATTCAATCTCATAGTCTACATTTTTGTTGGGTTTTAGCATTAGATGTTCTTAGCCATTTGTAGTGTTTCTATGCTTCTATCTCTTATTCAGAAATAGGTAAGGTGTTTGGAACTATTTTATGGATCCATGCAATAGATATCTATATATCTAATACCTTGAAGCTAAATATGTAAGTTGATATGGATGAACTACCTATAAATGTATGTACATCTTATATATTATGTGGCTGGGCTGACCATATTAATAGAGTAAAATTTATATATACTCCATAGATCCTGTATTGTTGTGGTGAAAATGTCTGTAAAGGAGGAGTTAATTAAAAGGTTAAAGGAGGCTGTTGTTAATGGGGATCCTGAAGAGGTTTTAAAAATAGCTAAAAAGATTATTGAGGCTGGTATAGATCCTCTTGAAGCTGTTGAGAAAGCTCTTGTTGCTGGTGTTCTTGAGCTAGGGGATATGTGGGCTAGGGGAGAGGCTTTTATAGCTGATGTAGTAGCTGCTGCAGATGCTATGAAGGTTGGTCTCCCCATTCTTAAAAGCGAGATTGTTAAGAAAGGTAAAAGCGTTAAGTATCTTGGGAGAATTGTTATAGGTACTGTTGAAGGTGATATACATGACATTGGCAAAAGCATTGTTGCTACTCTTTGGGAGGCTTCAGGTTTTGAGGTTATTGACCTAGGTGTTGATGTTTCTCCACAGAGGTTTGTAGAGGCAATAAAGCAATACAACCCTGATATAGTTGGTATGAGTGCATTGCTGACTACTTCAATGCTTAAACAAAAAGAGACTATAGAGGCAATAAAGCAAGCTGGTTTAAGAGATAAGGTGAAGATTGTTATCGGCGGTGCTCCAACAACTGAGGAATGGGCTAGAGAGATAGGTGCTGATGGATGGGCACCAGATGCCTTTAGTGCTGTTGAGTTAGTTAAGAAGCTATTGAATATTGAGTAGGGTGGTTCTATGGCTAAGCCAAGGATAGAGGTTTTAGATAGGAATGAGGTTGTAGAGATACATTGGAGATCTCTTAACGTTCTTAGTAGAGTAGGTGTGAAGATAGATCACGTAGAAGCTCTTAAAATGCTTCAAAGCATAGGAGCTGAGGTGGATTTCAATAAAAACATAGCTAAGATCCCTGAATATATTGTTAAAGAAGCTTTAAAGAAAGCACCAGCTTCTGTAAGGCTTTATCACCGCGATGGAAAAAGGTATATCGAGCTATATGGATGGAGCACATATTTTGTTGTAGGCTCTGCTGCATATTATTACATGGACTGGAAAACAGATGAGGTTAGAAGACCATTTTCAAAGGATTTAGCCGATGTTGCAAAGGTTACAGATGCTCTTCCAAATACACATATAATGTCAACAGCTCTTGTTCCTGCAGATATACCAGAGATTGTTGCCGATAGATGGAGGATGTATGTAGTTATAAAGAGTTGCTCTAAACCTATAGATACAGGTGCTTTTACTGTAGAGGGTGTACCGGATGCTGCGAAGCTTATGGCAGCTATTGTAGGTGAGGAGAATGTTAGTAAAAAGCCTTTTATGATATTTGCCGCATGTCCTTCACCACCACTTAAATGGAGTTCTTTAACAACTCAAAACCTAATAGACTGTGCAAGATATGGTATACCAGCACATATTATACCAATGCCACAAACAGGTGGGACAGCACCTGCTACATTGGCTGGTGCTATTGTGCAGGCAAATGCAGAGTTTTTAGCTGGGATGGTGATAGCACAGTTTACAAAGCCAGGTGCACCTATAGTTTATAGCGGTTCTCCAACTGTATTTGACCAGAGGTTTGCAACATCATGTACAGGCTATATAGAGGTTGGACTTATATCTGCAGCTTTTTCACAGCTTGCAAAGTTCTATGGGGTTCCAAGTGCATCTTATACTATTGTTAGCGATGCTAAGGTTGTTGATCCACAGGCATCTCTAGAGCCTGCTTTTGGAGCATTAATATCTGTTTTAAGCGGTATAAATATGGCTATAGGCTCTGGAATGCTGCTAGAGGAAAACTGTATAAGCTTAGTTAAGCTTGCTATAGATGACGATATTGCTGGTTCAGCTCTTAGATTTGCAAAAGGTATATATGTAGATGTTGAGACATTGGCAGAGAAATTGATAGAGGAGGTTGGTCCAGGTGGTCTGTTTCTAAAATATAAACATACACGTGATTGGTGGAGAAAAGAACACTTTATACCAAAGCTACTTGATAAGAAAACAGTAGATATGTGGAGAAAAAGCGGTTCTAAAACCCTAAATACAGTTGCTAGAGAATATATAGAGAAGATTTTAAAGGAGCATAGCGTAGAGCCTTTACCACCAGATATCGAGAGAAGTTTAGATGAGGTAATGCTAGAGATAATGAAAAGATATAAAGTAGAGAAAATACCAGAGATATAGGGTAGATATAGGTGGTGTGATATGGCTAGCTCTATGCTGAAAAGAGAACTTGGTGTAGTTCTACTTACAGCTCTAGGTATTGGTGGTGTAATAGGTTCCGGCATATATACATTGCCAGGGCTTATAGCCTCAGTCTCAGGGCCTCTTTCAATACTAGCAATAGTTGTGATGAGCATAATAACCACTGTGTTGATATATATACTTGCAGAACTTGGTAAAATGTATCCTAAAGCTGGTGGTATCTATTACTTCGCTAAAGAGATGCTAGGCGATCTTTCAGGGTTTATAACAGGTCTTAGCTATTACTTCTGCTGCTTTATTGGAACTGCAGCTATAATCTATTCATTCCTTCTATATCTCTCATACTATATACCAGGTGTTGCTATAGGGTTAACACTTACTCCACTAGGTATTGCTATAGCTATAGTTATACTAGCTATAGTTACTGCAATCAATATTGTTGGTGTTAAGCATGGTGCAGGACTAAACTTCATATTAACATTAGCTAGGATATTACCTCTTCTATTATTTATAGCAATAGGGTTTACTAAGATAAATGCAAATAACTTTGAGCCTTTTGCTCCATATGGCTTTGGAAGCATAGGGCTTGCTATAGCTTTTGGATTTTGGATGTTTGTCGGATTTGAAGGCATTGTTTTAGTTGGTGAAGAGGTTAAAGCACCTGAGAAAACTATAATGAGGTCAGCTATAGCTACTATAGCTATAGTGTCGATAATCTATATATTGCTAATGGCATCATTTATAGGCTCCATAAACTGGAGAAACCTTGGTGTAACTGAAGGGGATTGGGAGTCTATAGGCAACCTCTCATCACCACTAGCTGATATATCTAGAGCTCTTGGAATAACTGGACTAGCTGAGTTAATGGTTCTTGGAGCAGTAGTGGCATCAGCTGGATGCTTTAGTAGCTGGGTTTTGCTTCAAGGACGTGTAGCGTATGCTCTTGCACGTGAAGATAGACTTTGGAGACCTTTAGCATATATAAATCCACGTTTTGGAACACCATCAAAGGCATTGATATTCTCATCAATTCTAACAGCAATAGTCATGATTCTAGTTCCAAGCTTTCCAAATGTAATATTAATGGCAATGATAACAGAGTTTATACCCTATGGAATCTCAGCTTTAAGTATTTCAATAGCAAGATATGATCCAAAGTGGATAGCTGTAGGATTCATAGGATTCATCCTCTCGTCTCTATATATATACTGGGCTTGCTGGCCATGGACACTCACAGGCACAGTTTTAGCCATAATAAGCCTTATACTCTATCCAATTATAGCTAAAGGCAGCCAATATCTAAAAGAGCTAAAGAAAAACTCGTGGTATATAACATATCTAGTTGGGTTAACACTGATATCACTTTTGGGTGATGCGATGTTCGAATACGAAAACTTCCTACCAATATCACCACTCAACATATTCCCAATGCCCTACGATGTAATTGTAATAATAGTGTTTGCCACAATTATATTTATATGGGCCCATAAAACCCAGAAAAAATAATTTTTTTAAATAATTCAAGTTTAAATATCAACTGGTTTCCCATCTGTATGAAACATTTTAAAGTTCTATGGCATAGCTCTATTCTATCATCACTAAGATAACGGTATGTTTAAGGATTATTAGGCTTGTATCTAGATTTGTTGAGATACATCAATAGCTCTTCAGATGTTATTAGAAAAGGTATATCTTATTGTATAGATATAGCCCAGGAAAATAGCTAGTCATAAGAATGGCTTAAAACATAAGCTGTGGGTTTAGATATCATGACAGATTATTCTCTTTATCGATAAATTTATTAACTTTGTAAATCCGGTTTATCGAGAGGTAGATTTGGTTGAAATGGTTTTACTGGGTTGGTGTTATAGTATTTGTTGTGCTAGGGGTAACTACCTTGGTACCAGCACCTGCAAGTAAACCATCGCTTCTAGGCTACTATGCACACTGCTCATTTACACCAATAAGCACTGTAATTTGCTGGATAATAGCTGGGGTAATATATTGGGTTGGGAGTAGAAGAGGAAGATAGTTTTAAGGCTCTATACCAAAACTTTTTTCTTTGATAAATAATTGAAGAATTACAAGCTTTGGTTACACAAGTTTCTGGGAATGGTAGGGTTGTGAACATAGATAACTAGCTACAAGGCTATGCTGTTGAGTGGGCTTGGGAAAAGTGTGGTCATTTGCCAAGTATTTAGAAATGCTTATAGATATTTATAGAGCTTGGTAAGTGGTATATGCTAATCAGTAGATTTGTGGAAGAAGATATATTGGCTTGCTTCAAAATCTAAATTTTGTAGGGTTTGGGTGTTATGCCATGGCTAGAATTAGGACTGTTTTAGGCGATATCTCTACAGATGAATTTGGCCCAGCATTAGTTCATGAGCATATACTTGTGGATTTTATTGAAGCTGAAAAGTTTAGTAGGGATAGGTATGATCCTGAAGAAGTGTTTGAAGTTATGTTTCCTTATCTAGCTAAAATAAAAAGTCTAGGTGTAAAGGGCTTTGTTGAATGCACTCCTGCATATATGGGTAGGGATCCTAGGCTTCTGGTAAGATTTTCCAAGGCTTTAGACCTTCATATTCTAACTAATACAGGTCTCTACAAAGAGCCCCATCTTCCAAAATTCGCTTTCGAATACACGGCTGATCAGCTTGCAGAGCTATTTATCAAGGAAATTGTTGAAGGAATTGAAGATACCTCTGTCAAAGCAGGATTCATAAAAATTGCAGTAAATCCTGGTTATATAGTGCCCATACAACAGAAAATTGTAAGAGCTGCTGCTCGTTGTAGCCTTGTAACAGGGGCTGTTATTGCTTGCCATACAGCTGATGGTCCAGCGGCAATGCATTTACTTAAAATTATAAAGGAGGAAAATCTAGATACAAGTAGATTAATAGTTGTTCATACAGATGCTATAGAAAATATTGAATATCATTTAGAGATAGCTAAACAAGGTGCGTGGATCGAATATGATGGTTTGAGTCCAAGCACCTCTGAGAAAATATTAAGGTTGCTTAGATTCATGGTGGATCGAGGTTTTGAAGACCAAATTCTTCTATCTCAAGATGCAGGGTGGTATAATGTGGGTCAACCTCGCGGTGGCAAAATTAGAGGTTATGAATACTTGTTTGAAGTTTTTGTTCCTTTAATGAAGAAGAATGGCTTTGACCAAAAATTAGTTGACAAGATTTTGGTCAATAACCCTGCTAAAGCCTTTCAAATTAAGTAACACCACTTTTGTTGTATAGGAATGGTGATTGCAGAGCAAATAATATAGATCAGGCAATTGTGTTTTTAAACATAGAAAAACATATAGTTTGGTACATAATCCAAGACTGTATTGATATAATCTCCTCTCCTACCATGAAAAGTAAGTGCTTATATTAAAATGGGGAGATTCAGAGCTATAATCTCTCTGGGTTTTCTCTGAAAACCTCTGATCTATCTCTTTATAGAGCTTGAATAATTGCAAAGACTTTAAGTAGAGGGTATATCAAAAACCAAATAGAGAATACATAGCCTATAGACATTACAAGAATTGGATAAGCATCAGAGACTTGAGCTGTGGTTTTACCTCCTATCAAGCTAGTTAACCCTACAATAATATTCACAACAAATATTATGAAACCAATTAAATTTATCTATTTTAGCAACCCATTTTTCATAACTACCTCCACCTATTAGCAATTTATATAATCTCCTATTCGAATCCTACTCTCTTAAACTCTAGCGAGTCTATAGCAAATAGGTTTAAACCTGATTTATAGATTTTTAATAGAAGTGATCTTTTTATTACTTCTATAATTGGAGAGCTCAAAACAGGAAAGAAGTAAAGCATGAAGACTTATAAGCTATATCTAGGCTTAATTAAAGCAGCTAATCCAAGGTTAAGCATCTTTAATCCTTTGAACAAAAGCTTAATGATTTCGAAAACATTTTATCTTTGTAGCATATTATGGGTACCGTAACTAGGTGTTTACGGCATGGGTGTATCAACTATTGATTGGCAGAAGCTTGAGGAGGTTATCGAGAAAGCTATTAGAAGGTCCAGGGTAGAAGAGCTCAGAGATTTTACAGAAGCTATTAAAATTCTTGCAGGTTATGTGAAGAAGGGGTATGAGGTTTTAGAAGAACACAGCAAAAGAATAGAGGAGTTAAGCAAGAGAATAGAAGAACACA
>CAYUUS010000019.1:3544-33463 GCA_964447975.1 uncultured Ignisphaera sp. | reverse complement strand
ACACCTCACAAGCTATTAGCGTGGGGTCATGGGTGGCTGTTGAGCCCAACGGCACGGGGCTCCCATCTATAGAGTGGCTACCTAGGCTTGGAGCATTGCTCCCATCGCCTAAACAGACTCAAACAAGATAAATAGAATCAGAGCCTATAAACCAATCTATAAACATCAACTACGAAACAGCCCTAGACCAAATACCACCATACTTCAGGTTATATATCTTGTCAAAAGGTTTTGTGTTATATGAGAAGAGATCTGGAATATATGAGTATATTCTTAAAAATCTCTAGATGAGCTTATCTTAACTCAAAAATCTTAGTTGTATGTCTCTTATATTCTAAAATGTATCGATAATTAGGCTCTGCTTTTCATTTTCATTAACCTCTAATCTTCTTAAATATATCAATAGCATATATTTGGTTTCTTGAGATTGTTTATATTAGGAAAAAGCTATGTTAAGAGTTGAAAAGCTGTTAATGGTTAAACATAACGTTGATTTCAATAGATGTTTAGAGAATGTTCTATTATTTTTAATATTTCTTTTTAATGTTAACCGTGGTTTAGTTTTATGGTTAAAGGCTTTTCTCTATTTAAAGTTTAAGTATTTCGTTATAATTTAGTCACTTTTAAATATTTTATCTAGGTTTTTAATCGAGTTGACCAATTCAATCCAATATGGTATGGTTAGTGCAGATAGAAGAACAATTATATGTATAGGTGGTTTAGATAAGGCTATATATGTAGCAACTGTTACTGTGATGTATATTGTGTAGATAAGTGCTCTTGGAATTACATAGCCCTTGAAAACAACATACATTGATAGCTCTGGTGGCAGATCCTTCTTAACAATATATTCTCCAAACTCATTTCTCTCAATTAATCCATATCTTTCTAACCTGTTTAAAACATTTTGTGCTTTTCCAGGACTGCTGAAACCCATAAGTCTTTGAAAACCTCTAATAGTTATAGCGTTGCTGTATTTCCTGAGCTTTAAGTAAGCCTTTAAATCATTTCTTGAAAGCGGCATTTCACATCACAAAGATAAGAGCTGTGGAAATGTAAAAAATTATTTTGTTTTATAGAGAAGCATATATGTGGCTAAAGCAGTTGCAATACCAATTATAATAGCTATTAACACAGATATGTTGTTGGTATATATATTGGTTGGGGATAGTGTATAGTTTGTTTCCTGTTTTGGTGAAGCTATTATGGTTATATATGTTGTTTCTATGCTAATTGCTGGCTTTAACACTGTCAAAGCATCTATAATATCTTTTGGAAAACCCTCTCCACATCCAGAAAATCTAACCAGCATACCGCTAATCAAACCTTTATTAACTAGCTCATCGTAAGGCCACCACCCTCCATGATAATATATCAATCTACTGTTCCAACCCGCAACTATTCTGTAGTCTCTCCACCACTTAATGCCGTCATTAACCAAAGTCTTTATATCTCCATCATTTAGATTTACTAAAACATCTTTCTCAACGAGAATTTTCAGTAGTGTTCCAAGATCATTCACAAGAGTTGCTCTAGCTTCGCTACATAGCAAATCAGCCTCATCTATGCTTTTACTGCATAGCATCTCTATTGAATTATTTAAAAACTCTACTCTAACACCAAGATAGTATTCTATAGGTTTACCCTCATTAATACTTACAATATATGGTGCTCCACCATAGAATTTTTCCTGATATAGCATCACAATATAGAGTGCATCTAAATGTCTATATTTAAGTAAAATAGCATCCATATCGCTATATACAGTAGTGATGACATCGCTAAAAATCTCTTTAGCTCTACTCAAATTATATCTAACACCAGGTTTATTCAACACAACTTCAAAAGCATAGATACCACGAGGATCTATACAGCCATATACACTGGCTACAGAGATAAGATTCAATACAATTACAATAAAAACTATTGCCAAAACCATAACACATCCTAATTTAAAATGCTTCATGTCTTACACCTTACAAAAGAAATTCCCTAGAGAGATATATAGTACCTAGCCAAAATGACATACCTGTCATATATATCGAGACAATAAACATTCTATATATTATCCGCAACAAAAGGTTTAACATATAAAATTTGATTCATTTAAGTGAAACAGTATGGATAGCATTTGTCTAAAATAAAACTTTTATACTCCATAACTACATTAATAATAGGTGTAAACCTGCCTAGAGTCTTAATAGATAAAAACTATTTAATGAGCTTTTAAGTGGCAAGGTTGCTGTGGAGAGGAGATTTAAGATTAAACTAGGAAGATTTAAAATAACCAAGACATATATACCCGAGGTGTTGAGAAGTAGTTGTCAGGGTAAGGATAAAGATAACCAATACATTAACCAATAAAAATGTTGTTATAAAGGTATTGGTTAACGGAGGTGCTGAAAGCGAGGAGCCTGTAGTTGTTGATGATGATAGGATTGCTAAAGAAATTGATGTAGACCTAAATGAGTTAAAGCTACTTGAAGTTGAGCAGGTATCCACTATAACATACTGCTATACAACCTCCACTAAATTCCTTATAGAGCTTCTTGACGAAGAAAACAAAGCAATCTCATCAACATATGCATATATAGCTATAGAACACAATCTTATTGAACCTTTAATAACAGATGCAACAATAGATGAACTTGGAATAAGTCATAAGCTTTAAGAAAGGGTTATGGAAACATATAACAGATCCTCTAAACAAAGTAAGATTAAGCATTTAATCCCCTCAACTAATTAAAGAGCTAGACCATGTTAACCATTTTAGCTATTTGGAATCACCTCTCTACTACAAAACTTAAAACTATCTCAACTATTACCCTAAGTCTATAAACCGATAAACTATTAACAATGCAATGAATCTATATTTATTGATATAAGTGCTAAGAAATTATTAAGTCTTCTGTAAGTGAATATGGAAAGAAATAGATAAGCAAACCCATTATCTTTTCACAGTGATTAGCTGTTCATCTCTCATTTAGAGCTCTAGTCATTTACTTTAAATGGCTTGATTTCCTTAACCACTCTATGGAGATGTTTTTATCTCTAGTTGTCTAGAGGATGTCTACTTTTAATAGGTGAAAGATCTAAAGTATTTTCGATGTTTATATCAATGAGAAATTGCATCTCAAAAGTTATTTAAAACTATACGTTATAGCGTAGATATTAGGTACATTAATCTTTATAGCTTTAATATATGTTTTTATTTCTTGTTTTTGTTTATCAAAGATATCTAATGCTTTATCTCTCTCATATTTTCTAGTATCTTGTCTAGTTCTGCTTCATAGATCCCTATAGCAAAGTCTGATACTCCACCAATCCAATAGATTAAATCGTTTCTTTTTATTAATCCACATCCAAATATAACACCTGGTCTATCACCATATAGCTCAGGTAGTGTTTCTGGGACAAGCATATAGTCTGTTACTGCTTGTAGCTCCCCTTCTTTATCTATTATAGCAAATCCATTTACATATATCATGCTTTTTAATACAGCATGCCATCCAACTAAATACTCATTTGAATATAGTTTAACAGCATTTGTAGACCATCCAACCTTCAACTCCCACTCCTCAAAAGGTAAAATAGGTTGTAGCGTATCATACTCTATAACTAGGTTGTTCAAGTCTATAAATCCCTTCCATCCAATTTCTATAGAGGTATCTCCATATTTAATTAATGGTCGTGTTAAAATGTATCTTCTCCCCTCTACAGCCTCTAGCAATGCGCTATCTTTCCAAGGATAGAGAATATATTCTTTATCAGCTAGTATCTTTATATATCCTCTCCTTTTCTCTTCAAAAAAGCCACTTAGTAATGCATATGCTTGTAGAGGTGCTATTCCTTTAGGAGATGGTGCAACAGCTGTATATAGAATGTGGATATCACCACCATCAACATCTATACGTGGATCTTCTAAACCTTTGCCTAGCTCCCATGTATTTTTAGGGACAAGAATAAGTCTAGCTTTAATAGGTTTTTCCCTCAACCCTTCTTCAACGTCTCTAAAGCTTATCTTAAATAGAGAGATTGAAGATACATACCAATAGTAATCAAAAACAGTTCTAGGAAAAACCAATATCTCGTTATCTCTGGAGATGGCTCCTGGATTAAATATAGCCACAGGTTTCCTTTTAAAATTTTCAATTAAAAGATCATCGGGGTATATATAAAGCTTTCTAGTAAAGATGTCTATCTTCCTTGGTTTTCTCAAGCCTCTTTGAAGCTTAAATCTTTTCACAGCTTTAGAGAACAGCTCTGCTATAAATTTATCTGGAAGCATCTGCATCTTGTCTTCTAAGCCATATAGAATATCCTCCAAAATATTTCGCCAAAACACTATATATTTTTATGAAATATAAGCTACTATGCTTAAACATCTCTATAAAAGCTTTTAAATCTACCCTTTGTTTTACCCTTGTTACGATGTGCTAGGTGTAGATCTTTGAAAAAGCTTAGCAGGATATTAACTGTATTCTATTTACTGGGATTGATTTCGCTATTTGCTGATATGGTTTATGAGGGTGGTAGATCTGTTAGTGGTGCTTATTTAAAAGAGCTTGAATCACCATCTCTAGGAGCTGCGTTGATAGGATTTGGCGAATTTATTGGATTGGTCTTCAGGTTTTTCTCTGGATATCTAGCTACGGTATATCAATCTTCTAAAACGCTATGGCTTTTCACATTTAGTGGCTATATGCTAACATCATTAAGTATACCAATGCTTGCTTTTGCAGGTGCATGGCATTTTGCAGTCACGCTATATATATTTGATAGAATAGGTAAGGGTTTAAGAGCACCTACAAGAGATGTTATTTTAGCTGAGGTTTCCGAGGGTATTGGTGTTGGAAAGGGTTTTGGTATCCATGAGCTAATTGATCAGGTTGGTGCTTTTATAGGGCCTTTGCTAGTTGCTGCGATGCTGGTTTACTGGGGGTATAGAGGAGCTTTTCTATCTCTCTTAATACCAGGTATAATTTCAATAGCTTTAGTGTTAACTGCATGGTCTATGTACCCTACTTTAAAGAGCATTAGTATAGAGAGACCAAGGATAGGTTTTAAAGGTTTCGGCAAGTCTTTTTGGATATATGTAGCAGCTTCATGTGTATTTGTCCTTGGATTTATGCACTGGTCTATAGCTTCATACTATCTTAAAACACAAGGTGTTTTAAGCGATGCAGAGATAGGGCTGGCATATTCAATAGCTATGATTGTAGATGCTGTTGTAGCTATTCCTCTAGGTGCTCTTTTCGATAGAATAGGGCTAGGGATACTATTTATAAATCCTATTCTAGCTTTTCTATTTATAATAATGTTGCTCTACACCCCCAGTAAAATTCTACTTCTATCTGCTATACCATGGGGTATTGTAATGTGTTCAGAAGAAAGCATTATGAGAGCATCTATAGTGAAACTTGTAGAGCCTTCTAAAAGACCTCTTGCATATGGCTTATTTGGGGTGGCATTTGGCTTAGCCTGGGCTATAGGAGGATATATATACTCTATGATTCTAACATCAAAAATCTACCTCATAGTCTATACATTAACCACAGCTATAACCTCACTATATCTCTATCACATACTAACCTCACAAACTAAAGGTAGTCAAACCTAAAGACAATGTAAACAAAAATTTTGTTGTTCTTATACACAACACAAAACCTCTTTCCATTTCAAAACTTTTAAACTCGTTGATAAACCTTCAATATTTAAGCTTCGATGTATACCATTTATCTCTCAAGATTACTCTAACAATATTGATTAATAATTAACAGCAGATCAAACCTTGATATTTATGGCAGTCAATCAGCTAGTCTCTTTAAGAGGTTCTATTCATAGATATAGCTGTATATAGCCATGTCTAATATTGTTGCTATTGTATATTATATTCTATGGCTGTGGTAGGGATAATGATTTGGATATATAGCTGTTTAAACCGCAATGTTTTTAAACCTACTGCATTATTCATTCCTTGGTGAAACCATGCACCAATGGAATTAAACAGGGTTAGATCTATTCAAATAGCTGATTTAATACCTAAGCAATGGTATAATATAGTTCCCGATCTTCCTGAACCTCTACCACCTATGTCTAAACCCGATGGATCTATCGTAAAACCAAGTGATTTAATGGCTATATTTCCTAAGTCTCTTGTTGACCAGGAATTCTCTATCGGTAGATTTATAGATATACCTAGCGAGCTTAGAGAACTCTATGCAGAGCTTGGAAGACCAACGCCATTGATTAGAGCTAGAAGGCTTGAGGAACATCTCGATACATCTGCAAAGATATACTTTAAATATGAAGGGGTTTTACCAACAGGGTCACATAAAATCAATACAGCTACCGCTCAGGCATATTTCAATAAGTTAGAGGGGTTTGAAAGACTTGTTACTGAGACTGGTGCTGGTCAATGGGGCTCTGCACTAGCTTTAGCAGGAGCTATATTTAATCTAAAGGTTAGGGTATATATGGTGAGGGCAAGCTATGAGCAGAAACCCTATAGAAGAATACTTATGCAGCTCTATGGAGCTGAGGTTGTTCCAAGCCCAAGCCAATATACGAATTCAGGTAGGAAGGTGTTAGAGGAGAATCCTGGTCATCCAGGATCTCTAGGAATAGCTATTAGTGAAGCTGTTGAAGATGCTGTTACAAGTCCTGGTACAAGGTATAGCCTAGGCTCTGTTTTAAACCATGTTCTAATGCATCAAACAGTTATAGGTTTAGAGGCTATAAAGCAACTTGAATTTTTAGGTGAGGATCTTCCTGACTATGTAATTGGATGTGTAGGTGGTGGAAGCAACTTTGCCGGGCTTGCATATCCATTTTACTATGAGGCTATTGTAAGAGGTAGGAAAAGAGGGTTGAAGCTTATTGCTGTAGAGCCAAGAGCTGTTCCATCCATGACAAAAGGCATCTATATATATGACTATGGAGATACAGCAGGTTTAACACCACTAATTAAAATGTATACAGTAGGACACAGATATATACCGCCACCAATACATGCAGGTGGATTGAGATACCATGGAGTTGCACCAACACTTGCAGTACTAGTCAAAAACAAAGTTGTAGAGCCTTTAGCATATCACCAAACAGAAGTATTTAAAGCTGCCCAGATATTTGCAGAAGTAGAGGGTATTGTACCTGCACCAGAATCTGCACATGCTGTAAAAGCAGCTATAGATATAGCCTTAGATGCTAAAAAGAAAAAAGAAAAAACTGTGATACTATTCAATATGAGTGGCCATGGATTACTAGATCTCTCTGGATATCAAGACTATCTAGAGGGTAGATTAAAAGACTACGAACCTGAATACATAAACATCTCATATCTACCAAAAATATAATTCTATATATCTAATAGATTTTTCAAAGCTCTATCATGTAAATAAATCTATTAAAACAGAACCTTAGCATTAAAAGCTTTAGCAAATATATAATAAAATTTAGATTTGCAGCAATGAGCTTTAGCTTAACTTCTACAGTTATGTCATTATATCCATTATTCATTTAGGCCAATAGACACAGCAATTTATAGGTGGTAGCTAAAGTTGTCTAAAGACTTGAAAAAGAAAATAACAAATATAGTGCAAAGCTTCTATAACAATATTTTACTATCTTAAGACATCTCATTTTATTGTACTGAGTCATGCTATTGATAAAATTTATAGGGAATAAATAAAGATACTGAAGCCTATCAAACTCTTAAAGATTAGGGAACTCAAATCGGATAGTCTGTAATTAGTATCAGATTCATATATCTAGATATTCACTGGTTTTAGACTAAATATCAATTATATATCCTAAAAATTTAACCTTGAAATATTAATAGTAGATTGATTGTTTTAATATTGGAAAGCTGGGAAAAGTATTGTCATGGAGGATTTATTATTAAAGAGATAATTTAAGTAAGATTAAACATCTTTAGCTATACTTTAATGTTATATAGAGATAGCATTGTTCATGTTTGTGGCTATGGTGTCTAGATCATATCTATTGTATTAAGGTTTGCGTGCTGACTATAAAATTCAAAAATATGTAACAAATTATTATGATAGAAGGTGATGTGTAGTGGTTAACAAATCAGCAGAATTATCTGAGAAGGAAATTGTTAAAAAAGCATCAGAGTCTATTGCAAAGATAGTGCTATTTATTGTGCTTTATATAGCTGTTTCAGCAGCTGTTCATTATTTAATAACAACGTTTCTACCAAGCTATAAAATTATAGTTACAGATTACGAGGTATATATACAGGTTTTGCTAGCTTTATTGTTTGGCTATATTATTGTTAGTGGTGTTGCAACGTTTTTCTACTGGTCGATGAGAGCAAAATATGATCATCCAACAGCTGTAGCTGTGAGAAATGTTGTTAGAATAGTTGGTATAGGTGCTATGGTTGCTGCTATAGCTGGTGGTGTAGCTGGTGGAGCTGCTGGGGTTGCACTTGGAGGTTTTCTAGGTATTGTAATTGGATTTGCATCACAGCAGGTTTTAGGTCAAGCTATAGCAGGGCTCTTTCTATTACTTGCAAGACCTTTCAGAATAGGTGATGTTGCTGTTATAGCTGGTGAAGATGGTGTTGTAGAAGATGTTGCAACGCTTTTTACAACGGTTATGAAAAGTGATGGAGTAAAGGTTCTAATACCAAATAGCATTATTATAGGAAGTAAGGTATATTTAAAGCCAAAGCAATCTAAATAATGATTAGTTTAAATAGTCATATTCGATTTTCATTTTTTATTACTATATGTTTTGGGTTTAAAGTTTGGATCTTTTGTTATAGAAAAGAATAGAGTGTTCCATGGTTTAGGAGCTATATACCTTCTCCAAGTCTAGCATATTGTTTGGTTTCCTTGGTTCATTATCTCTATCCCCTTTGGGATTCAAAGCAATTTTCCTATTGATTATCATTGTCTAGAGCTCAAGAGCTAAACAGTAATACTAAGATGGTTTAGCTACATAGAGAATTAAAACTTTTCTCTGTCTCATCTTGAGAGGCAAGGCTTTAGATGCAAATACTATATCAATAATTAAGATTATTATAGTTGTGTGTATCTAGTAAAAATAGGTGTTGAGTATTGGCTATAGCTATAGTGTATTATAGTAGAACTGGTAAGACTAAAGAAGTTGTTGGGTATATTAAGGAGAGATTAGCTGAGAAAAATGTAGCTATAGATGTTTATGAGCTTAAACTAGTGAGGGAGTATAGCAGGCCATTACATCTAAATCCACGTTTAGTTATAGATGTATTATTTAATAGGCTTGTTAAATATGTTGGTGATGAGGGATTTAACTCTCGAACCTATGATTTGATAATACTGGGTTCTCCTATATGGATAGGCTCAATAACACCTCCAATAAAATCGTTTATAGCTAGATATAAAGGTTTAATAAAAGCTCCTATAGTTTGCTTTACTACATCTGCAATGGATGGAAAATATTCAAAGAGATTTAGAGACCTACTTGAGTCTCTAGGCTATAAAGTTGCTATAGATTTTACAGTTGTTAATAATATCAACAAATATAGAAGGGTTATAGATGAAGCTATAGAAAACATTTTAAAGATAATAAAAATGAAATAGCGGATACCAAAGCCTCATCCCTAAACATAATATTATTGGTGATATAGTTTAAAAGATATATTATCATATCTAAGCTATCTAGATTTTATGTATATATCTATATGAGTTAAATAAATGTAACCTCATCATTTAAGATGCCTTTAACCGATATATATACACAATAGATATATATACGATAGAAAACTCTTGATAAAAACATTTTAAGATCCTCTTTAGGTATTTAGAATAGTGGTGGAATTCTATATGCCTCTAAATAGAGATTTAGTGAATATAAGGGTTAGCGACATTTGTGAGGCTATTAATGGGCTTAGGAGACTTACCTCAAAGAGCTTTATTGATATGAGCATTGATGAGAGTATTCTATGAGATGCAATATAATAGTTCTTGTAGAGTCATTAGCTTCACTATGTCTTTATATAACATTAGAGCACTAGGGATTTCTTCTAAACTTGAAGAGATGCTTGAGATCAATGTAGATGATGTTGTGCCATTGAACGAGGCATCACCATAGCTAAGATTTAAAGCTCTAAGTGAGGGTATCAGAGTTTTAGTTAGAAATCCTCTATACTACTATTACATCCTATCAGAATAGTTCTCGGCTGTGATTCTAAGCCTCTTCTGAATTTTTAATAGTGTCAACAAGCTTATTTTAATTTTAGATACAAGAGCTTTTGTGTGTTGTCTATGCTTATAGTGTTTGAGGGTATAGATGCATCTGGAAAAACAACTATTAGTAGAATGGTTAAAGAGTTTTTAGAGGTTAGAGGCTTTAAAACAGCTCTATATACATATCCAAATAAATCCTCTATCTATGGATCAATTATAAACCTTTTCCTAAAGTCTAAAATATCTCTAACACCACAAGAACAGTTCTTTCTATATCTTCTAGATATGTATAGAGATAAGCAGGATGTTGTGGATAAGCTTTCAAAAAACTTCATTGTTTTAATGGATAGATACTACACATCTACAATAGCCTATCAATGCACCCAGGGATTCGACTATGGAATTGCTAAAACAGTTATAGAGTATCTAGATATGCCAAAGCCAAACATTATAATATATCTCGACATAGACCCTAAAACAGCTATTGAGAGAAAACTTACACAGAAAAAAAGCCTAGACGTTTTCGAAGGAAACATAGAGTTTTTAGCAAATGTAAGAAAACTCTATCTAAAAATGGCTGGAGAAGGATATCCAACAAAAAAATGGATAGTAATAGACGCATCAAAAGAAATCAAAGAGATCTACAAAGATGTTGTAAAAGCCTTAAACATATAGATGTGTAGAACCATTTCGCTAATCCCTCATTTTGACCACTTACAATATATACCATTGGTTTAACAATTTCAATAACTTCATGGGCATGGCCAGCAAGACTAGAGCAATAGCTATGAGTTTAAGGGAAAGGGATTATATACTTACTGCAAAGCTCTCTGGCATGAACTCAATAAAAATTGTTGTAAATGAAATCTTTCCACATCTTCTTAGATGACATCTAGCAAACTTTACTAATACGGTTTTATATTCTATAGCGAGTGAAGCCTCTCTAGCAATACTAGGTCTATCGATACTTCAAGAAGATACCCTTGGAACAATGATATATTGGGCTCTACAATATAGAGCTTTGTATAGAGGCTTAATTTGGTGGATACTACCTCCGGTAGTAACAATTATATTATTATTTGCATCATTATATCTGATTTCACTTGGATTATCAGAGTATATCAATCCAAAACTAAGAAAATTAAGATGAAAAGGCTATAGATAACCATCAAGGCTAATACATTATGTTAGTTTTGGCTTTAAAACTTCTTGGCAATTGAGGCCTATTACTGAGAAAGTGTTGATGTATATTTTTAGAGTATTCTTGATCGACTTGAAATATCTTTTATGGAGAAATGGAAATCCTTGCTCATACTGCAAATTATTGACGAGGTACACTATGCCTAACTGTATTTGGGGAATCGTTGATGTGTCTCCATAAACCTTTTTTAAAGCTTATAACAACAATTCCAAGTTCATCTATTGTAGCATCTGTTATAAGAGGCTCACTGAGGTTTTCATCAATAGCTAGATATGCATATGTATGGGAAAGTGTATTGGTTTGGTCATCTAGAAGCTCAACCCTCACCTTATCTCTAGATATGAGGTTGTGTGTCTTTCCAGATGCTAACTCAACTTCAATAATATCAAAGCTGCTTAAAGATATTCCAAGGTCTTCAGCATCTTCGGGCCTTAAAGCAATTACAGGTTCCTCACTCTCAGCACCACCATTAACCAATACAACAACAGTTTTAGAGCTTCCTCCAAACGATACTCTAACTCTTACCCGAACAACCGAAGACTACACCCGAAACAATATACCTCTTAACAATTCTATACTTACCAAACTTCAACTTCTTAACACCAACAACTCTAAGCTTCCCCTCCAACATAAGCTTCAACACCTTCTCACCAATAACATATCTAGAGCCACTCAAAACACTTCACCAATGCAATATAGTTATACCTAGAACCTTAATAAACATTAGTAACATCTTCAACTCTTTAACCCATAGCAATTATCATCAATAACCTTTACCCCATCTTTGTATTGATTTATGTAAGGAGAAAGAGGAAAACACCAGCAGTTCAACTCTAACTGAACAGTTTAACTATAAATAAAATAGATAGAAAGCTATAATATCTGGGACAAGTAGAGTGCATTGTAGATAGAGAAAATATTCCTCATTGATATTTATGGGGAATATTTTCTCTATCTTATAACATTAAAGGAGATAGGCTATATGTATATATCTTGGAGTAAACCGGACATATATATAGCCTTTCTATTCATAGCATCTATACCACTTCTCGCTCTATATCCACTAACCATAGTGGCTCAACATAGTGCTTACACCATTAAAACTGAATATAATCTGTGGACAATAGTTTATGAAGGTGTTAATGAGTCTAAATATATTTTTGATTTAAATGCTAATGCCTTTGGTATAAAGCTTGTTCTATACATGAGCTCTAAAGGTGATGTAAATAGTGATTGGGTTAAGATATATGTATATAGTGAATCAGTGTCTATCACATCTGGAGGTGAGGAGCATAGAAGGTATATCGCTGGGTATAGTAGGTTTGGATATGAAAATGATGGTAGAGGTAGTGCAGATGGTCTGCATATGGTATATTATCTTCTGCCAAATGTTACAAAAATAGTGTGTGTTGAAGTAAAGCTTCATTCAGTTAACGGCAACCCGAGACTTGTTGTTGAAAAATCGTGGGTAGAGCCTTGGAATACAACTACTTCCTATTGGATGTATGAGAATACTGATGAAGGCTATGGATTGAGGCATGGCGTGCTAGATGATGTAGATAACTTTGGTATGGTGATGAAGGTTTCTGCACTATCTTGTGGAACGCCTGGGTATCCTTGTAGAAGTGATGCCAAGTTTTCTTTCTACTATGGGAGAATGTTTAATGTGGATAGCGGAGGTCTGGTAGATATATATGTAGATGTAAGCTACATAGGAGGGTTTAACATAGCTCCGGAGAGCATCTATGGTAAGGGGAACTATGTTGCTAAGCTAGATGTTGGAGTAGCTACAAAAGGTGAAGGATTTACATATTTCCACACACTTTACAGCACAAAGAAATATGATAAGCCACAGCTACCTGAGCTCATCATTGGCGAAGTTGCTAAAGGTATAGCAGATATAGTGGTAGACATAGTTTCAGACTATGCCCTTGAGTTCATAACCTCTACAGCTGGGAAGATTTTCTTCAAAGGATTACCCTATATTGGAACCGTTATAGAGTGGGCTGAGATGATTCAAAGCCTTGGCTACGATGAGGTTGTGGCTAATAGTGAATTAGTCATCTTTAGTAAGCAGATACCAGTGGTTGAAGGCGATAACATGGTGTATATTTGGACAAATCTAGTGGGGGCACTAAAATCCGCAGCTCTTTCATCTACAATAATGAACTTCTACGGAGAGCCCCCGTGGCAGAGCTTCATGGATGTAGTGTTTGGTACAAAGGTCTGGAGATTAGATCAAGGAGGGGTTTACATAGGTGGGATTCTCTTAGACTACTATAACGCTCCTGAAATTGTTTCAACACTACCCCAAGGCAATCTACTTAACGCAACATCAAATATAACAATAGTGTTTAGTAAACCTATAGACAAAGACTCTATAATGCCTCCACTAGGATCTCTCTACCCACAGGGGAAAAGCATTGTGGTTTATATGAATGGTGTTGAAGTGCCTTTCTACGAGTATTTTAGAATAAGTTTAAGTTCTGATGGAAAGACCCTCACCATCTACCCCAACTACCACTTAGATTATGAAAGTGTTTACAGAATTGTTCTAACTGACAGAATTAGGGGTGCTGATGGTACTAGCCTTGTTAAATCCTATGACCTGTGGTTTATAACAGAAAAGAAAGAGCAGAAAGAACCAGTGATCTACTATGTAATACCTACAGCTACATCTACATCACTGCCTAACCATCTTCACTATGAAGGTAAGATATTTAGAGCTCAATATGAAAATATATCTATAGATTTAATGAAGATAAACCAGTTTTATGTTGGTGAAGCATCTTTCTATACAAATGATATAGATATAGACTATTATGATGGCGGCTCAGGAAGACTCTACATGGTGAATAAATCGCTATGGTTTATTCCTTTAACAGCTCGCGACAGCGGTTTTCCCCCAAAAAGAGGGTCACTAATTTTTAAGTTAGGCGATGTCGAGAAAATAATCCATAGGCTACCAGCTCAATTTATTGTTTCATGGGTTAAGATAGGAAATCCCAATATAGAGAAATCTCTTAGAGATGCTGGTGTTATTGAAGGTGCGTTACTCGATCTAGAACCTGTTCCTGTTATAAACTATGCAGCTATAGCTGGTAATATCCAGAGGATAGGTGAAGGGATATTGATTAGCAATGAAGAGCTTTGCATCAATGGCACAAAGCTATCGATGTATGCAGTTACAAATGTTGATAGAGATGTCCATAACCTAGATATGTTATTAGAAGACTACAAACCTATATATACTGTTTATGTAGGTGGGTCGACATATTGGAACGTCGATATATTTGTCTATGTCATAGCTAACGCATCATATATGAGGGCATGGCGCATAGTTCCCCTAGGCTATATATCAGCTGAGGAAGGAAAAACATATACACATATAGTTGAGTTTACAGTTTATGGCAAGCCTTATCAAATTACAGTAGTTTCAAATTCATCAATTATAGAAATAAAGAAGGGAGACATGCCTAGCAAACTTGAGATAGTTATTGATAAATCAAAAGGCAAAGGATATATGTTAATAGCAATACCTAGAGAGCTAGGTCTAGAACCTGAAACAGTTGCTATTGATGGTATAGAGATAAAAGCTGAATCAATATCCCAAGAGATGTATAGAGATTCTATAGGGATAAAGATTATATATAATCATACCCAAGCCACAAGAGATATAGCGATATACTTCAAAAAAGTAAAGGAGACATCAACACCATATACAGAAACAACAAAAACAACTGTTATAACACCATACACAACAGCTTCATCATCAACATCTGAAATAGAATTACCTCAAACACTGTCTCTATATACACTTATAGCATTTATAGGGATATTATTGTTGATGGTTACTGGCTTGGTTATATTTCTACTAAAAAGAAAATCAACTTAAGCAATATGAACACACTTAATAAAGCAGACATAGGTAACAAAATTTTTAGCTAATCTAAATAACATAGGCTATACTCTATCCCGCTGCACTTTTTCCACATCCCTGCTTTAAAGTTGAAGCTTTGGTTATAGCTATTTTCTTTGGCGATGTATACTAAGATTTTTATCTCTAGGTTTTCTATTTCATTTTTGGTGAAGGTTTTGATAGGACCTATACATATAAAAGCTAAGAAGGGTGAGGTTGCAGAGAGGGTTGTAATTGTTGGTGACCCAGCTAGAGCTGAGCAGGTTTCTAAAATGCTTGAAAATCCAAGGATTGTTAATACAAATAGAGGCTTTATAATATATACTGGGCTATACAAAGGTGTACCAGTATCCATAGCTGTTCATGGTGTTGGCCATCCATCTTCTATGCTTGTTGTTGAGGAGCTTGTAATGCTTGGTGCAAAGATTATTATTAGGTTTGGTACATGTGGTGCTATGGTTAAGGGTCTTAGAATAGGTGACGTAGTTATACCAACAGCAGCTGCATATCACCCTGGTGGAGCTTTTTATCAATATCTTAAAGAATCTATATGTGCTGCTACAGCACCCCATTTCGATGTTTTAAAGGTTTTGGTTGAAGAGGTTCAGAAAGCTGGTATAAACTATGTTATAGGCCCTATAGTAAGTAGCGATGCGTTTTATGCTGAAGATCCTGAATTTACTAAGAAGTGGGTATCTAGAGGTATAACAGCTGTTGAGATGGAATGTGCTGGTCTATTTATGCTAGGTGCTATGAGGGGTGTGAAAACAGGTGCACTTCTTATGGTTAGCGACTCACTTGTTGAAGAGCTAGGCTTTGCTTCTGCTGAAGAGTTGAAGAGCTATGTAGATAGAGCTGGAAGGGTTGTTCTAGACGCAATTATAAGAATCATGCCATAGCTAAAACTATTTACCCAATGTTTAATCTAAATAGCTGTTTTTTATCTATTAAATTATCAATCTATCCTATTAATATACTAACAATCAATGCTATTACATAGGCTATTGCTATACATGTTGGTGTTGATGCTAATGTTATAAACATGGATTTTATAACATAGCTAAATCTAATCATTTCCACACCTCTATATATGCTAAAGCCTATAAGAGCACCTATAGTTACTAGCGATATGGGTGTTGGAAGCCCCATTCTTAATAAAAGAGCTATTGCGATAAACTCAGAGATATATATAATGCTTACATATCGAATATCCATAAATGCTATACTACTTGCCAATGTATTAGCTACTCTATGACCCCACATCAAAACACCTATAGCTATTCCAGTAGCTGATATAGCAATTGACAGATATGCATAGCCTTTTAAGCTATCTAGACACAGCATAAGAATTGATGCAATAAGAGCTGAATCGTTTGCTCCATGCATCATTGCTATCAATGTTAATGAAGCTAATGTTTGTCTATAGCTATTATGTCTAAATATAGGGAATAGAATTGCTGAAAACACTAGAAATATGGATATAGCTATAAATGCGTTGGATATGTAGCTAGATACATATAGCGTTATAGGCTCTGAGATAAGCAGTGTTAATATAAATGCTATAGATATAACCCCAAAATATATATAGATATTTCTATGTTTTCCAAATCTATCACTAAATAAAAGAGAAAGTAGTGTAAAAGCTATGGATATTGTAAAAGCTGTTATCCATCCAATAAATATATATAGTGCCATACCCCAGTTGACACCACTTCCTCCATATATAGATAGAGAGCCTAAGATACTACCAATTATAGCCATTGAAAATGATATAGGAACTTTAACAATAGACGCTAATACACTCCATATAATAGATGATGTATAGATTGATATCGGTAGAGATAAGTGTTTCAATGGATTAAAATCTGCTACAAGTCTATGGCTAACTATATCAATTATGTAAAAACCAAAGAGAAGTCCACCAACAACCTCAAATATCGATGCTATTAACAATGCTTTTCTAATACTAATTAAACCACCTCCAATAGCCCAGCTTATAGCATTTGAAGCATTGTTTAAACCATCCATTAAAGCTAAAACCAAAGCTAGTGGAATAGCTACTATTATAGCTATATCCATAGCAGCACCTGCTATGTGATTTGTTTTTATTTAGCTATATAGCTCTATACTCTGTATATATAAGCGTGTATTAAATCATATAGATATGTATTAATCAGAGTTATATTTGTTTTACATATACATTTCTAGTACGGGATTCAAATGAGTATAAAGCTCCATGAAATATTCAGCGATTTGTATAGATATGGTTCTATGATTCGAGATATTGTTGAGTCATTAGCAAATTCTCTTAGCTATCTAGATTCTTTTAGAGCTGGTGAAGCTAGGCTTGAACTCGCTAAAGCTATAGACATTGATAGAAAGGCTGATAGATATAGAAGAGAAATTATAGAGAATAGACTTATAGGTATAGAAGATTCTATTGCTAGAGGCTATATACACAACATATTAAGAATGCTTGATAGAGTTGGTGAATGGGCTAAGGAAAGCATTAGATATCTAGATCTTATACCGTATATAGAGATGCCATCGCCAATCAAAGAAACTATATATAATATGATTAAAACCGCTGTTAAAGGGATTGAAAAGATTATAGAAGCATTAGAGTTGATGAGTAAAGATAAATACAACTCGATAACTAAACTATGTGAAGAGGTTGAATCTGTAGAGGAGAATGTTGATGAACTTCTACATATCGCAAGAAAAAACATAGTTATATATAGTAATAAGATCCAAAACCAAGCTATAGTTATGTTTTTAAAAGACTTTATAGAATCAGTAGAAACTATGACGGATTATGAAGAAGACACAGCTGATATAATAAAAGCATTAACGATATATCTAAAACATTAAAATTATAGAGTTATAGCAAAGCTTTTTACCTTAAGCAAAATTCTTAATATAATGTGACCATATATGAAATCCATAGATATATTTAAAGCATTGGATTTGGTTCCACATACACTTATAATAGTAACTGCTGGAGATCCTGATAATCCTAGTAGAAGAGGAGGGTTGACAGCAGCATGGGGCACTAGAGTCTCTTGGGACCCACCACTCTATGCAGTTTCAATAGCTCCATCTAGATATACATACCAATTGATAAAAGAGTTCAATGCCTTTGCAGTACATACAGTTTCTAAAAAACTTGAAGATGCCGCTATGAATATATTTGGTGGTTTAAGTGGTAGAGATGTTGATAAATTTAAACTTCTAGGAATAGAACCTGTTAAAGCACGTAGAATCAAAGCCCCTATAATTCCAATAGCTCCTATAATTCTAGAATGCAAAGTTATTAGCGAATATATAGCTGGAGACCATGTGGTATTTATTGGAGAAGTTGTGGAGGCATATCAAGGCTCGGAAGATATGCCGCTAGCATTTTTAGAGGGAAGAGCTGTATATATAGAGAAAACATCTTAAACCTTTCATAATAGTGGTTTCAATATTGTTATTTAATAAGTAATGTGTTTAACAATGATCGATAGCTATGCTAAAATAGAATACAGAGATATTCGATCTATAAACGCTATCTATATAACATCTATAGACGTTATATAGAAAACGCTAGGTAATGATCTTTATCTTTATTGGATATCACATTTCTAATCTAGTAGTATGATACCATTTCCCAATTTTGAACTATCCATAAAAATTAAAGCTTATCAAATAGATATAAAGTAGATTAAACCACTAGCTTAAATCTCCTAAGTGATATAGTGGCTGTGTGATGTTGTATTGAAATTTAACTCTATTTTGGTAAATGTTGAAGATGTGGTAGCTAAGCTAGGGGACGATGCCATCGATAAACTTATTCATAACATTGCTATTCAGATGAGTAGATTTGGTATAGTGTGTTCTCCATATAGAGTTTCCTGTAATAAGATAGCCATTTCTATAGATAGCGATGATGTTGATAGATATATAGATTTTTTGAGAAGGGTTTTTGGTGTAGAAAGCCTATCCCCTGCAGCTAAAATGTCTATGGATATAGATTTAATTAGTAGCTATATCTGTTCCTCTAAATTTGGTGGCGAGATTTCAATTGATATATTATGTAGGGATCCAGCCCTATCGAGTTTTAGAGAAGCTTTATTTGATAGAGTTAGAGGATGTTTAAAGGGTCTAAAATCTTTAGATGGAAAGAAGATATATATAGAGATTTTAGATAGAGATGTATTTATCTATAGAGATATATTTAAAGGTGTTGGCGGTGTTCCATATGGTTTTATGGGTAGGGTTGTTAGCCTTTTTTCAGGAGGTATCGATAGCACTATCGCTACATGGATTGCTATGAAGATGGGTTTTAGCGTTACACCTATACACTTTAGTTTAAAGCCTTTTTATGGAAATGATGCATGGAGCAGAGCTATGGATTCATTGAAATGGCTTAGAGATTGGGTTGCTGAAGATTCTTGGGATATATATATAGCACCGCTTGAAGATATACATAGAGAGATAGATATAGATTATAGATATAGATGCATCTTCTGTAAAACCCTTATGTATAAAGTAGCAGAGGCGCTTGCTAGGAAAATTGGATGCAGTGCTATAGTTACTGGTGAAGCTCTTGGACAAGTAGCTTCACAAACATTGCACAACCTTAAATTTCTATCTAATAGAGTAACTGTACCTATATTAAGACCTTTAATAGCATTTGATAAAGATGATATAGTAAATATGGCTAGGGTGCTTGGATTAGAGAAAATCGTTTTAAAAAAGGTAAAGGCATGCACCCTATACCCAGCTCTACAAGGTGGGCATGCAATTACACATGCCAATGATAAAACTTACCAAGTTATAGAAGAAGCTATTAAAAAATCAATATTTAGGTCAATGGAAAATGTTGTAGAGTATGTGTTAGAAAATATAGAGAGGATAGCGATATAATATAATTGAAGTGGTTTTAAAGTTATGTAGCTGAGAATTATTGATACAATAAAACGTTTCTATAAAAAATTATTTATTATTTATATTGCAAAAGTTTGAGTTTGTTAAATACAACATCTTTCAATTCCTCTATATCCTCATTAGATATATCTGTTAATGGCAGCCTCATTCTACCTCCTTTTAAGCCAAGTATATTCATTGTGTTCTTTATAACGCTATAAACCATATATTGATCTATGTAGGGGTGGGGTAGAATTGTTGATGATGGACCATATTTCCTATTCATTTTTTCTATAAAAGACTCATAGAAATCTAGAAGCTCTATATATCTAATCATTTTGTTGAAGTCTTTGTTAAGACCAGCATATAGAATCTCTAAGCTGATATCTGGCATAAAGTTTGCATAGCCAGATGTAAATCCTCTAGCACCTAGAAATGCTGCTGTTGCTAAGAACCACCACTCACCCCTCCCCTCTATAACAGGTACCTTGTCACCTACAGTCTTTATCTGGCTATATAGCATTGGAGGATATGGAGTATTCTCCTTAACAAAAACAATATTATCAACAGAGTCCACCAGCTTCTTTAGGATATGAGGCTTCATATATATCTTTGAAACATCTGGATTGTTATATACAGCTAACCCAATATCTATAGACTCAGCTATTTTTCTATAGAAGAGATATAGACCATCCTCACTAGGAACATGGTAATAAGGCAAAACAACCATAGCACCATCTGCACCCAGGTCCTGGACATACCTAGCCCTCTCAACCGCAGGCATAGCACCGGAATGCGAACATCCAACAACTATAGGAACCTTACCACCAGCAACATCAACAACAATAGACACAGCCTTTCTCCACTCATCATCACTAAGAGCATAGAACTCACCAGTACTCCCAGTTGGTGTTAAGATAAATGGTTTGCCACGAGTCTTCTCAACAAGGAACTGTGTATTCTCCTTCAAGCCCTCAAAATCAACTTCTTCATTATCCTTGAAAGGCGTTATCATAACTATTTGAATAGCTCCTTTAGCTACGTAGTTTCTTAAATCCGATGGTTTCATACATACACCTAGAAAGGTATATACCACATATTTAATAAAAAGCTTTATGCCTTGATAATACCATAAAATAAACATTTTAGCCTTTCTACTAATTCTTTGTTTAAACCTTTAGTTTGTTTTCAAAATATTTTATATGTTTAAAATAAATCGATTTTTATATATCTATATACATTATGTATATACCTCGCTATCTCTTCTTTTGTTTCTCTTAATGGTCCTTGATATCTAAGTTTAAGTGATGTGGTAGCGGCTATGAACTTTACAGCTTCTTCTATCTCCATTTTAGCTAGCTTTGTATATAGATATGATGCAAAACAGGTATCGCCACGCCCAACTCTACCAATAACCTTATCAACTATAAATGGAGCGAAATAGACATGTTTATCTACTCTTATATAAACTCCTTCTTGAGATGTTATAACAACTTCTCTGGCTCCTAATGACTTTAGAATTTCAGAAGCTTTTATAGGGTCTTCATAACCTGTTAAGATCCTAGCCTCTCTACTGTCAGTTTTCAGAAAATCTATATATTTTAAGCCTTTCTCCATCCAATCCCATTTAACATATGCAATCTTACCCTCAATAGGTTTTCTAGTAAAGCCTTGAACATCTAAAGCAACAATAGCCCTCTCTTTAGCTTTTTTCAAAAACTCTAAATCAAAGTCATCAACAAGAAGAGGTCCAATATATATAATCTTTGCACATTCACATAGCTCTAAATCTTTAGTAGAAAAGGGTTCACTAATCTCTAAAACAGCTATGGTTCTATCATCAAGGGTTTTCCCATATATAGTGTGAAATGAGTGTGTATATTGTGTTGGAATTAAAGCAACCTCTATATCTAGCTTTCTTAAATCATCTAATAGATAGCTATCTCTAGGAGAGAGTCTTGTTATAACCTTTACATTTATACCCAACTTTTTTAAAGCAATTGAAAGGAAATATGCAGGACCTCCTATAAAAGGTCTATATACATCACCAAAAATCTCTGATTCTCTAGTTATATGGCTATATGCACAAACATCAAAACACCTCATAGAGATATACACCCTATGCTATCAACGGTAACAGTGTCTCTAGACCTGTTTTTAGAAATGTATCTAAATCTGGTTCTATCCTTGCTTCAATGCTTATATACCCACTGTAATTGATTTTCATTAATCTAAATACTATCTTCTCCCAGTCAAGCATACCCAAACCTGGTGCTAATCTATTGCTATCAGCTGCATGTACATGTGCAATACTTCTTCCAGCTTTTAATATCGCATCATACACATTTCTCTCTTCTAGCATCATATGAAATGTGTCAAACAATATCTTAATGTTTCTAAACTGCTTAGCTATCTCTATAGCATCGTCTAGCCTATTTACCAAATCTGTTTCATATCTATTTAAAGGTTCTAGAAGAAGTATAGTGCTGTTTTCCTCAGCATATCTATCCAATGTTATAAGAGATGTTAATAGCCTCTCTATAGCTGCTTTGCAATCACCTTCACATCTACCTCTAGCCAAGCCTATAACAACTTTATATGCTTCAAAATATCTAGAGATCTCTATATATTTTCTAAAGAATTGCAATGCTTTTTCACGATACTCTAAACTGCTTGAAGACAAGCTATATCCATATCTAAGATACGATAAACCTGTTGAAATCGCAGCTATATCTAGTCCAAATCTCTTTGTAGCTTTTTTAATATCCTCTACATCGATTTCAAATGGGTTAGAGATGTTGTATTCAACTCCATTATATCCAAGTCTACTAAGCTTTGATAAAACATCTTCAAGTGGTGAGGTTATAGCAACATCAAACCTTGTTTTTGGGTCTAAGGCATATACAACAGATATCTTAAACATAATACATACTACCCTAAATCTAGGTAAATAAATTAAAAAATATATTTATCTATTTTCTATCTTTATCCTTTAGGCTCTATATATTCCTTAGGTTTGTTGAAATATAGATCTTCTATCTCTATCCATGTCCTTGGTATTTTACCTGGTGGATAGTTTGTTATAAGCCAGTTGACAAACTCTATTACCCTCTCAATAACCTTATTTATAAGAACCTCACCTTTCTTAGGATCTGAAAGCTTTGGCCATCCAACAAATCCCTTGCTATAGTAGTAGAACTCTGGTAATGTGCTTACATCATACCAGTTAAATGGTCTATCTATAAACACATTTCCGGCAGAATTAACCCATCTACTTGGTATAGGTCTTTTAACACCCCATTCACCTTCTTTCTTAAGAGTATCAACATCTACTAGATCTGGTGCTACATACCATGTAACACTAGTCTCAACTTCATCAGCATGTATAAAAGGTGTTTCTAGCTTAACACCTGGAGCTATCTCCTCACCAGTACCAGCCTTTCTCAACAAGTCTTGTACCCAGCTCCACCAGCTTGTAACCATTATAAATGCATGGACCTGTTTCTCAACTATAGCTATATCCTTTGCTATTGGCAATACATATTCCTGTCCATGGCTATTCCATATAACGATCTTCTTAAAACCTGCGTTAGAAAGCCATTTAGCTACATCTGATACATATTCTATTAAAGTAGTTGCCTTTATAGGTATAGTTCCTGGAATACCATAGTGGTGACTTGGATGACTGCCATAAGCTATAGGTAACGCAACTGTACATCCAGCTTCATAGCAAACCCTCTCAGCAATACTAACACCTATAATAGTATCTTCACCAAGTGGTGCAAATGGTCCATGAGCTTCTGTAGAGCCTACAGGTAGAAATACTATGTCGTTTTCCTTAACCCTCTCCTCAACCTCCTTCATAGTCATTTGATCTAGATATATCTTCTTGCCCCATTTATTAACCACAGGCTTACCCCAACGCTCACTTAACGGACCACCCAAACCTCTCACCTATATTCAGTATAACAATTAACAAAAATTTATTTTTTGTATTTGACTATTCTATGGCTTGATTGTTATCTTTGCATCTACTCTCTGATGACCTTTCTCAAAAGCCTTCAAAGCCTCACTCAACTTAAACCTGCTCGTTATAATTTTCGTCATATCGATTTTACCTGAGGCCATCAACCTAATCACATTTCTAAAGTTTCCAAAACCTGAATGTCCTTGGCTACCAAATATCTGTGCTCTTCTAACCTGCAGAACCTCTAGATATATTGGAACTGGTAGAGGTGCTCTGCCAATCCATGTAATCTTCCCGCTTATAGCTATGCTTTTAAGCATCTGGGGTAGAGTTGCCTCAGGTGCACCTGCGGCCTCTACATGCATATCAGCTCCTTCGCCATTTGTAACCTCTAATATCTTCTCCCATGGCTCCACACCCTGTTTCTTCAACTCTATAGGATCAAATACATAATCTGCACCCATAACCTTTGCAAGCTCTTTTCTAGTTGGGCTTACCTCAAATGCTATAACCTTACCAGCACCACCAGCTTTAGCCAAAGCTATTGAGGCTAAACCTATAGGGCCAGCTCCCCATACAACAATATAGGCTCCTGGCTTAAACCCCTCAGCTCTATCAAATATAGCTCTATATGCTACAGACGTTGGCTCTACCAAGCTTCCAGCTTCATAAACCCTATTCTCGCTTCCATATATATCCATGAGGGAGTCTATCTTCCAAAGATACTTTTCATGTGGAATCAAAACATATTCAGCCATAGCACCATCTATTGTAAACCCAAGCTCTCCATACTCAAGATCAGCAGGATCGTTAAGCCTTGTACAGTGGTTAACATCGTGAACTCTACAAGCATCACACTCACCACACCAAAGCATCTCCTCAGATGTAACCATATCGCCAGGCTTAACAGTTTTAACCTCAGGCCCAACCTCTTCAACAACACCGCTAAACTCATGACCTAAGACAACAGGTGTACTGACAAGACCAGGGTAAATCATATATCCATCTCTATCAGCTTCAACCATATGAAGATCACTACCACAGATACCAACAGCCTTAACCCTAATCAATACCTGTTTACCTTTAGGCTTAGGAACAGACCTCTCTTCGAGTACTATCCTAGGATTTTTCCAAACCCTATTACCCTCACGAACTTTATGCGTCTTAGCCTCAATATCAGAAACCCTATAGCCAGGTCTTGGAGCAAACTCAGCATATAATGTTAAGGCTAACATCTTCTCCACCATATATTTAAACCAATATATTTTTGTATAGAGCAGGTTTTTATTTTTGCTGTTTCATTATTGCTAGTAATATCGTGTAATGAAGGATTATGGGCTATAACAATAATTATTGAGTTATTGTTTTTTATATATTCTATAATAACTTTAAATTTTATCTTAATGTTAATATTGCTTATATTCTATAGCTTTATATTATCAGTTCACCGCTTTGTTTATATATATGTATATGTTTGAAGTTGAAGTTTATTGAAACTTTGTCTCCAGCTGTAATTCTTTTATTTGTGGGTAGAACAACCTTTAGCGTTTTTCCATCTGGTGCTTGTACAGATGCTAGTATCTCTCTGCCGTGCCACTCAACAGAGTATACTGTGAATTCCCCGTTTGGCTCTAGATCAATGTCTTCTGGTCTAACCATAAATATTACCTTGTTTTCATTTCTAACTATAGAAGCTATGTTGTTTGGTAATGGAATTTTAACTCCAAGCATTTCCAGCATCACCTTATCATCTACTTCAACAACATCTGCATCTATTAGATTTGCTGGGGGTGAACCTATAAAACCTGCAACAAATATGTTCACAGGTTTGTGGTAGAGTTCCTCAGGTGTGCCAACCTGTAGAATTCTACCAGCATTCATTACAGCAATTCTATCTGCAAGACTCATTGCCTCTGCTTGGTCGTGTGTAACATATATCGTTGTTATACCTATTTCTCTTTGAAGTCTTTTTAACTCTGCTCTAACCTCTATTCTTATCTTTGCATCTAAATTGCTTAGAGGTTCATCCATAAGGAAGATAGCCGGGTTTTTTGCGATTGCCCTTGCCAAAGCAACTCTCTGTTGCTGCCCACCACTCAACTGCCTGGGATATCTATCTAAGAGATCCTCAATTCTTAGCATTGAGACAGCTTCTTTTACACGTCTATCTATTTCTTGTTTAGATAGCTTCTTTAGCTTAAGAGGAAATGCAATGTTTTCATATACAGTCATATGCGGGTATAGTGCATAGCTTTGAAAAACCATGCCAACATTTCTATCTTTTGGCTCTAAATCATCAACAATTCTATCATCGAAATATATATGACCTTTCATGGGCTTGTAGACCCCCGCTATTAGAAGAAGTGTTGTAGATTTTCCACAGCCAGAAGGACCTAGCAAAACCATAAACTCTTTATCATTTATAGTAAGATTTAGATCCTTAACAGCCTCTACACCTCTACGCCCACTTCTATAGGTATAAGACACATCTTCAAGAGTTACTTTAACCATTTAATCACCCCTTTACACCACCAATTGTAAGTCTAACTAGATACTTCTCTCCAATAACAAAAAGTATTATTACAGGGATTAAATATATTAAGCTAAGCGATGCTACTAACGCTAGGTTAATTCCACCCATTTCGCTAAACAGGCTTCTAATAAGCATTGAAAAAGTCCAGTTAGTTGATGTATGTATAAATGTATATACAAATATATATTCGCCCCAGCCACTAAGAAACGAAAATAAGCCAATAGCAAAGATCCCAGGTTTTACTAATGGAAGCATTATTCTAGAAAATACACCAAATCTACTAGTTCCATCAACAAGCGCTGAGATTTCTATATCCCATGGTATCGAGTCGTAGAATCCTTTAAGAACCCATACACCTAGAGGGAGATCAACAGCCATTTTCACCAATATTACACCTAGAAGAGTGTTTAGCAAACCCATAGTTTTCAACATATAGTAGAGAGCTATTAAAAGTACAGAGGCTGGTACACCATGCATAATTAGAAACGAGCTTAGCAATACAACTCTTCCTCTAAAGTTATATCGTGAAATAATATAGGCAGCTGTTGACGAGATTAACACGACTAGCAATGCATTTCCAATAGCCAGAAGAAATGTGTTGAGTGCTGTTAGATATATATTTGGATATAGAGCACTATATGTGGGGTTGTCGGCAAATAGCTTACCTGTTTTAAGAAAGTCGAAGTTTTTTAATGTAAAGCCATGTATATATACAGGGTGTTCGCTAAAAGCAAGTGATATAAGTAGTGCGAGAGGTACTGCTGGTAAAATAGCTAGAACTCCAGCAACGATATACAGCAAAATAGTAGCTATTTTTATTTTCGCCATTTATCTACACCTATTCAAGTCTTGCTTCAAGCATCAACCTCTTTAATCTAAATATCCTCCAATAGATTATTGATAATATAAGACCTATTATAAATAGTATCGTAACAATAGATGCTGCATATCCATAGTTCATAGCAACCATGTATTGACCAAATGCTAAATGATATGCGTGTAGAATCATAACCTCAGTTGAATAGTATCCAGGTCCACCATCAAGTGTCAGCAATATGTATTCAAATGAAGCTAGAAGCGATAAAGTGTTGTAAGCTACGAAAAAGGCTATATGCCATTTTATCATCGGTAAAACAATTTTTCTTATAATTGTAAAGCTAGAAGCTCCATCAACTTTAGCAGCTATGATATAATCTGGTGGTATTGATTCAATTGCAGAGCTAAAAATTATTGCTGAAAGGCTTGATCCTATAAACCCGTTTACAATAAATAGAAAAGGCCAATAGTATTTAAATGTCCATGGAATAGGAGCACCACCGAGACTTTTAATAACAGTGTTGAGGAATCCTGTAGGCATTGGAGAGAAGATCCACATCATTAAAACAGCCCAGACAACACTAGGTAAAACCCTAGGAAGAAGCCATAATGCTCTTATAAACGAGCCAAGCGATTTACGGATATGTGTCGTAATTAATGCGATCAACAAACCCACACCTGTATTAAAGGCTAAGGTTCCAGCTACATAGATTAGCGTGGCTCTGACAATTAGTTGAAAAGCAGGGTCTCTGAAAAGCCTTTCATAGTTTCTTAGGCCTATCCAAGTCCATGTAAATCTATAGTCAAGGCCTGTCAAAGATATTGCTAAAGTAAGTGCAGCTGGTACTGCAAGAAATATAGAGGCTACAACTATAGAGGGGAGAAGCATAGCAGATAAAAAAATCTTTTTATATATTCTTCGAGGTATATACACATTGAAACACCGTAGATTTGATGTCTACTCTACTCAATAATAATTACATTGTCACCTAACCTAGTTGTTAATAGATTCTTAAAAGCTGCTAGTGCTTCATCAACACTTCTAAACCCTCCGGTTTCAATACCTTTAACAATTTCAAATATCGATGTAGAGTATTCTCCCCATTTAGGATGTAGTGGTTGATACTTAGCATATTCCACCATATAGCCTGTTTCTTTTAGAAACCTATCTCTAGTATATAGAGGGTTTACCAGCTGGCTATATAGAATAGCTAGATGAGCACTTGGCACAGCATGTAAAGAGTTTAGATATGGATCTGTAGCTAGTGTTACTATAAGGAATGCAAGCTCTGGATATGGACAGGCCTTCGATATGAAGTAAGCCATTGGCTGAGATAATGTGACAGGCTTTAGACCTTTTTCACCAGCTGGATAAAGTGCAAAGCCGAACATCTCCCAGAACTGCTCTTCTGTTAAACCAAATGATGAAACCCATTGACCTTTATGCCATGTGCCACCCATCCAGAATAGAACCTTACCAGCAACTATTGTTGGGTGGATATCTCTATTCCAATCAAGTGAGGTTAACATATCGGAGATGAGTCTATAGTTTTGCATAGAAGCTTTATAGAAGAACTCAAAATATTTTCTCCAAATCCTCATATCTGCAACAAGTTTTCCTGTAGTATCGTCGTAGAGTTTACCTCCATATGCAAGATACACAATTGGCCAGTCAGGTCCAGGGTTTGGTCTATGCCATATAGCATAGCCAGGCTCAACAACACCTTTATCTACAGCCTCTTTAGCTACTCTAAGCATATCTTCAAGTGTAAATTCCCCATCTCTAATCTTTCTAGGCAGATCATTTATTTCTTCATCAGACCATCCAAGCCTCTTTAAAAGGATTTTGTTAAAGTATATAGGTCTAGCTTCTGTATCTTGTGGAACTCCCCATACCCTACCCTTATACCTAACAGCATCCCATAGACCTGGAATAACATCATAGTATGTGAAATTCCAGTATTTCTGTATATATTCATCTAGTGGTATAACCCAGTTGTTTTCAGACAATACAGCTGTATCGATATGAGCTGTTAAGAAGATGCAGGGCCCTGTCCCTGCTTCAAGAGCCATATAAAGCTTCTTTCTATAGTCTGTCCATGAAGCTGTTGAAAACTCACCCTCGATCCTTACAGTTACTGGTATATTTAGATCTCTAAGTATGGTATTCAGCTTTTCAGCTGCAAGCTCAAGATTAAGCTGCCTATAGATAGATTCTCTCTCAGGGCCTTGAGTCCACGCAGTAATAACTATTTCACTAGGCTGTACAACACCTATAGCAGGTGTTACAGTTACAGTTACTGTTTGTGTAGGAGCTGGTGTAACCCCAGGTCTTTCAGTAACTGTAACTGTGTATGTTGTTGGTGGTAGGGTTACTGT
>CAYUUS010000019.1:0-3444 GCA_964447975.1 uncultured Ignisphaera sp. | reverse complement strand
GTAACTGTGTATGTTGTTGGTGGTAGGGTTACTGTTTGTATGGTAGGTTGTGGAGCTGTACCCCAACCCACTACATAGCCAATAACAACACCTATAACCAATGCAACTATTATTAGAAACGCAGATTTCTTTTGCATAGCTTTACATAGTAAATGCATATTAAAAACTCACCCCAGCCTTTGAAATAGCTAAGAAGCTTTATAAACCTTAATTATAATGCATTATATTATTGATTTATAGAAATGGTTAGAAATTTATAGATTTTATTTATAATATAAAGTATTATATAGATGTTACATTGAAGTTGGCTATTGATAAGTATAAATTCATTGGCTTTCTACATGTTTTGGAATTATGATATCTCGAGGAGCAGTTTCAGATAAAATCATAGATGCAAAGCCGTTGTGTAATCTTATCTTGTTTTCTTCGATCCAGAAACCTTCTGCATTTAATAGATTTACATAGTCTTTAAATACATCTAAACCTTTTTGCCTTGCTATATGCATTGCATCTGCAGCTGCAGGTCCGCTGTAACCGCTCCACGATTCAATTGGGTATTGATCATAGTGTGTAGTGGCAAAGAATAGCTGTTTATCACAACATCTATAGAGGCGTATATGTAGATAGAGATATCCTTTTAGTATTGGTGACCAGATAACTCCTTTAGTGCCTTGCTTTGTAATCCATCCACATGGCTTTACATATACATACATTGGTAAGGCATATGTTGTTTTTCCGAAGTATATATCTATAATTGTGTTTTCGTTTTCAAAACCTGAAAACAATATAGTGATAGGCCAGTCAATGTTATTTATTGAGATATTGTTTATTGTAAAGTCATAGTTATAGAATTCATTACCTTCAAACTCTACTAGGTTAAGACCATTATGACTATCTATAATATTTGTAGGGATATAGTGTGATAGTGATATATTTGGATTTCCCTCTACAATAGTAGATGTAAACTCATGCAATATATTACCTGATTCATTGAATGTTAGCAAAGCTTTGCCATTTTCTAGCTCTATTTCAGATACAAAGAAGCTTTTAGCTTCATCACCATGACTATATCTAAAATGTCCTAATAACTTCAAATCCCTTACCCCATCACCCCACATCTTCCTAGCCAACTCATATGCTATTTTCTCTTCTTTCGTTTCAAACTCTATACCTTCGCTACTAAGTATCGGATCTACAGCAACAATACCTCTTTTTCTAACATCTATCAATACATGAACCGAACTACTAGCTAGCTCAGCCCAGTACCACCCATGTCTATTAAGATCAGAAAAAGTTCCAGATAATCTAATAGGTTTGTTAAAGGTAATTAGTAAAGCAACTCCCCAACCTAAATAGCCTTTCCATGGACCTCTCAACACAGCTCTCCATTTAACTATATCAAAGATTGAAGAGTAGTCAACCTCTTTATCTAATTTAATATCCACAGCCCTTGATAGAGAGCGATGCAACTTCCAACACTTCAATTGTAATAGTATACTTATTATCAAAATTAATAAGCTTTACCCCTCTACAAATAAATCCATATTATGTATCATATTATTTGAAAAGAGTAGAAAATAGAAGTAATATAATTTAGATAATTAATTATTGTGAAAATATTAAGAGATGGAAAGCTTTAATCTATGTAATACAAAATCAAGGGATATAAACCCATTGCCAATAACCTTTATTATGTTTTATAGCTCTTCTTATCTATGTCAATAGATATATTCGGATACACTATAATTATAAAATATTGAAAACTAAAGAAAGTTAGAATAAAAGATGCTAAAACTCTATATCAATGTTTAGATATAGCTATCTAACTAGATAAAAATAATATGTTTATAAGATGATGCAATATGATATCTGTGATATACATTATCACTTCTTCTCTTCTTTATCTTCCTCAATTTCTTTTCTTAGAGATTCTTGAAGCTCCTTAATTTTCTTTGCCTGTTCCAATGCTTTTTCAATCCATTCCTTGCTAGACTCAATACCTCTTCTAGCAAAATATGCTATAGCCTCACTTCTACTCTTAAATATACCTACATTAACGAGCTGGTCTATTATCTCTAGATCTTGATCTCTAATTCTAACTGAAACTACTTGTGTAAGCCTCTTTCCAATATCTTCAAACGATTTTTCAATATTTTCAACAAGCTCTTCAACACTTTCCAAAATTCTATCAACAGTTAAATCTACACCACTTATAACTTCACGAAGGAAGTGTTTGAATGGTGGTCCATGGATCCAAACAGCTATACCTTTTCTACCCCTAGCCTCTCTAATTCTTTCACCAATACCTTCAATTCTATTCATAACATCTCTAACACTATCCCTTAAATATGTAGCTAAATTTTTCAACTCTTCTTCACTCATTTTAACACCCTTAATGCCTTCGCTAATCCTATCCAAAGACTTTCTAAGAATTTTTAAAGAATCCAAAACACTATCTCTCCAAATTTTATATGCTCTATAAACCTCTCCTCTCTCTAAATACTCCTCAACCTTTTTACCAACATCATCTAGCTCCTTCTTTAATTTATCAATAACATCGTCTAATTCTTTTTTAAACTCGTCACTCATATTACACACCTACAAAGTTACAGTGTTACAAAACTTAAAAACATTATGGAACCATAAAAATAAATAACTAATACTGCTAGATATATATCAAATTATCATCAATCTTTTCTATGTGTTAGAAAATATCCTAAACCATAGGTTTTAATACAACATGCTATAAAACACAATTAAAAATACGGTGATGAGATATGGTAGATAAAGAGATAAAAAAGGCTTATCTATATTTTCATAGCTGTGAAGAATCCTTCTTGAATTGCATCAATTATTTTTCTTGGTTTTTTGCATCTCCTATCACATATACCTCTTTTGCAATTTTCTTTGCTATTTCAAGAAGCTCTTGACCTAGTTTTTGAATGCGTCCAACAGCTAAAAACCATTGTGTCTGCTTCAATAAATCTTCTTTCAAGTGATGGTATAACTACCTCAACTCCATTCTTCTTTATCTCTACCACTATAGCATTTATTAACACCTTTATCTTATGCTTTTCAAAAAGCCCTTCAGGTCTTCTGACCTCCTCCCCGCCCTAAAGGGCGAGGCTTTCAGTTGTAAATATTCTTCGCTTAGCCATCTATACTCGTAACCTGTTAATGAATTGACTGCACATAGCACAGGCTTGTTTGCGAAAAGTCTTCCACCTATACATTCATTACATGCAAGACATGGTCTAATCTCCTTTATCCTACCATCTCTAACTTTTTTAGGCCATTCAGGATCAGCTATAAGCTGTCTTCCAATAAAAACAGCACCGCAGAGCCCCTCACTAATAGCTTTCTCAGCAGCATCAGGTGTTATTATAAGACCGTTTGTCCCTAGATGCTCATTCTCATTAGTTCATGTTTATTTGTTGCATCTAG
>CAYUUS010000018.1:0-34525 GCA_964447975.1 uncultured Ignisphaera sp. | reverse complement strand
GTAGGAGTAGGAGTAGGAGTCGGGGTTGGAGTAGGTGTTGGTTTAGGAGTAGGTGTTGGTTTCCATCCCTTTGGATAAAGTTGCATTAACTGTATTTTGAATGGCATACACCAGAACATTGGATTAACTCCTGGTTTTTCTGCTGATGGCCATCCTTCCCAATAATCTTTTACATAGAATAGTAGTTTTTTACAGTCCCCAGATGTCATAGCGGGCATATCACTTACAACAGTCTTTATTATTTCTTCTGTTAATGCGATTTGTTCTGCGGTTCCAGGTAATAATGATAATGCTTTATCAATTAGTTCATCTAATTTTGGATTACAATATCTTGCCCAGTTAGGGGAGAAGTTACCTCTAGGTCTCACAAATTCACATTTTAATGTTTGGTAATTATATGGAATTACAAATGGACTTGAAGCAAATGCGTATAGACCCCAGTAAGACCCTGTTTCAAAATTTCCATATTGAGCTGCATTCCAGAACGGCGTTGCATCTAGTGTTACAACACTTACATCTATTCCAAATTCCTTCCACATTGATGCCACAGCTTGTCCAAGTCTAACAGCATCTAGTTCATATGTTGGTATATTCAATGTCATTTTCCATTTAGAGCCATTGGGTAGATACCATGATCCATCAGGACCTCTCTTAAACCCTAGTCCCTCTAGTATCTTTGCTGATACATCTGGTGCATATTTCCACCAGCCAATACCCCATGTTGTCGTTATTCTTTCTTTACTCCATTCTTCCTTGATATATCCCTGGGCTTTTGCCCAGCTATATATCTTGGATGGTATAGTATCGTCAAATACTTTAAACTTTGAGCCATCTGGCAATGTTATCTCTAGGTCTTTTAACCATGGCAGAAGTTTTTTCTCCCAATATAGTGTAGGTCCTAGGGTTCCTGTTGGTAGTATGAAAATTCGTTGAATCCCTCCATATGCCTCCGTCATAACCTTCGTCATATTTACAGCTAATGCTAGTGCCCATCTAACTAAAGATATGTTGTATGGATACACTAGGTGGTTGAAGTATATGCCTCTATTTGTTGGATCAAAGCCCCAGAAATACGGCCATTCAGTGAACCATGGCTGTATCCTTTCACCCATAGCCTTTAATATAGTATCAAATGCTTCTGGCGATGGGTCAAACATTGTATCTAGTTCTCCAGCAAGTATAGCTAGAACTTTTGCAGATTCTGTTAGAAATGCCCTCATTAATACCCATTGAGGACCTCCATACCATCCATGTTTTTGTACTAAATCACCTAAGCTTGATCTTAAATAATCGTCTCTTCTCTTCCATAAGAACCACATACCACCAGGATCATATGAATGTAATACGTATGGAGCTATACAGATTGGTGGATTGAACTTATCTGTATGTATATTCTCTGCACCTATCTTCTCAAAGTAATGTTTAGGCATTATGTACATGGCATTCCATGCCTGTACCACAAACATGTAATGTGCATATGGATTAGGCTTCACAAGCTTTATTTCAACAGTATATTTATCTAATGCTCTAACACTTGAAACCCAAGTTTTTACAACAGCATTCCAGTTAAGATTGGGATTAGCAGCTATGGTATTGATTGTGAATACAACATCATCTGCTGTAAACTCTACACCATCACTCCAGTAAACTCCTTGTTTCAACTTTATAATAAGTGTCATGTAATTATCTTTATATTCAGGATCGCCTGCTGCAAGTATGTTAACTAGTGTTCCAGCAGGATCTGATAAATTTGCATACCATAATGTATCTACACAGAATTGATGTATGTGACCCTGTGGTATTCCTATTACCCATACATTAAAGTTGTCGGGTGTAGGTGTTCTTCCATGTATCACATCAATTATTACAACATCTTTTCTAGCTACACCCGGTGGAAGAGGTAGCTGTGAATATGTATGAGGCATGGATATTAAATATATACTTGATAGAACTATTATTAATAGCATTAATATTGCGTTTAAATATCTTCCTCTTACTATCATACCAATTCACTCCACTTATTTCTACGTGTCCCAGTATTTTTAAATTTTCATGATATAATAATATAATTTTACTTAACATGAAGCCAGCATCTAACAGTTCTTTTTCCATCAACTATTATAGAAGGGGGTACTTCTTTAGTACATTTAGACATTGCATATGGACATCTAGATGCAAATCTACATCCTGGTGCTAAGAATTCTTTTATTTCAATTGATGAAAGTTTAACAGGTTTTATTCTATTTTTAATATTAATGTCTGGTTCTAGAATAGAATTCATTAATAGTTGTGTATATGGATGCAAAGGATCCTTATATATATATTCCATGGGCCCAGACTCCACTAAGATACCTCGATATAAAACAGCCATTTCATCACCCACATAATAAGCTGTAACTAAGTCATGTGTAACATATATTATTGACAGCTTTAACTTTTCTTTTATCTCTTTAAATATGTTTAATATATTCACCCTTAATGAGGCATCCAACATTGAAACAGGTTCATCTGCTAGTAGCAAACCAGGTTTAGAGAGTATTGCTCTTGCTATAGATATTCTTTGAAGCTCACCACCTGAAAACTCTCTTATTCTCTTACCCTTAACTCTATCTAGACTTAAACCAACAAATCTCAGTGTTTCATCGATTAAGGTTTCAGCCTCTTTTCTATTGATACCAAGTAAGTATTTAGATACATCAAATAGATAACTGTCTATTGTTCTTAGAGGGCTAAATGTTTCATAGGGATCTTGAAATATTGCTTGAACTTCTCTTCTATACCATTTAACATCAGAAGATCTCATATCAAATATATTTTTACCCTTATAGTAAACTGAGCCCATATCTGGAGCAATTATTCTTAAAATTATTCTAAGTAGTGTTGTTTTACCACTACCTGTTTCACCTATCAAGACAAAAAGCTTAGGTTCTTGAGATGGAAGAGAGATAGTTACCTCATCCAACGCCTTGAATTTTCTAAGTCCTAGTAAACCATAGCCAAACAACTTTGTTACCCTATCAACATACAATAGATAGTTATTTAAATCAACATCCATGATCTTCACCTCTTAGAATAAAGCCAGCAACTAACTAATTTACCAATCCCAATCTCTATTATTGGTGGTTCTTCTTTTCTACATATATCCATAGCATATGGACATCTAGGATGAAACCTACAGCCAGGTGGAGGGTTAGATAGATCTGGTGGAGAACCTGAGATACCTCTTTTAATAGTCTTTTCACCTTTCTTTATAAGTGACGATATTAGAATTTTTGTATATGGATGCAGAGGATCTTTAAATATATCCTCAGCATTACCCTTCTCGACAATACTACCAGCATACATTATAGCTACCTCATCATCCATATATGCATGTACACCCATATCATGAGATATTATAATCATCGAAGATTTTTTCTCTCTTTGCCACTCCTTTAACGATGTTAAAATACCTAGTTGTGTTACAACATCTACTGCTGTAGTTGGTTCATCAGATAATACTATCTTCGGATCAAATAATAGAGATAGTGATATAACAATTCTCTGCTTCATACCACCACTAAGCTGATGTGGATAAGCATTTATAGCATCTATAGGTACTCCAAATACATTGAATGTCTCTTTAATATATCTAGTTATCTCTTTTTTATCAATATTTATTCCATGAAACTTGAATGTCTCTATAAAGGTATCTCTTATTCTCTTCATTGGATTTAGAACATTCATAGAGTTCTGTGGAATATAGCTTAAAACCTTCCACCATATATCTCTAGATATATATGCCCTATCTATCTTTAGAATATCTTTATATCCTTCAGACATTTTTAATAAAACAGATCCTTGTCTAACTTCTAGAGGTGGCTCTATAGCACCATATATTATTTTTGCAAGTGTTGATTTACCACAGCCAGACTCACCAGCAATGCCTATAATTCTATTGGGGTAAAGCTCTAAAGAGACATTGTTTACTGCATGAATAAACTTTGCTGATCTACCTCTATATTTTATAACATAACCTCCATCTACATTAACAATTTTAAGAATGGCTTCTCTATCTAAATATTCTTTACCCATATTTGCATTCCTCTATGAGGTTAGATACTCATCTATCTTTATACCAATCATATATAATGGCAATACTAAGGCTATTAGAAATAGAACTGGTATTAAGTACCACCACCAGAGTCCAAGTAGAAATGCCTGGTATTGCAATGCCCAGTAAAGTGTTGTTCCAATAGTTGGGGTTTCCATCTTCATAGCACCAAACATAGATATTGTAGTCTCCATACCTATTGCCCACAACATTAAATTGATGAAGCCAACCAATATATATCTCATTATAAATGGCATGAAATCCTTAAACATTATCATATATGATGGTAATCCAGATAAATATGATGTATATATAAATGTTCTTTCCTTTAAGCTAGATAAAGTTGATATCAATGCTCTTGAAGGCCATGCCCAACCAAATATAGATAGGATTAAGCCTATCACCGGCATCGTTATATAGTCTCTCCATGTAAATATCATAACTATCAAGATTGGTAGAGGAGGTATGGTACACATTGTATCTATAAAGATCATTAAAGCTGATACACCTTTTCTAGCTATTGTTACAAGAGCTGCCAATGTAATTGCTATAACTGTTGATGTTAATGCTGTTGTAACTCCTATTACTATAGAGTTTTTAAGAGCAGCTGGAACAAGGTCTACTAGGTTTTGACCTGTAAGTGTTGTTCCAAATGGATATTTACTGCTTGGTGGAATACCTTGTGGATGTGAATACCACTTGCTTGGATCTATTTTAATAAAATAGTTTGTATATATAACAATATATAGCACTATACCTATTACAATTGTCAGTACAGCTATAAACATTTTATCTTTAACCATATCTTTGAAGCCCATTTATCTCACCTTATTGCCCTGGATATCTTATTCTAGGATCTATCAAAGGATACATTATATCAAGTAGAAAAGCAGCTATAGCTACACCAACAATAGACATATATGCTATTCCCAACATAAGATTATAATCCGCATTAACTATTGATGTAACGAAAAGTATTCCTATCCCTGGATAAGAAAAGAGATATTCCACTAACGCATTACCCGTAAACATCATTCCTAAACCAAGTAATAGATATGTGAATTGTGGAACAATAGCATTTCTCGCTACATATTGAACTATAGCCAGACGTGACGCTCCTCTAAGTTTTGCATAGTCTATAAAGTCCTCATTTTTCAACTTTATTGCAAGACTCTTCATAGATAGAAAGTTTCCCATCCAATTCCATATAAGCATTGCTGTTAATGGTGGAAGACTACGCTGAAACATAGATCTTATTATATACCAAAAAGGCTTTCCATACAACACTTCACCAGCTGGTATAGACAATCTAAGTACAAGTACATAGAATATCAGATATGCTAAAGCAAATACTGCAAAGGGTATAGGCTGTATGCTTAATATAGTATATTCCATAGCTCTACTTAGCTTCTCTCTTCTAGATAAAGCAGCTACTACACCAATTACATTACCAATAACCCACGATGTTATAGATGCTAGTAGAAGAAGAAATATAGTGTAAGGCAATGCTGCAGCAATAACCTCTGAAACCTTTGTAGGGAAATATGTAAAAGAAGGACCCATATCCCCAACTAGATAGCGGTATAAAAACTCGAAATACTGGATATATATAGGTTTTCCTAAACCAAATAAACCATATATCGTATTTCTCATAGCTTCAATCTCTTCAGCCCTTAATCTTGTACCAAGAGCCAGAATTCTAGCTATGAGAATATCAGCAGGATTAAATGGCATAAGACGTGAGACAATAAATACCAATGTTAGACCTATCCATATAGTCAAGAGCATCCTTAAAAATCTCTGAACAACATATTTAACTATGGGATGCATTTATCATTACCAATAATTAAGATGTCAATGTTGTTTAAAAATTTTTCTGAGGTAGTTCAAATTATATTTAGAACATCCTAAGTAGTATTAAAATATTTCACAATGTCTAGCCTTAGATTTAGGATTGTATCAAAATTAGAGTTTTGAACCTTCCTGTTTTTAATGATTAATTGCTATTGTATTTCTAGAGATTATTTGTTTATTTATGCAGAGCTATGATGAAAGTTTATAGAAATTTGTATATAATAAAGGTTTTACTGTATTGATGTCTCAAGGTTATTAATCAATATTACACCGTTTTTTAAAGCGTCTATAATAGCTGGGTTTTTGTTTTTCATTTTTGTGAATTCACTTATCGTGATTATTAAGGGTTCTATTCTTGGTGTTTTCTCTAAACAGTTTTGTATTAAGTCGAGTCTTTTGATAGGGTTTTGGGGAAGGTTTTCAGCTAATATTAGCACATCTATATCGCTCCACTCATTGAAGTCCCCTCTAGCATAGCTACCAAAAAGAATTGCTGTGATTTTTCCAAGTTTCTTAGCTATGCAGATAGCGAAGGTTTTGGCTTCTTGAATAGCGTTTTCTCTAGCTTTTAACCTCTCCTCAACAATCTTCTCCATAGCTCTCTAACCCACTCAATAACATGTATAGCAAGTTTTATAGCTTCTTCAGCTTCTCTTTTTGAGTAATATTCCTCAGGTATACCCTCGCTCCAAACATCAGGGTATCTGGTTGGTGTATAGTATTTACTTAAAACTATACATGCATTGCTTATATCCTCTGGAACTTCTACACCTATATCCTCTTTCAAGTAGCTTAGCAAATGAATAAGAGAATGCCCAACTCTAGGCTTTCCAACCCCCCATAAAACTGCTTTTAACGCCTTTTCAACAGCTTGATGGGATTTAAAACAAGACCAGTTATAGTCACCACCATCTAAATCCCTTTTAGCAGAGTCGATGGTTCTCAATGCACTTTTTATCCATCTATCAAACTCGCTTTCATCAAAATAAGACATTAGCTACACCTAACATATTATTAAAAGCTATATCACCTTTCAACATTTTAATCTAAGCACTATCTTAATAGATATTCTTGGTAAAGAGGTTAAAAGAGATATTGTAATAATGTTTATAGATATTGTTAAATTAAAGAATATACTCTTGATTTAATCTTAAATGCTATATTGTTAAAACATTCTAGACATAGATATGCTAGCTGTTAACAAGACGTTGCTTTACTGCTATCAGAGCTATAGGTGTTGGTGCTATGTTATAGTATTGTATAGCCTCCGTCAACAAGAATATCTGTTCCTGTAACATAGTTTGATGCATCTGATGCTAGAAATATTACTGCTCCTACTATATCATATGGTTTTGCAAATCTATTTAACGGTATCATAGATTTCCATAACTCAGCATATCTAGGTTCTTGCTTGAGCAACTTTTCAACAAGTGGTGTAAGTGTATAGCCTGGGCTAACACTATTAACATATATATTGTATTTAGCCCATTCAGCAGCTAGACTTTTTGTTAAATGTATTACTCCAGCTTTAGATGTATTGTAGTGTGATTGGGGCTGTGGTGTATTTACTATGTGTCCCGACATAGAAGCTATATTTATTATCTTTCCATATCTTTGCTTTATCATATATCTACCAACAACTTGGCTTACTATAAATATAGATGTTAGATTTGTATATATCATTTTATTCCAGTCATCTAAGCTCATCGCCTCAGCTGAAACCCATTGGCCAATTCCATGACAGTTCACCAATATATCTATTCTACCAAACTCTTTAACAATATCATCAACAGCTTTAACCACCTCATCATAGCTACACACATTAGCTGCAAAAGCCATTACCTTTCTCTCAGGAAATCTCTCTTTAAGAAAGTTTTTCACCTTCTCAAGATTCTCCACATTTAGATCTATCAATGCAATATCAGCACCGAACTCCGCCAGCCCATAGGCAATAGCACTACATATACCACCACCCCCACCAGTAACAACAGCTTTTCTACCACTTAAATCAAACAACCTCTTAAAAGAAATACCCTTTAACTCATTCAGAGACTCTTCTAAAGACATGGAAATCACCTATCCATATGCCATCCTTGGACATAGCTCTGAGAATTTCCTACCTATAGAATCAGCAACCTTTATCAATTCAACTAATCTCTCTTGATCTATATCATACGGTATCCTAGCAAAACCTAATGTTGATTTCGATTTCTCAGCTATTTTGTATAGATCTTCTTCTGTTGGGTTTTCTATTCCTAGTTCTTTGAGTGTTGTTGGTAGTCCTATTTTGTGTGCCCAGCATATATATTTTTTTGCTTCTTCTATTGTTTCCTCAGCTACTATTTCTACAAGTGTTCCAAATGCCACCATCTCTCCATGGTATTGGATAGGCCTCATCTTCTTTTCCAAAACACTTAAACCATTTCCAATAGCATGAGCCAAAGCAGTACCACCATTCTCAACAGCCAATCCACTGAGGAGGGTGTTTGCATATACAACAAGTTCAAGAGCTGGTGTAACAGCACCAATTCTAACAGAATCCATAGCCTCAACACCATACCTATATATTATATCCCAAGCATGCTTCGCAAACAAAAACCCTATATCAAAAGGCTTTAAAGGCTCTACACCTTTTCCATGTTCATAATCCATATATACAAAGTTTGGTTTATTTCCTTGTAGTATTGATTTTGTTTCCCAATAATGCGATGCAGCATCACCCATACCAGCTGCTAGAAATCTTGGTGGTGCCTTGGCTATAACCTCGGTGTCAACAATAACCATATCAGGATTCTTATAGAAGTTAAATACCTCTAAAAACTCACCTGGGTAGGGCTCTGTATATATAACTGAGAGAGCTGATGTTGGTGCGTCTGTTGATGCTATTGTTGGTATCATTATTGCTGCTAGTTTGTTTGGTATTGCTACTGCTTTTGCTGTGTCTAGTGTTTTTCCACCACCTACACCAATAACCATATCAACGCTGTTTTCAATAGCTATTTTTGTAACCCTGTTTATCTCCTCCCAGCTACACTCCCTATTAAAAATAACATATATATAGTCTATGCCATAGCTCTTCAAACCCTCCTCAACAACACCACCAACAACTCTCTTAACATCAAAATCAGATAAAACCAAAGCCCTCCCACCAAACCTCCTAACCAACCTACCCAAAAAACCCAACACACCCCTACCCTGAATATAGAAATTGGGACTTCTATATCCTCGTATTGAAAACAAATTCATAGCCTCTATTACTTTGAACATTTTCATACACCTACCAAGCTATTTAATATTTGAATTTATAAATGTAAAAGTTTATTCATTCTAAATTACATAGATGCTAATAACATTAAAACTAAAAGAAATTGCTATGGAGTTAAAAAGAGTTAACCTATTATAGAAATTATTAATTTGATCATAAAACTATAGCAGTATTAATGCTACTTTATTCATGAAAATAGAGCTCTATATAGAAAATAGAAATATGGTAGCTTTAATCTAAATAATTATAGATGATATTTAGAACCAGTACTGTGGCGCTTCACTTACTCTAGCTTTATCTTCATCTCTAAATTTCCATAGTCCCTTTAAATCTAGTATCACAATACCAAGTTCTGAGCCAAGTGCATCGCTTATTAAAACCTCATATTCCAGTGTAGAGATCATGGCATCGCATTTAATAGGTCCTACAATCCTATCGCTAGTTAGTGCATATACATCAATTACTTTTGGAATGAGATAGTTTCTAACAGGGCCCCCAGCAGTTCCGACCTCAATAAGTAAAGCTTCTAGAGGAGGCGGCCATAGACCCAGTTCATAAGCTAGTGACCTTGGGATTAAGAGCTGAGGAGTCTCAGCTTCAAAACCTGAATTTACAAGAGCAGATGTTTCAATCTCTTTGCCACTTCTACTAACAATTTTAAGTTTTATTCTCACAACCACTTAAAGCATCAACCCTCTTAATTGGATATATATGGCCAATTCTTCTTCTAATTGGATATATATGGCCAATTCTACCAACAATTCTACCAAGCCTCACAATATACACCAATTAACATATATCCTCAGTAACTTATAACTTAATATATAAATCTCACTATCTTCAATTTAATTTACCAATCTACTTAATATCTATCTAATACCAACCTAAAATTGTGTTTTGCTTTATATAGATAGGTTAAGTTTAAAGGATTTAACTATTTAATGTCATAATATAGCTAAGTCATGATGGTTCTTTTAATAAGTTTAGAGCTAAGTTATAAGATTACTATACTTGATATAGATTTAAAGCTTTTGAAATATCTGTAAATAGTAAATGAAGCGTGGTTGAATTGAGGGCTCTTGTTATAAGTAAGCCTTTTGAAGCTTATATAAAGGATGTTGATGATCCTAAGCCTGGAGTTGGCGAGGTTTTGGTTTCTGTTAAGGCTTGCGGTGTTTGTGGTACTGATATACATATCTTTAGAGGTGAGGAGTCTAGGGTTTCATACCCTATTGTACCTGGGCATGAGTTTTCAGGTGTTGTTGATGATGTTGGTGGTAATGTTAGTGATGTTTCTGTTGGTGATAGTGTTGTTGTTGATCCTAATGTTTTTTGCGGTGAGTGTTATTATTGTAGACGTGGATATAGCAATTACTGTGAGCGGTGGGAGGGTATAGGTGTTACTAGAGACGGTGGTATGGCTGAAAAGGTTGTGGTTCCTGCTAAAGCTGTATATAGAATACCTAAAGATATATCGTTTGATGTAGCAGCATTAGCTGAGCCTATATCATGTATTCTACATGGAATAGACCTTGTATCTCCATATAATGCTCACAGCATTGCCATATTTGGTGCAGGTCCCATAGGGCTTATATTTCTAATACTGTTAAAGAGGTTTACATCAGCGAAAATAGCTGTGTTTGAAGTAGCTAAACATAGAATAGATATAGCTAAAGACATTGGTGCTGATGTTGTCGAAAACCCACTTAATGTTGACATAGCTAAGATAGCTAATGAAGTTTCAGATGGCAGAGGATTTGATATGGTTATAGACGCATCAGGAAATATAGATGCTATATCAAGAATATTGAAGCTTGATTTTATAGCACCTAAAGGAAAAATACTGCTGTTTGGTGTTGCACCACCAAATAAAAAAGTTGAGATTGAGCCACATCAAATATATAGAAAAGAGGTAAAGATCATAGGGTCATATGTAAATCCATATACAATGTATAGAGCCATAGATGTTTTAAAATCTATGAAAGAGTTCAACAAGATAATAGATAGAATAGATCTTGAGGAAGCTCTAAATATTTTAAAGGGTGAATCAAGAAAACAATATATAAAACCAGTTATAGTCTTTTGATAAAATATAACTGTTTTCATCGACACAGCGTTTCCACAGCCATCATCTCTTTGATAATTTATTGGAGGAAATCAATTCTACTAAAGATAATGTTTTTAACCCAGCTAAATGTTTTATTTATTATGTGGCTATATATGGATAGATATATTATTTTAGGATTTGATCTTGGTGCTAGTAGCTGTAGAGCTATGATTGGCGTTGTTGATGAAAAGGAAAAGAAGGTTAGCGTTGAAGAACTTTATAGATTCCCCAATTTCATGATTAGATTAGGCAATAGTTTATATTGGGATGTTTTAAGAATTTGGCATGAAATGAAGCAAGCTATAAAGCTTGCATATAGAAGATATGGAGAGAAGCTAGTTTCTATAGGTGTTGATACATGGGGTATAGATTTTGCTCTTCTTGATGAAACAGGTGAGCTGCTTGGTAATCCACATACATATAGAGATCCAAGAACTGAAAATATAATGGAGGAGGTATTTAGCATTGTTCCAAAGGATAAGATATATGAGAGAACAGGGATACAGTTTATAAGAATCAATACACTGTTTCAGATATATTCTATGGTTAAGTCAAAGGACCCTAAACTTAGAATTGCAAAAACATTTCTCATGATACCTGACCTCTTCAATTACTGGCTCTCTGGAGTTGCTGTAGCCGAATATACAGAAGCTACAACATCACAATTTCTAGACCCTGGATCTAAGAAATGGTGTTTTGATATTCTTGAAGCACTTGGTATACCAATACATATATTTCCAGAGGTTATAGAACCTGGTACAAAGCTTGGAAAAATCGAGTCTAGGCTTGCATCAGAGCTAGATATATCTAGAGACATAGATATAGTTGCACCAGCTACACATGACACTGCATCAGCTATTGCTGCAGGTCCTATGATAGATGAAGATGCTGGTTATATAAGCTCTGGTACATGGTCTCTTGTAGGTATAGAGCTTCCAAAGCCTTTAATAAATAGAAAAGCCATGGAGTACAACTATACGAATGAGGGTGGGGCATTTAACACAATAACATTTCTTAGAAATGTGCAAGGCATGTGGATAGTAGAAGAGATTAGAAGGATCCTAGCTGATAAAGGCCAGCAGCTTACATATGACGATATTCTTAAAATGGCTAGGGATTCAAAGCCATTTAAAGCATTTATAGACCCTGATTATGAAAGATTTGTAGCTCCTGAAGATATGATTAGTGAAATTATGAAATATCTTGAGAAAACAAAACAGGAAAAACCCTCTAGCTTAGGAGAGTTGTTTAGAATAGTTTTTGAGAGCCTTGCATTAAAATATAGACTTGTATTTGAGCAAGCTGAAGATCTACTTGGCAAGAGACTTAAACATATAAACATTTTTGGAGGTGGATCTAGAAACTGGTTCTTAAACCAGTTAACAGCGGATTTTACAGATAAGGTAGTCTATGCTGGGCCTGATGAGGCGACATCTATAGGGAATATACTTATACAGGCTGCTGGTCTAGGGATTATAAAGTCTTTGAAAGAGCTTAGGGAATATGTAAGAAACTCCTATCCTATAAAGGTATTCGAGCCACAGTATTCAAAAGAACACGAAGATGCTTATATAAGGTTTTTAGAGATTATAGGCTATAGAAGGTGATTTTTTGAGCTCTATACTATTAATAGGTATAGATGTTGGTAGTAGCGGGGTTAGGGTAGAGGTATACGATATAAATGGGTTTCCAATAGCTATTGGTAGAGAGCCTATAGCTAGGCAAGATGTCTATGAATGGCTAAGAGCTATAGAAGCTGCTATGCCATCTATAGTTAAAGAATGTAAAACATGTGAAAAATATGTTTCAGTAGATAGCACGTCTGGAACATATATACCTGTTGATGAATATGGCGAGCCATTGACAAATCCTGTTATGTATTATGAAAAACGCCTAGATATATATAGCAAGATAAAGATATTTCCATCTATAGAGATACTAGCTAGAAAAGGCGTTACTGTAGATCCTGCATCCCCTATTGTAAAGCTATACCATATGAAGCTATATAATCCAGGTCTATATAATAGAACTAGGTGGATTGTGCCTGCAGCTACATGGATTCTATATAGATTATGCAGAAAAGAAAATGAGATTTGGAGTGATATAGAGACTGATTATACAAATGCATTAAAGTTTGGCTTAGATATATCGTCAGATAAGCCAAAATGGTTTGAAGAGATATTTCATGAACTTGGACTAGATATAGATAAAATGCCTAGGCCTGTTCCATGTGGAGAATATATATGTGAGGCTACAAGTAGATATGCTGAGAAGATAGGTTTGTCAAATGCTAAGATATTCCATGGCATGACAGATGGAAACGCTTCTGCATTAGCTGGTGGAGCTCTTAAGATAGGCGATGTTAATATCTATAGCGGTAGCACAACAGTTCCAAAAATAGTTACAGATAAGTTTGTTATTCATCAATCTATATACTATCATATACATCCAATAAAAGGCTATCTAGCAGGTGCAGCTACTGGTTTTACTGGTGCATTTCTATCATGGTTTATAGAAAAAGTTCTTGGGATAAATATAGAGGAGGCTTTTAGATATATAGAGAATGTAGAGCCAGGTACAGAGTTTCTATTTCTTCCACCAGGTGATAGAAGCCCATTCTACGACCCTTTAATGAATGCAGCTATAATAAATCTAAAGGTTGTTGATGAACCTAGATCTGTTGTTATTGGAAGGTTTCTAAGAGGGGTCATACTAGGGATAACTCTTATGGAGAATAGCTATATAGAGCTGTTTAGAGATCTATTCAATATAGATATTGATCGTATAAGGCTAACAGGTGGTGGTACAAAGACAAAGCTATGGAATATAATAAGAGCTTCTATCTATGGTAAAAAGGTTGAGGTTTATGGCGATTTAGTTGGCTTAGGTACATTGATACCTCTAATGCTTAAAGCAAAACTCTATCCAAGCATAGAGAAAATTGAAGAGAGATTTCTAAGACCTATAGATGTTATAGAACCCGATGAAAATCTATCAAGGAGATATAAAGGCGTTAAAGAGATATTTATGGATTTATGGAAAGATCTCCAGAAACTATATCAACATTTCCAAAACATCTAACCTCTAGGCGGTTGTATGGCAAATATTTCTATCCCATATGGAAAAGGATATGTAGAGCTTAATCTACCAAAAGAGATATATACAGTATATTCTAGGATTCCAAAAGGGTTACCTGATAAAGATGCTGTTAACCTTATCGAGGATTCTCTTAATTCGCCAATTGCAATTAGCAAAATTGAAGATATTGTAAAGAGCTCTTTTAGAGTTACGATACTTATAACTGATAAAACTAGGGCTACGCCAAGTAAAACTCTACTAGAGAGAATTCTACTAAGACTTGAAAAAGCTGGTGTTCTAAAAAATAACATTAGAATTGTTGTTGCTACGGGTCTACATAAACCCCATACACATAGCGAAATTGTTGAGCTTGTTGGTAAAGAGATAGCTGGTGAATATATTGTTGAGAGCCATAATTCTGATGATGATAAAAACCTTGTATATCTTGGTAGAACTTCATATGGTACTGAAATATATGTAAATAAAACAGTTGTTGAATCTGATATAGTTGTTGGAATAGGTCTTCTAGAACCACATTTCTTTGCTGGTTATAGTGGTGGTAGAAAATTTATTGTTCCAGGCGTTTCAGCAACAAAAACTGTATATCAAAACCATGGATATAGAATGCTTAGCAATCCAAAAGCAGACTATGGTTTTCTAGATGGAAATCCCGTTCATGAGGATATGGTTGAGGCTTCGAAGCTTGTTAAAAGCTATAGATTTATACTTCATGTAGTTTTAGACAAGGAGAAGAATATAGTAGATGTTTTTGCAGGTGATGTCTATAAAGCTCATAGAGCTGGTGTTGATGTTTTAGATAGATATGTAAAGGTTGATGTGCCTTATGAGGGAGATGTTGTAGTGGCATCTAATGGTGGATATCCACTTGATAGAGATTTATATCAAGCTGTAAAAGGCATGGTTACAGCATCTAGAGTTGCTAGAAATGGTGGTGTAATAGTTATATTTTCTGAATGTAGAGATGGTGTAGGACATGAGCATTTTAGGGAGCTTGCCTCAATTAGCAGAGATCCGCATAAAATCCTTAAATATATTGAGTTGAACGAGCCTTTAAGAGATCAGTGGCAGGTTCAGAAACTAGAGCAGGTTCTTTTAAAGAATAAGGTTATTGTTGTAACAAAGGGTGTTAAACATAGTGTTTTAGAAGAAATGAATCTTATACCTGCATCAAATGCTGATGAAGCTTTTGAGATTGCATGCAGAGAGATAGAATGTAGAAAAATTATAGCTATACCTGAAGGTCCATATGTTATACCTGTTTTAAAAAGCTATTAGAGATGCTAGTAGATGGTATAGAGAATCGATGTTTAAAACAATATGTTTAAATTTGAGATTATTTAGATCTATATAGAGAATCGATTTCTCTAAATACCTCATCCAATGCAAGATAACTTCTCTTAAATATATCCAACAATCTCCTATAGACAGCTACCTCATTAGCTATAGGTGAATATATCTGCAAAGGTTTATTCACATTTTTAGCTTCTCTTAAGCTACTATATATCTTCACAGCATAAGCAGCCGTTATACCTGCACCCAAAGCAGCTACCTCTTCTCTATACCTCAATACAGCTATCTTCTTATTGTATATACTAGAGAATATCCTGGGCCATAGCCTACTTTTAGCACCTCCACCAACCAGAGCCACAGGTTCTTTAACATCTATATCATTCTCTAGAAAACTCATCATAATAAGCCCTAAATTAAGAGCTATACCCTCTAAAACCGCTCTAGCTATATCGCTACGGCTATGGCTAAGTGTAAGACCTAGTAAAACGCCACGTGCATATGATGACCACCAAGGCGCTCTTTCACCCATGAGATATGGTAGAAAGAGCAGCCCATTTGCACCAACAGATGATTTCTCAGCTTCTCTATCAATTAATTCATATGGAGATATATCCAATATATTTGATAATGATTTCTCTAAAAGAAATACATTGTCGCGAAACCATCTAAGAGCTGCCCCTGCTGTTTGCATTGTTCCAACAGGTGTGTAGAGTGCTGGATCTATGTAAACCATATTAAATAGCCTCATAGATTTATCTAGAAGAGGGGTATTAGAAATTATTGAAAGCCATGCAGATGCACCTAGATATATATAGCTATCATAGATATCTGTAGCAGTTGCGCCAACAGCTGTACATACACCATCTCCACATCCAATAACTATAGAAGGTCTATGGGGAAACCCAAGGCTATGGGCAATATCGCTATTCATCTCACCTACAACTGTTGTCGATGGTTTTATTTCTGGAAGCTTGTCTGTATCAATACCAACTTCATTTAGCATATCCAATGCCCAGGTTCTTTTAACAATGTCAAGCATAGCTGTGAGAGATGCATCTGAGAAATCTGTTTGAAATGTCTCTGTAAGTTTAGCAATTATATAGTCTTTCGGCTGTAGAAATAGATATGTTGTATTATATATATTTGGCTCGTTTCTTTTTAGCCATAGAATTTTCGCAATAGGATATGTGGGGCTTAGCCTATTACCTGTTGCATTATAGAATTCATAATCATTGAAAACACTTCTTATAAACTCTACTTCATTAACGCTTCTCTGATCCATCCATATAATAGCATTTCGCAAGGCATTTCCTTTTCTATCAACTGGTAAACAAGCCATCATCTGACCACTGAAGCTTACAGCCTCAACATCCCTAGGATCCACAATTTTTAACAACCTCTTTGTAGATTCTACAAAGGCACTCCACCAATCATCTGGTTTCTGCTCAGCCCATAGAGGATAGGGATAATACGTTGGATACTCAACCACAGTAGAAGCTACAATATCATATCTATCCACATCGAATACCACTGCTTTATCTCCTGTTGTACCGACATCATGGACAAGAATATATCTACCCATATCTACTCAACTTTAATCTCCTTCCAAATCTCATTCATTTGAAATATTATCTTACTTGAAATATCTGACTCCACAACATTTTTAAAGATAGAATATTTAATTGTAGCACAATCAGCACCAGCTCTAAAAGCATTAACAAGCTGTGTAAGTGTTCTAATACTAGCAGCTAATATTAATGTCTTGGCTTTATGTATCCTATATATCTCTGCCAACTGTTTAACAAGTTCTACACCGCTATAACCAGATTCATCAACTCTTGCTATAAATGGTGCAACATAGTCAACACCAAGTAAAGCAGCCACTATACCCTGTATAACATTTGTTATAGCTGTAGCTGTTATTCTTACCCCAACCTCCTTCAACATCTTCATAGCTTTTACACCTTCACTATGCATAGGTATTTTAATCACAACTTTCTTAGGATCTATATTGAAAATTGTAAGTGCATTCTTTACATATTCACTTGAATCTCTACCAGGAACCTGTACATGGAACTCGTTGCCTATATATGGAATAAGCTCCTCAACAAGGCTCTTCAAAGAGATCTTCAAATTGTTGCTAAATATAAATGGATTTGATGTAACACCATATATAAAACCACTTTCAATAGCCTCGACAATCTCATTCTTCATAATACTATCTATATAGAGCCTCAAATTATACACACCTATTAATCTAACCTAGAGATACGTTAAATATTTATCTAAAATACAGTAAAAAATCCAAAACTGGATAATGTTAAAAAAATAATTTATCTAGAGATGTGGATTAGCTAAGACATGCATAGCCGTAGTAGCCAGGTGCATGGAACTGTGGATTAGATGGTGTAAGCTGTTTTGCTATCGCCACAAGCTCTGTTGGTGGTATCTTGAAGTAGTCTACAGCTATTGAATGTGTAGCATTGCATGAGAACACCTTATATGTTGGTGTATTGATTACAGCTTTTTCTGGTAGTTTCAACACGCCTGTAACCATGTAATAGCCTGCCCAAACAGCCCAGTAACCCATTGTATATGGATGCTGTTGAATAGATAGTGCTACTTGGCCTTTTGCTATCATATCAACCCATTCAGGTACCTGGGCATCAAACCCAAGTACATATATATCTACACCAGGTGTAATTTTGTTGTCTAGCAATGCTCTTACCACAGCCATAGCTTGGAGAAGGTTTGTAGCAAAGTATGCAGTTACGGTTTTACCATATTTTGGCACAATTGCACTTGCCTTTGCATAGCATTCAGGTAGTAGGTCAGGATCTACCTGAACCTCTTCAAGAACCTTTGCATCTCCACGATCTATATAAGGCTTTAAAGCCTCCATAAATCCTTCGTATCTTAGATAAGATGTTGGTATACCTGGTAATCCTCTAAATATAATTATATTCCAAGGCTTTGGAACACCCTTAGCCTCTAACCACTTTAGAAATGCTTCAGCCTCTATACGTGCAGCCCACTTGTTATCTGTGCCCAGATAGAGATCTCTTGCTGTTTGATCTGGAAAGTCTCTATCAACTAATAATACCTTAGCACCAGCTTGTCTAAGCTGTTTAGTAACATCTTGTACAGCATCAGAAACAGGGCCTACAACAGCTATGTCAGGTCTTAGTGAAATTGCTTGTTGGAGTTGTGAAATCTGAGCATCGAGAGAAGTTGCATCAAATCTTCTATAATCTACATCTATACCAAGTAACTTTAACTCGTTGACCGCATCTTCAACACCTTTGGCAAGTATATCCCACCAAGGATTAGCAGGGGCAGGGTCGAAGAAGAATATTGTTAGCTTCTTTCCACCTGGTACACCTATACCAACAGTTACAGTTGTTGTGGGGGCTGTTGTCAATCTCATAGCAAAATATCCTGAGAGTGCTGCTAAAACGATTATTATGACAATTAATACAATGAATAGAGACCTCATTTTAGGTGGGGCTGACACTTAACTTCACCAAATATTTATTCTATTCATTGGGTTTGGTATATAAATTTTTATGCTTTTCTTAACACAGTTTCTTAATTTGAATATGTGGTGTATCCAATGGTGAGTAACCAAGCATTACTTGCAGAGAATATTGTGAAGAGATTTCCAGGAGTAGTTGCTGTGAATAATGTTACATTTGAGTTAAGATATGGTGAAATCCATGGTTTATTAGGTCAAAACGGAGCTGGTAAATCAACACTTCTTAGAGTTATATATGGGGTTTATAAACCAGACTATGGCAATATATACATTGATGGGAAAAAAGTGTTTTTAAGGAATCCTAGAGACGCACGTAGCCATGGTATTGCATTGGTTCATCAAGAGATTACAGTTATACCAAGTTTAACTGTTTTAGAGAATATAGCTTTATTAGGATTTTCATGGAATTCCCTTAACTCAAAATTTGACTATACTAGTTTTAGAGAATATATAGATAGAATTATGTCTAGATTTAAGATAGAGCTTAACCTTGGTGAAAGAGTAAAAAATCTTAGTGCTGCTGAGAGAATGCTTCTACAGGTTATAGCTGCTTTAAGCATTAATGCAAAGATATTATTGTTAGATGAGCCCACAAGTCCTCTGTCTCTTCATGAAATTGAGAGATTATTTGATGTATTGAATCAGCTTAGAAAAGAAGGCTTAGCCATAGCGTTTGTAACCCATAGAGTAAATGAAGCTATAGATATATGTGATAGAATAACAATTTTAAGAAATGGTGAAAAAGTAGATACTGTTGAGAGCAAAGCTATAGATACACACACATTGATAAAGCTTATGCTGGGGAGAGATCCAGAAGAGCTATATAGAGTTAGAACAGATATTGAGATAGTTGTTAGCAAATACGCAAGCGAAATACCTCTGATTGAATTAAGAAACATCTCTACGCAACCACAAACAGCAGCGGAAATGCCGCTAAAGAACATTAATATTAAGGTTTACCAAGGCGAGGTTGTTGCAGTATTTGGTTTTGTTGGTGCAGGTAAAACAGAGCTAGGCAAAACGTTAATGGGGCTAACAAAGATATCTCGTGGAGATCTTCTATACATGGGTAAAAGAATCAAGATAAAGAGCCCTGTAGATGCTGTTAAATATGGTATTTTCTATCTTCCTGAGGACAGAAAGATAGAGGGTCTGATACCTCATTTCACAGTTGCTTCAAATATGGATATATCATCCCTAAATATTATAAAAAGATTTGGTATGTTTATAGATGCATCGAAAGAGTTAAATATATCTTTAGATATGATAAAGAAGCTTAGTATTGTAACACCATCACCTTACACCAGAATAATTCAGCTAAGTGGTGGTAACCAGCAAAAAGTTCTTGTTGCAAGAGCCATGCTTACAAATGCAAAGCTTGTAATATTTGATGAGCCTACTGTTGGTATAGATGTTGCTGCTAAGGCTGAGATTAGAAGATTGATATTTAGATACGCTAGAGAGAGAAATGTGTCGTCACTAGTGTTGACTAGCGATGTTGACGAGGCATTGGGATTAGCTGACAGGATATATGTTATGAAAGATGGTGAAGTTATTCGTGAGTATGTTAATAAAGATATAGATAGAGACGAAATACTTAAAAACCTAGCATAGAACTGTATCATGGTGTACTGAAATGATATCGAAAGAGTTAAACGATATATTGATGAGGTTTAGACATTTTTACTCAACCTATGAATTATCTAGAGCTCTTATACCATTGATACTTTTAATCATAGTATCTATCGCTATGTCTCCAAATTATTTCTTGAATCCTATGAATATCAAAGTCGTATTGATGCAGATAACACCACTAGCCTTAATAGCAACTGGTGAAATGATGATTATTCTAATGGGTAGCATTGATCTAAGCCCTGGCTCTGCCCAAGCAGCAACAGCTATGATTGCAGCTATAGTGACTAGAACTACTAACAATATATTGCTTGCAATTATGGTTGCTATTGCTCTTGGAACACTAATCGGTGTAATCAATGGTGTGCTAGTTACTAAGCTTAGAATATATTCATTTGTAGCAACACTTGCAGCTTTAGTTATCTGGAGATCATTTGTTATAGTTACATCTGGAGGTAAGTTAATCTATGGCCTTACACAGTATGCTGTATTTACTCAGGATTTCGGTACCTATATCCCTATAGGATTTGTTCTCGCTGTATTTATAATAATATTGATATATATATTATTAACTAAAACAGTCTTTGGTAGATATGTCTATGGCTTAGGAAGCAATGAAGAAGCAGTTAGGCTTGCAGGTGTGAGGGCTGATCTTGCAAAGTTTTTAGCATTTACCATAGCAGGTACACTATATGGATTAGGAGGTGTAATGCTTATAGCTATGGGTGGGTTCGCTGTTGATCCATGGAGCGCAAGAGGCAATGAACTCAATGCTATAGCTTCATGTGTTTTAGGAGGAATTATGCTAACGGGTGGAAGTGGCCATGCATTTGGAAGTCTGCTTGGAGCATCTATGTTAACAATACTTACCAATATCCTTGTATTGCTAGGCGTAACTGAGATTGCTGTGCAGCAAACAGTTGTGGGAATAGTTTTAATAGGTGCTGCAACCGCATTGACTAGAGGTCTAAGGTATGTTAAATAAAAAGTTATATTTTTGCTTTAATAAAAACTTCTAGGGGTTGCACTCCATGAAGCTCTCAAATATTGGTATAGCTATGCTTGGAGATGAGAGAATACCTGTAATGATGCGTCTTGAGAATGAATGTATAAAGCGTATGAAGAGACTTGCTGAAATAATTAAAGATAAAGTTAAGTACTATAACGGCGAATCACCAAATGTTGTTGTTGCACCTAAGGTTATATCATCTATAAAAGATTCTAAGGAGATAGGGGAATACTTTGTTAGAAACAATGTCAAGATTTTGATTCTTCAATATTATATCTGGGACTATCCATATCTTGTATGGCCTTTAGTAAACATCCTTGGTAGAGATAAACCTATATTAAATGTATCTAATAATGAGGGGGAGTATCCTGGTAATGTAGGTCTTCTAGCAACTGATGGTGCACTTAGGCAAGTTGGGTTAAGAACACATAGAATTATTGGTGATATCGAGGATCCGAAAATACAGGAAGAGATAGTTGATTGGATAAGGGCTGCTGAGGCATATATCTCTCTAAGAGGTCAGGTATATGGGATATACGGAGGTCATTCAATGGGTATGGAAACCGGATATTTCCATATGATACCTATACAGAGAATCTTGGGTGTTACAGCATATCAGATAGACCAGCTTCTTCTTGTCAAATATATGGAGAAAGTTGATGAAAACGAAGTTGAGAAAGGTTTTAAATGGCTTACAGAGATGCTTGGCGATAGAATTAAATACGATGGCAAGATGCTTACACCAGAGAAGCTAAAGACACAGCTAAGGCTATACCTAGCAATGAAGAAAGTTAATGAAGAATATGGATTTGACTTCTGTGGAATAAAAGGCCAGAGGGAACTAACCGAATATGTTATTATAACAGATGTTGCTGAGATGCTTATGAATGATCCATATGATTGGAACGGCCCTAAAGAGCCATTTGTATGCTCAACAGAAGCTGACTCATTTGGCGCTATAACTATGCAGATTCTTAAATATGTAGGTGGAGGTGTACCGGTTCTATTTGCTGATGTAAGGCTCTATGTACCAGAGAAAGATATATGGATATTTGCAAACTCTGGAAACCATGCAAGTTGGTATGCAGCTAGAAGTTCAAACCCTGCTGAAAACCTTAAAAAAGTAACTCTTTGGCCTGCAATAGAGATGTATTTCCCAACAGGTGGAGCATCTGTAGAGTTTGATGCCGCACCAGGTGAAATGACATTTGCAAGACTTGGTATATATGGAGACTCTATGTATATGGTTATAGTTAGAGGAGAGTCTATAGATCTACCTGAAGAAGAGAAAAAGATATTAAGAGAGCAAACAAATCCAACATGGCCACATATGTATGTAAAACTCAATGCATCGTTTAAAGAATTCATAAATGTCTTCCCAGCTAATCATATCCATGGAATTCCAGGAAACTATGTAAAAGCCCTTGTAAAATTCTGTGAAATAGCTGGAATAGAACCTATAGTACTTGGCGAAAAAGAGATCTCTACACCTCTATGGAAATATCTAAAATAAATAAAATCAACTATCTATAACATATAACCTAACCCATAAACTTTTTTATCAAAACAATCTATAGAATGGCTTACAGCTTTTTAACCAATTAGCCTCTTCCATGATAGATAAAGGGTATTTTCTAAAGAAAAATTAAAGACGATCCACATTAATTATATTGACCATGGTAGTTTTTAGCAAAGCTTAAAATGTTGTGTTTCATAGTTTCTTGGTTAATCATAGGTGTAGATAATTGCATTTCAATATCGTTAATATAGTGTTTATAGTAAACACGTTGCTTATGGCTATTAGTAGTATAACTTATCCTGTTATTCCTCTATATATTGTTGGAAGTGGTTTGGGTATATTGTTGGCAGGGCTGGTAACATCTATTGCAAGTATTGCTAGTTTTAGTTCCCAGATTATATGGGGGTATGTAAGCGATAGAATTGGGAAGAGATCTAAGGTTATGCTATATGGATGTATTATAATGGTTTTATTCTTTTTACTAGCTACTATTTTATCTAACAACATTTTTGTCTTGCTGTCGTCATATATATTGTCTTCAGTTGGTAGTGCAGCTGTTGGTGTCTCATCCTATGCATTAATAGCTGATATAAGTTCTCGTGATTTAGGTAAGAATATGAGTATTTATTGGGCTGGTGGATCTCTTGGATGGGCTACACCACTACTATTTGCTGGATGGCTTCTTAAAACCTATGGGGTAATGAGTATATTTCTAATATCTCTTTTGATTTCATCTATAGTACTGGTTCTTACAATAGCTATTACATCTATTGATAGAGGTATTGCTTTAAAGAGTAGTAAGAGTAGTAGATGGTCTGTAAAGCCAATTATTAATTTAATGAAAAATAAAGTGTTTTTAGCTCTATATATATCATCGTTTATGTTTATGGTTGGCGATGTTGTTAAAAACATCTATATACCTCAATACCATGCATATAGAGTTGGCTTAGGAGAATCGCTAGCCACAGCTATTCTTAGTCTTGCTAGCTGGTTTGAAATACCTGCTATATTGTTGTTTGGGCATTTATTAAGTATCATTAGCGGTGTTTCGATTTACATAGCAAGTTTAGTCTCTATGGCTCTATACCTCTACTTCAACTCAGTTGTTGGAAACTTTATCACAGCCTCTATTGTTATGGCTAGCTACAGCATTGTATGGGCAAGCTATATAACATCTATCTCAGTTTTAGTACCGATAACTGTAGATGCTGAGAACAAAGGCTTAGCATTAGGATTGGTGAACTCAAATTTTGCGTTAGCCAATATAGCTTCTAATATAGTGTTAAGCTATATGGTGAGTAGCTATGGCTATAACCAGACATTCATAACTGTTGCAACTATAATGCTAGCTTTAGCGTTGTTTATAGCTATAGCTTTTAAATTATCTAGATCCTCTTCATAACAGGAGCTATAGGATGTTCAACCCTATACCTATAACCATCATCACCATGGAAATAAACAACAGCCCTCTTTATAGCAGCTGTAGTTTGCCCTTGTATACATAGCCTTAGTTAACCTCCTTTCTGTTTTTCAAGAATAAGAGTTTCTAAGGTCTCAAGGGTTATATCTATTTTCAAATGCTACTATATTGTTATCTAGACCTACGCTAGAGTTGCTTAATAGTGTTGTTAAAAATTTATAGGATTTGCACCACTAATTAAAGTGTGTAACGCTGGCTGAAGACCTATGTTTATAGCGCTGAGTAGAGGTATTGAGGAGAGGTTAGTTGAGGAGGCTAGAAAGAGTGGAGCTTCTGTAGAGGAGCTTATAGTTGAAATCTTATCAAAAGCTTTAAACAAACCTCTTGATCCAGAGGAAAGAGTTGAAATTCATCTAAAACTTGCTGAGAAGTATTTTAGGGAAGCTGAGGAGCTGCTTATTAAAAAGGACTATGTACAAGCATCTGAGAAAGCCTGGGGTGCTGCTGCCCAGATTGTCAAGGCTTTAGCAGCTAAAGAAGGTAAGGAGCTTAGAAGCCATGCTAGTTTATGGGAATATGTAGATGAACTTGCTGAGAAACTTCATGATATTGAAGTTAGACATTTATGGGGTAGAGCCAACAATCTTCACCAGAATTTTTATGAAAATTGGATGCCTCCAAGAGATGTTGTGCTAGCGATAGAAGATGTTAAGAAGTTTGTTGAAAAGCTGAAGAAACTTCTATAACTCAGTAAAACATTCATTATGTATAGAGCTTTTCTGTTCTTCCTCTAATAATGGATAGAGATTTTTTATCTGAGACTCTTCATCTGATTCTTTTCCAATCGTATTTCTATACATATATGTGTTAATAACATCTGTTTGAATCTTATGATCAAAGTTCTCACTTCTATAGCAACTCTAGAGAATATAAACCGTTTTTCATATTGATGTTTTTGGTGAATATATTATGAAGCTTGTCAAGAATGGTATTTTCATAGATCTTGTTTTAGGAGATTTGACAGAATTTGAAGGAGATGCTATTGTTAATCCTGCAAATAGGTTTCTTTTTATGGGTGGTGGTGTTGCTGGTGCTATTAAGAAGAGAGGTGGGAAAGAGATCGAGGATGAAGCTAGGAAATATGCACCAATAGAAATTGGTCAAGCTATAGTTACTGGTGCTGGAAAGCTGAGGTGCAAAGCTGTTATTCATGCACCAACGGTTGAAGTTCCTGGTGGTAGCTCAAACCAATCATATGTATATAAAGCAACATTAGCTGCTTTGAAGCTAGCTAAAGAGAGAGGCTTCAAAAGCATCGCATTTCCTCTTATGGGTACTGGAGTTGGGGGGTTAAGTCTGGAGGAATCGATAGAAGCTATGGTGAAAGCATTCCAAGAAGCTGGTCAAAGACTAGAACTATATATCTATGTGTTAAATCGTGAAGCATTTGAAAGAGTTATAGAAAAGCTAAGGAAAAGTGGATGGAGTGAGAGATTTTAATACTTATATAGTTCATATATAATGATATATATTTCATCACCTCATCCACTTTTTCTCTGCATCGCTTCCTGAAGCAACATCTGTCTTAAAGGCATTTAGAGCCACTCCAAAGACTCACATATCGAGTTTACCTCTAAAAGAGTCCTCATCTATTTAATAGAGGTAAAGCCATAACATAGAAAAAGAGTTCATGTGATAAATAGAGAATAACTGTATGGAATTTAAAACATCAGGCAGAGGCAATATGTTAATAAAAATTTAGAAAGACCATGAATAGCGTTGTTTATAGCTATAGCTTTTAAATTATCTAGATCCTCTTCATAACAGGAGCTATAGGATGTTCAACCCTATACCTATAACCATCATCACCATGGAAATAAACAACAGCCCTCTTTATAGCAGCTGTAGTTTGCCCTTGTATACATAGAGCCCACATAGCGTTAAGCAGTGCACTATGTGCACTTATAGTTGCTGAAAGTATGCCAGCTAGAGAACCTGCATCTATTAATCCGCTATATGCCTGTGTCAATGCTATAAATGATATTATTCCTATTGATGTGAATTGCGTAAATAAGCTGATTCCCCAATAGATTCTATCATACCAAATAACCTTTAGAATTGCCTTATACCACTTATTTAAAACTGTGTCTAGAAGACCATTCTCTTGCTTCCAATAAACAACATCTCTTATATATGCTATACTAATACTATATTCATGTCTCTCTTCAAGCCTCGCTAGCTCAGCTTTTCTGCTATAGTATTCAGCTAAAATTAGATAGGGTATAAGTGTACATGTTGTAACAATACCTACTTGTTTGTTAAAGCTAAATATTGTGTATATAGCTACAATACCTGTGAAAATATTTGGTAATAGTGTTGTTAAAACCATATTTATATTCCATATAATAAAATCTACATCACTAGTAATTCTACCAATAACATCCTCAGGAGCGCCATTAATGCCATTAACCTTTATGCTATTTATCATAGACTTCTTTAAAGTTATTATAGATTCTGCTAGTTTTTTAAAATATTTAAATAAGATGAACTCTGTAGAGATATATACAATAGCTGATACGCCAAACAGTCCAATTCCATATATAGGTACACTATCTAAATTCTTTAGAGAGTTAACAATATTGCTAATAGCTTGAGGAACTATATTTCCACCTATAATAGCTCTAACAAAGAATACGCTTATCATTATAGCCATATTTCTTCCAAAGCCATCGACTTTTCTAAAAACTGTTTTTCTAATAAACGATGAGGTTATTTTAAAGTCTTCCAAAAGTTTACCTCTAAAGCCATGTGTTAATAAAGCTTTTACATCTATATGCTCTTTGTCCAATGAGTATAGCACCGTATTGCTAGCAAAGCTATAAAGTGGGGGATATATAAAAGCTTTACTACATATTATATTTTTGCAGTAAAATATCTACAGCTAAATAGATATCGTTGTTTAAGTAATACATTTATTTATATCTTTATTCCGAGTTTTACTGCATAGTCCTTAAGCCCTAGCTCTTCTAAAACCTCTTTTCTAGGAACCCCATTTTCATCCCAACCCATATATTCATAGTATTCCTTTAGCATAGACTCTAACTCAACTACTTGATTCTTTGAACCTCCCTCTTTAAGAGGCTCTTTTAAAAATCTCTTTGGAAGTGTGTCATGCTCTTTTGTTACACCATTTGCTATATTGAAGAGCCTCTTTAAAGTAAATATTCTTCTTCCAATTTTTAGAAGATCTGGTAGTGTTTTTTTAACACCTGTAACATAGGTGTATAAACCAGCTACATGAGCTGGTGGAATATCCACAAATTTGCAGAGAACCATAGACTCTACGACTTCGCTCCATATCTCCATTGTGGCAACCATCCATCCCTTACCTTTATACTCAAATCTATCAACTCTCTCATATATTTTTAAATCATGTGCTCTCTGCCCCTGTTCTATTCTAAAGAATAAGCCATATAGATGATCAGCACCTCTATTAGATGTTGCATACTGTAGACCCATACCCTTGAATGCTCTTGGGTCATGCATAGGCATTTCAGTGCCTTTTACATGCATACAGAAATCCTCTGTACCTCTTCCAATAATCTTTGATGCTTGTCTACATCCCTCTGCAAGTATGTTTCCAAAACCTACTCTTTTACCAATCATCTCAACAAGCTTTAGAGCTGTTTCTTTATCACCCCATCTAAGCTCCATCCCACCTGTGTCATTCAGTGTAATCAAACCTTTTTCAAAGCATTCCATAGCCCATGCAATTGTAACACCTGTAGATATTGTATCAACACCATATTTACAACAAAGATAGTTTATCTTGGCAAGATAGCCTGGATCGTCTATCATAAGAAGAGTGCCTAGAGATGCTATGGTTTCATATTCTGGTGCTCTCACCCTTCTACCATCAACCTCTACAACCTTCCAACACTTTACAGGGCATGCCCAGCAGCCATATACATCAACAACTATACCTTTTTCTTTAAAGCTTTGGCCAGTAATATTTCTATATCCCTCAAATTCACCAACTGTAAAGTTCTTAATAGGCATATCCCCATATTCATAGAACTCCTCAACCTCACCAGCTGTGCCAAATGTAGCTAGAATTTGTGCTGTTGGTGATGACATTATAAGTGGAAGAAGTCTTGAGAGAATGCTTGAGACACGTGATGCATCTTTTACCCTTATCTTTCCATTACCCTTTACAGCTATAGCTTTAAGGTTTTTAGAACCCATAACAGCACCCATACCAGTTCTACCACCTATTCTAGGACCATTTGGCTGAATATCTGATGCTATGCATGCAATTCTAGATAGGTTTTCCCCAGCAGGGCCAATAGCAGCAACCCTTACACTATTATCGCTAACATCTTTTTTTATTCCCTCATCTGTTTCAAATATGTCTAGCCCCCAAAGCTTAGAAGCATCTCTAATCTCTACAACACCATCATGTATATAGAGATATATAGGTGTAGATGCCCTGCCTTTGATCACTATACCATCGAAGCCCGCCTTCTTGAGCTCGGGTCCCCAATACCCAGATATATGGGATTCTCCCCATGCCATTGTTAGAGGAGATTTTGAAGCAACCACATATCTAGCTGCTCCATATACTGGTGAACCTGTTAAAGGACCTGTCATAAAGACGAGAATGTTGTCTGGGCTAAATGGATCTATTTTAGGATTAGAAATCTCTTCAACTATAATCTTTGTGGCTAGACCTATACCACCTAGAAATCCATCTATATCATCATATTCTAGCTTTCTTTGCTCAACTCTCTCTCTAGATAAATCCACATATAAAATATTGCCAATATAGCCATAGTACTCTAGAGAAGACATATATCTCATCACTTCTAGCCAAGTTTATAGAGCTTATAATACAGCTCTACCTCTCTCTCAGGTATAACTGGAGGCTCTTTACCTAGAGCCATAGATACAAACTGCGCCATTGCAACCTCTTCAAGGGTCTCTGCAACAGCTTCAGCTTCATATAGATTAGCACCCATAGCGATAACACCATGGTTTTGAAGAATAAGGGCTCTTGTACCTAGAGAAGCCTTTTCAGCTACAAGCTTTGCAAGCTGGTCTGTTCCTGGAAATGCAAATGGCACAATCTCAATTCTTCTTAAAACCATAACAGCCTCAACAGTTATAGGCTTTATACCAATACCTGCAAGTGCAAGCCCTAGCGTTACAGGGTTATGTGTATGTACAACTGCATTAACATCAGCTCTAACCCTATATATAGCTGCATGCAGTGGCCATTCAATTGATGGTCTGCCAAAACCTTCGATAAAATTGCCATCAAGATCAAGCTTAATTAGATCATCAGGTGTAAGTTCTCCTTTAAATATACCTGAAGGTGTTATCCAAAACTCTTTTGAATTAGGTACCCTAGCACTAACATTGCCTCCTAATGCAGATACCAGGCCTCTATTAAATAGATTTCTCATAACCTTACATATATCATTTTTTATCTGCTCTTCTGGAATTTCAAAGCCTTCACTCATATGCCAACACCTATATATTGGGATGGTGTTCAAGTTTTTAAGGCTTGCTACTAAGAAAATAACATAGGTATAGTTTATGGAGAAGAAAATATATGTGAAGATAAAGGTGCTGCCACCATTTACATTAAATCTAAAGAGCGTTGAAAGTGTATTGCATTTAGATAAAGACTGTTCTTTGTTAGAGCTATTTAGCAGAGCCTCTAGCCAAGGTATTCTAAAAATAGATAATGTTGTAGATAATGATGGGGTAAGAGACAATGTTGTGGTTTTAGTCAATGGCAAAACAATATTCGATCTTAGATATAGGCTTAGCGATGGCGATAGAGTAGTTGTAATGCCTCTGGCACCTGGAGGATGAGATAAGTATTTAGATATATAGCTATTTACTGCAAATAGATTCATAAATAGCTTCTAGACACAGTTACACTAAATGTTAAACAGCTATAGAATGGTGCATCTATATGAATCAAAGCGAATTTGATGTTATTAATAAAATAAGCAGTGTATTTGGTGGAGATAAACCAAATATATTGTTTATTGATATAGATGGTGTATTAACTATTTCGAGAAGCAGCTATGTCCTCGACCTTGAAGCAGTTGAAGAATTAAGGAGAGTTGAAGAGCTGGGTATATCAGTATGTCTCACATCAGGAAATAGCTACCCAACTGTATTAACACTTCAGAGATATCTCGGATTCTCCCCAATGTTTATAGCCGAAAACGGCTGTGTTATACAGGTTAGAAAACAGTTGATTAAGATATGTAGAGAGTCTTTAGATGATATAGTTAACAAGATTTCAAATTTATTCAAGCTTCAGCCATCTAATAGCAATATGTATAGGCTATGTGACAGAGCTTTTAGAATTCCTGAGGAGCTTAGGGCAGATTTGGCTAAGGTTAGAGAGCTAGAGAAAAGAATTGTTGAGCTGTTTCCAAATATATATGCTATGTACACAGGATATGTACTTCATATATATTCTAGAGACTGTGGTAAGGGAAAGGCTATGGAGACCCTTGCTAGGCATATCAATATAGATTTGTCTAAATCTATAGCTATAGGAGATAGCGTTACAGATATAGATATGCTTAAAGTTGCAAGTCTAGCTATAGTTGTTGGAGATGCTGATGAAGAGGCTAAGCAGGTAGCTGATATAGTTCTACCCTATAAAGCTTCAAACTCAACAAAATTCTTTCTAAAAGCATTAATTAAATATATAAAAAATGTAGAGATATAGAAACTTGCTTAAGATAGCCCATCTATATCCTATATCGGTTTAACATATCCCCATTTCTCAAGAGCTCTTTTAAGTTCTTTATTACTCTCTGCATATACATCGAGTGGAATGCCCTTTGCTATAGCCTCTAAAGCCTGTCTAACTGCTGCTGCTCCTGCTTTAGGTCCATCTGGATGACCAACAACACCTCCACCAACCTGTATAACAATATCTTTAGTCATAACCCTTACAACCTCTGGCAATGTACCTGGATGAAGCCCTCCAGATGATACTGGCACAGCTGGTTTTATTTGATAGAATGGCTGTTCTAGATGAAACACATCGTTTTCATCTGGTTTAAATATAGATTCTCTAAGCACTTTACAATGTCTTATAACATCTATCGTTTTTGCTTCTAGCTTTCCAACCTCTGGTGTACCTACATGTAGCTGGTCAACACCTATAACTCTAAAGAGCTTTGCTAATGTAAACATAGATATTCCATGGTATGGATTTCTAGTAATAGCTGCATGCATAGCTCTATGAGCATGTATAGCTAGCTTGTATTCCTCAGCAAGGTCTCTTATATATGTAAGTGAAGACCATCCACATACAACAACATCTACCATTATATATGGGTTTCCATAGTCTGCTACAAGTTTTAGCCTCTTCTCCATTTCTCTAACATCTGCTGTTATATTTGCAAACCATACCTTTCTCTCACCAGTCTCTTTCTCAACCCTATCAATAACCTTCATAATAGCTTTTGCCCTAGCCTCAAATCTACAGTAGCTTGGACTTGCAAGATTCTCATCATCTTTTATATAATCTAGACCACCGCTAAGAATATCATATGCGAGCTTCTCAACCTCTTCAGGGCTATAGCCAACCTTAGGCTTTGGAACTGTTCCAACAATTGGTCTATCATAAACCTTAAATATATCTCTAACACCTTGAAGACCTTTATATGGACCCTTGAAATATTTTATGAAGTCGTAGGGAAGATATATGTCTTCAACTCTAAGCCACTTAGCTCTTCTCATACCAAATATATTTCCAGCAACACTAGCTAGAAATCCAGGCATGTTATCTTCTTCAAATAGCTCTAGAGGATATGCAATCTTTACTATGTAAGACCCATCACCAAGGTCTATAAAGCTATATGCTTTTCCCATAAGCCTATTCAATCTATTCTGGTCGTACCATGTGTATAGCGTTGTCCATGTACCAACACTACTCTCTGCAGCTATACCTCCAGCAGCATCTTCAACTGTAAAACCCTCAGCAGGTGTTACTCTAAACACAAGAACAACATCTGTTTTTGGGTCTGGTACATAGTCTCTTTTAACGAATAGTGGATATGGCTCAAACTCAGCTTTCTTAGACATTTCCACTCCCAAGAACCTTCTCTAGGCTAAGTAACTAAAAAGGTTTCCGTAACTACTCGAGTTATATCAGGTTATATAGGTATACACATTTAAACCACTATAGCCTTTATTCCAAGCAATTTGCATGCATTTACAATAGCATCTACATAGTCTCCATGTATCATACTTGCATGGTGTACAAATCCCTCTTCAATCAATGTTCTATATACTTTATCAAGATCCTCTACCTCTACCCATGTCCATGAGCCTCTTACCCTAGGCTCTACATCAACTATTCTACCTCTTGTTATAAACATCTTGAACTCTCCATCATATTCTACAAGCCTTGAAATGGTAACTATACCAGGTTTCAGCTCACCTTCTACTGTTCCATAGCTTCTCTCAACACCTACATCCCTATACATTATGCTGTGATACGACAATATACAGCCTGGTTGCATTAGGCTTGGTGGTGCATTTCCACAATGCCATGCTAAAAAGACGTTTGGCTTCTCTGGATGTTTTATTGTCCAGTCTATAAAGTGTGGTGGTGTTGTACCTAGAGATGCTGTGTATTGTATAAGCATTGTAAGTGCTCCATATATATCAACTTCACATGAAGACATTACCCCAGAGTCAGTTAACCTTGCTAGTACATAGCATGGTGAAATCCCATAATATCTCTGAATCTCTGTCCAACATCTAAATCCTAAACCAGAAAGCTTTTCACGCTCTACTATATTTCTCAAAACAACCTCTAGCTTAGCCTGTTTATATAGAGCCTCTTGCGGTGTTCTAGATACATCTATCTGCTTCTTCATCTCTTCAACAACTCTAGAAACAGCTGGGTCATCATCTCTAAGCTTTCTAGCTTCTTCAACAACCTCTAGAAGCGTTACATGAACAACTCTCTGGTTAAACTTTTCAGCCATTTTAGCTTCATTAAATGTCACAGTTTCAAATCTTGTTGGTCTAGGCCCTATAAGCCCTATTCTCGCACCAATGAAGCTTCTAACTATTGAGGCAGTTCTTATGAAGTTGTTGAACTGTTTCTTAAACTCTTCATCTTCTGGAAAAACTATTCCTCCAAAGATAAACGGTATCTTTCTTCTATACAATGCTGATGCAAGTGACAATGTTCCGCAAAATGAATCAGATCTCCTAAAACCACCTGGTAAAACCTGAGGCTCTTTAGTAGCTACAACCATTATAGGGATTTTTCTAAAATGTTCAGCAACCAATGCCCCTGCAAGCTCATCGCCAAATGTTAGAGTAGCTATAAATATTCCATCAACACCTCTATCCCTAAACAACTCAACAACTCTATAAGCATCTGAATCATCGGTTACAAGCCCAAGCTTGGTATCATTCTCACTAGGATAAACCAGCTCAATCTGTTTGAATTCTTTCTCAATAACATCTATAAATCTTTTCTTAAGCTCTAAAGCCCATTTCTCATCAAATGGATATCTATGTAGAGGAACAAAACCTATAACAATCCTATTCCCCAACATATCAAAACCCTCTAGAAGTAATACTTCGAGAAAAAATTTAAATTTTATGTATATAAAGCATTTAGAAAATCGATAAACATTAATG
>CAYUUS010000017.1:0-35057 GCA_964447975.1 uncultured Ignisphaera sp. | reverse complement strand
GACAAACGGTTAATAACTCTAAAATAATATGAAAAGCTATGAATAACCTCTGTCGAGAAACAGTAGAAAGTCTTTGTAGGAATAGAATTTTACTCTTTAAAGATAGAAAAGATTCATAATTATATAATGAAGTTTATCTATAGGACTTTTATGATTGAGTCTTACTATTTAGAATTAAAGAATAAATATCTCCAAATATAATGCTTTGTACTGTTTCATTATCTATTCTAATTATAGAAACACACAGTTTGAGAGTTATCCTAAAAAGCTAATAACGCATATATTAGGTACTATATTAGGTACAAAGGTGAAGAATATGAATATAATAAAAACCAGTATTATAGTTGGAATAATAATAACATTAATTGTGATAGCAACTATAGCTATAGTATATGCTCAACAAGGGATGCTAGCAAATAATAATGCTATAGAGCCTTTAGGTAAGAGATGGGGCTGTGGAAATACTGTTACAAATAAAACTTATCCACTTCATCTAATGTATCTATGGAGATTTAGAGGATATTGGAGAAATGTAAAGCTTCAAGCAATTGAAATAAGTGAAGAATATAAGGCTAAGGTTATAGAAATACTTAATAACGATGTTGATACTAAGAAATTTATAGAAAATGGATATAACATTACTTTGATAAGACCTATTATTAAACTTTATGTTCAAGGAGATGGGAGTGTAATACTTAGGTCAACAGAAGCCGTGGCAACACTATTTAAGAAAGGTGAAGGTATAGTAAGGGTATTAGTTGATATAGAAAATAGTAAAGTTATTAAAATATTGCAGTATATAATAATAGAAAAAGAATAGAATGATGTAAGATAACCCATATTTTTAACTCTAATCTTTCTAATTTAGTTAGATGTGATATTTTAAACATTTCTATGCTATTATAAAGCAATATATAAACTTGTTAAATTCGTAAAACTTTAATTCTTCATAGCATATCTCCTCAACTTAAAACAAAATTAGGATGTGACATGATGCGTCTAATTAACTATGCCATTTTACTTAGCTTAGGTTTTGTATTGGAGGTTAGTGCATATCCCAAGCCAGGAAATGTCCATAGACTTAAAGATTTTATTGATACTAGATTTGAAGATTTTCTTATAGCAGGTGTTTCTGCTGTTTCTCATCTTTATAAAGGCGTTGTTAGAGGTTTTAGATATTTTAAAAATCCTATGTCGAGAAATACTGTTGGTGATATTATTTATGGCATTGTTAAATCATCTGTTGATTTGAGTGGTGGTGGAAATACATCGCTTGGTTCAGCACTTCTAATTGCACCTTTATCACTATCAATAGGTTTTTTAAAGGGGATGGGTAAATTAAAACCAGATATTTATTTAATAACAAATACAGCTAAGAGCTTTATAGAAAAACATAGCACTGTTTATGATTCTATAATGTTGTATAAAGCTGTTAGATATGTTTCTCCAAGCTATATTAAAAAGCATAAGCCTGTCAATACTGTTTATCCAGATATATGGAGTCCATCATATAGGAAAGAAATTATTGAAGGAGGATATAGGCTTTGGGATATATTAGCATATAGCTCTAGATATGATATGGTTGCTAAAGAGGTTGTTGAGGGGTATATAAAATCTATAGAGTTAGTAAATCATTTAGATAATAGATTGAAGAATCATAGAGATTGGAATAGAGCTATAGTGGAAACATATCTCTATCTTCTCTCAAACGAGCTAGATACACTTATAATTAGGAAACATAGTGTTGATATAGCTAGATACGTAATGGAGAAAGCAAAAGAGCTATATAGACTATGTGTAGAGAACTGGGATATATGTCTAAAAGATTTGAAGATCTTTGATTATGAGCTAAATAAAGAAAACATAAACCCTGGATCTACGGCAGATATAGTTGCTTCATCTATATCGCTTTATGCTTTATATAAAGAGAAAAAAATTATTAGGGTTTGAAATATTTTAAGCTTTATTAACCACTAGATAAGGAGTGTGAAATGGTTTGAGAGGTTTTAGAGATAGAGATTTTATAGAGAGTAGTGAAGGGCTGCTATTTGCTGTTATAGGTAATATACATCCTGTGGAAAGGGTTATTGCATATCTTAAGTATATACCTAGATACAAATCTAGCATAAGAGTTAAATGGAGTAGAAATGGTGTTCAGTTTGGAAGGATACTACCATATTATAGTGCTATAGGTGTTGCTCAGACTATGGATTTTCTTAGAAAAAACTATCCCAATTATATAGTTTTTGATAAATATAGATCTATAGAACTTATAGAGGTTCCAAGAAATAATATTAAAAAGCATTACAAGCCAGAGGAAAGATTTAAAGAAATACTAAATAATACTTCTAGAGATCCATTAGAGGAACAAGCACTAGAATTAATAACAAAGATATCTGAGGAAAGTGGTGTTTCCTTAGAGAACTTCGGTATAACAGGGTCTATCTTGCTAAAAATACATAACTTAGTTTACTCAGATATAGATCTTATTGTATATGGCATTGAAAATAGCTATAGAGTTAGAGAAGCCGTTAAAAGGCTTCTCAATATACCTGATAGCGGCTTCTATAGACCTGTAGGTGAAGTCCTTGAGGAGTGGGCTAGGGATATAACAAGGATTCATCCATTAACAATTGAAGAAGCTAAAATATTGTATAGTAGATATAAATGGAATAGAGCTTTCTATAAAGGAAGGCAATTCTCTATACATCCAGTTAAGCTAGAAAATGAAGTATATGAGAAATGGGAGGACAAAATAGTAAAGCCTCTTGGGCTAGTAAAAATTAGGGCTAGGGTAATAGATTCTAGAGACTCTATATTTATGCCAGCTATATATAGAGTTGATGATGTGAAAATCATTGAGGGGGAGGCCCCGTCAAAATCGATAAGATATGTTGTTAGCTATGAGGGGCTCTATATAGATCTTGCTGAAAATAACGATGAAATTATCGTTTATGGTAAGTTGGAGATGGTTAATGATATTAGAAACTCAGAGGATTATTTACAAGTAACAGTAGGAACTTTTGAAGCAGGAGGCAAAGACTATATAAAGCCTATTACATGGCTAAAAGCCAATTAGATCTATTTAATTCTTTTAAATATCTCATAAAATAGAGAGCTATAAATATTCACTATTTAAAACCACTATTTTTAATATTAATATTTATTTCTATATTATTTCTATATATTGTTAAATTCCAAAAGCTTATATATTGAGCCTAATTTATAGATTTATGATCTGCTATGAGATCTCTTGAGGAGAGAATATCTAGAGCTATCTGGAGACATACTGCTAAGGATTGGTTAGGCATATCCAGTGTAGATGTTGTTATTGTTGGGGCTGGACCTGCTGGCATGACTGCTGCTAAGTATTTAGCTGATAAGGGATTTAAAGTTATTGTCTTTGAGAGAAGACTAAGCTTTGGTGGTGGTATTGGTGGAGGTGGTATGCTTCTCCATAAAATAGTTGTTGATGAAAATGCTATCCCAATATTAAAAGACTTCAACATTAGATATACCTATGATGATGAAGAGAATCTTTATGTCATTGATGCAACAGAACTTATGGCCAAGCTTGCTGTAGGTGCTATAAACTCTGGAGCTAAGATTATTAATGGAATACATATTGAAGATGTTGTATATAGAGATAATCCATTTAGAGTAGAAGGTGTTGTTATACAATGGAGCTCAGTGATAATGTCTGGTCTTCATGTAGATCCTCTCTTTGTATTAAGTAAAGCTATAGTTGATGCCACAGGTCATGACGCTGAAGTTCTACAGATTGTGGCTAGAAAACTACCTGAATCAAAAATAGTATTAGTAGGAGAAAAATCTGCTTATTCAGAACTGTCAGAAAATGTTGTTGTTGAATACACTGGAAAAGTTATACCAGGACTATATATAGCTGGAATGGCTGTAGCAGCTTTGTATGGTCTTCCAAGAATGGGTCCTATATTCAGTTCAATGCTGTTATCAGGTAAAAAAGTAGCTGAGATAATAGCTAAGGATTTAGATAATACTTAAAAATTAATAAACATCATATATTGTAAATGATTCAATGCGAACATCATATTTGTATTATTTATTTAGGTGTTCCTTACGTCTAAATTAACTTTTCTTGGTGTTGGTGGATGGATATCAGATCCAATACTTAACTATACATCGTTTGCTATATTTAGTAAATCCAATGATTGGATTCTTATAGAAGCTGGTGAAGGTGTTTATGCATCTTTAAGAAGATGCGGTCTTGACATAGATAGTAAGTTTAAAGGTGTTATAATTTCTCATAGACATGGAGATCATTTTCTCGGTTTGCCGACAATTCTTCAAATTGCTAAACATAAAGGTTTTGAAAAGATAAATATATTTTCTATTACCGATGTTGGTAAAGCTTTAGAAAAGCTTCTAGAAATCTCTGGTTCATTAAATGTCTTAGATATAGTAAACTTTAAAGCTATAGACTATGGATCTAAAATTTCTATTGGAAACGAATTTGAGATTGAGTTTATCGAGGCTCTACATCCTATACCAGCAGCATCTATTAAGATATATGTTGATGACATATGTATTGTATATAGTGGTGATACTATATATAATTCCAGGCTCATCGAATTTGCAAAAGGATGCAAAATGTTGATTCATGAAGCTTCTGGATATAGCGAGGAAGCACATAGATATGGTCATAGCACATATAAAGATGCTATAGAGATTGCATTGAAAAGCGGTGTAGAGATTCTTACTCTAATACATTTCTATCTATATCCACAGCCAATAGAAATACCAATTGATGTGGATATAGCTAAGTTGAAGATTCTAGTACCATATTCTTGTCAAACAATAGAGATCAATAACTATAATCCTTTATAAAACACAATAGAAAATGTGTCATTAACTTCTCTATCTTAATAAACAGATTATTTGAACAGATCATATAAGCATGTCTATAATTATATATGATGCTAATGAAATTAGCAATGCCATTGTAAATAGATATACTATTATTAACAAAGTATATTTAAAGCTCTTAATCTCATTATATATAGCGGCAACTGTTGCCATACATGGTATGTAGAACATAAATAAAAGTAGTATTGGTATTCCTTGGATAGGTGTTAATCCTAGCATTTCTATAGCCTCCTTCTCTTCAACACCGCTCATTACCGCCAATGATGAAATGAGGCCTTCTTTGGCTATAAAACCTGCTGCTAATGATAGACCTAACTTCCATGCTGTTTCCATATCAACTCTATATAATGTTAAAAATAGAGGTGCTATTAATTTGCCGATAGATGCTCCATAGCTTGCAGATATATCACCATGGGTATATCCTTGAGGTCCATAGCTAAGTAGAATCCACATAGCTACACTTAGTATAAGGATTATAACCCCTGCTTTATAGAGAAAATGTTTTGTGAGATCCCATGAATTCCACATCATAACCTTTATGCTTGGTTTATGTATAGGTGGGATCTCTAGTAGTAGTTCTGGTTCTTCCTTTTTCTTAAACAATATAACCCTAGATAGTTTAGACATAAAGAGATATAGTATTATTCCAGTGATATAAACAATTATTATTGTTGATGCCTGGAGAAGAGGGTTACCTCTAAAAAGTACATATGTAAATGCTAAGAGAACTATGAGCCTAGCTTGGCATGGTATAAAAGAGATATTTAAGGCGATTTCAAATCTTTCAGCTTCATCTATAGCTGATCTAGATGAAAGTACAGCGGGAACATTACAGCCTATAGCTATAAGTAACGGGTATATAGCTCTACCAGATAAACCAAATTTTGTAAATAGGTTATGAAGAGCTGAAGCCATTCTAGGACCGAGTCCAGAGTCTTCTAAAGCTGATTGAAGGAATATTACAAGGAATATCAATGGTAGAAAAGACATCACGGTACCAACTCCAGCAATAATACCTTCTGCAATGAAACTTGCTATAAATGTGTTGTAAGCTAAAATCTCTTTTACTGTATTGGATGCTATTTCAAAAAGCTTTGACACCATGCCAGTTATCGAGTATTCCTGTAGTAATTCAGCAAGGTCGCTATAACCCAGTAGTGATAATATTATATTTAATGGAAAACCTGTATTAATTGCAAAAGCCGTTATAAATACTGAGAAGAGCAGTAAAATACTTGTTATAGAGCCTATTACAGGATGCTGAAATAATCTATCAATTAAGCTAGGTTGTGTATACATATCTATTTTAACAGAAGTTGTCTTAGCTATTTCTTCGCAAAATCTATATCTTTTTTCAATAGCTATTTCACTAGCTTCCTTACCAAATATTGCTTTAATTTCTTTTTTAGCTTCTTCAACATCTCTATAGATATCAGCAAAGTTCTTGGCAATGTACTCTAGAACCAATGGGTCATCTTCTAGAGCTCGTATAGCAATCCATCTCGCTGTATAGTTTTTATCTATTTGCCTATTTATAATTTTTGATTCTATTCTTTCTATATACGGCTCTAACTCACCATACTCTATCTCTATAGGTTTGCTTTGATGAGTTGCATGGCTATCTACAGCTGCTATTATAGAATTCAAAAGATTGTTTACCCCCTCACCAGTTATACCTGAGACAGTAACTATAGGCACACCAAGAACTCTTCTGATGCCGTCTAAGTGAATATGTACACCCTTTGAATGTGCTATATCCCATTTTGTTATAGCTATAATAACTCTTGAGGTTATCTCTAGGATTTGTAGAGCTAAATATAATGTTTTCTCAAGATTTAAAGGATCTACAAGAACTAGATATATATCCGATATATCTCTAGCTATGACATCTCTAGCTATAAGCTCGTCAATACTTGTAGCAGAAAGTCCATATATTCCTGGAAGATCTATAAAGCATATCTCTCTACCTTTATATGTAGTCTTTCCAACTCTAATGCTAACTGTTGTACCAGGAAAGTTAGCTATATGGGAGATTTCACCTGTTATCCTAGTGAATAGCGTTGATTTTCCAACATTTGGCTGTGCAAGAATAGATACAACAATGCTGCATTTTTTAAGTTCTTTCTCCAGATTTTTTAAATCTACACAGTTCCGATTTCTGCGGATAAGACAATGTGTACAACTCATTATAATACTCACTATTATATAAATTTAGACTTGTCTAAAATTTATAAGCTTAGATGCGTCTAAACATATTATATGTGATTGAAAATGATAGTTAAAAACGTTGTTGGCGAAAGTTTAAGAGCATTGGAAGACTATTTAATGGCTATATATAGACTTGAAGAGCTTTTTGGAGAAGCAAAAACAACAATGTTAACCAATGAACTTGGTGTAAAACCCGCTACTGTAACTAAGATGATTTCAAAATTAGCTGAAAGAAACTTCATTATATGGGAACCCTATAAAGGTGCTAGGTTATCTGAGAAAGGTAGGGCAATGGCTGAAAAAATTGTTAGGAAACATAGAATAGCAGAGTATTTTCTAGTCAACTCTTTAAATATGGATTCAGTGAAAGCACATAGATATGCTCATATGATGGAGCATCTACCTGAGGAATTTTTCGAGAGATTATACGAGTTTCTTGGGAAGCCATCATCATGCCCACATGGAAATCCAATTCCAGGTGCATTACCCTCTAAAGAAATCTTGGAGTCAAAACCTTTAACAAAATTTCCAGATAATTCTATAGTTAAAGTAGTTAGAATACTTTGTACGGCTGGAGGTGAAGTTATTGAGGATATCTATAAATATGGAATACGAATTGGGGCAAAGATAAAGGTATTAAGCTTTGATGAGAAAGGTGTAACCATAGAGATAAATAATAAAGCAGTTACAATTGAATATAAATATGCTCTTGCGATATATGGTATAGCAATAAACTAGATAAATTTTAAATCTATGGTTCAAAGCAAAAGATTTACATACATTAACAATATTTTTATTATGCATATAGCTTTAAATCTCTTAAACCATTTTAAAAATAGGAGCCTAGAAAATGTTATATGAACTTTATCCAGGGATATCAGCTATATATGATATACCTGCAATTTATCTAGAGAAGTTCAAAGCCGTTGCTATTGCAGATATCCATCTAGGGTTTGAAGAGTATATGGCTGAAAAAGGTGTCTATCTACCTAGAATGCAACTAAAGAAGGCTATAGAATACATAGAGAAAAGCCTTAGTATTGTTAAAGCTGAAACCCTTATAATTGTTGGAGATGTTAAACATCTATTTGATAGACTTGGTAGAAGAGAGTCTAAGGATTTAAATGAATTCTTTACATATTCTACAAAAAGGTTTTCTAAAGTAATACTCGTTAGAGGCAACCACGATACATTTGTATATTCTATTTCTAAGAGATATGGTATTGAACTCTATGAAAAGCTTGAATTAGAGAATATTGTTTTCATACATGGACATAAAGATATTTTAGATAACAAGAATTTCGAGTTTATAGTAATGGCACACGAACATCCAAGCATATCATTAAAAGATCCTACTACTGGCTATAGTATAAAGTTTTCATGTTTTTTATTAACACCCTTAAAAAACGGTTTAAAAGCATTGGTATTACCAGCAGCGGGACTTTATCAAAGCGGTACCCCTGTATCAACATCTCCAGAAAGTTATCTTTCGCCAATTTTAAAAGAGAAGGCTTTGCTAGGTGATGCAAAGCCTTATGCTATAGTTGAAAATGATGGTGTCTATGAGTTGCCGATACTCTCAGCTATAGAAGATTTACTTTCAATTTTATAACAAACTATTTTCATAACTGTTATAAATAGAGTTTATAAATAAGCTTATATATACCTTTATAAATCGTGTAAAGATTTAAAATATAGATATGAGTGTGAGATTATTCAATCGCTTGATTCCTACTATAAAGCATTTTATAAGAAATACTTAGCTGATTTAAATAATCCTAACATAGGGGTAAAAGTTGAAAACATAGTTGCTACTGTATCTATAGAGCAGACAATAGATCTAGATTACCTAGATAAAGTATTACCAAATGTTGAATATGATCCAGATCAATTTCCAGGGCTAGTACTACGACTCGATAATCCAAAGGTTACAGCACTGGTATTTAGATCAGGTAGAATGGTTGTAACAGGGGCTAAAAGTACTCCCGATCTTATAAAAGCTGTTAAAAAGATTGTGAAAACATTAATAAAATATGATGTTCCTATAACATCTAAGCCAAGGATACAGATACAAAACATTGTAGCTTCAGCAAATCTTGGTGCAGAAATAATGCTTGAGAAGGTAGCATTTCTTTTGGAAAACACTATGTATGAACCCGAACAGTTTCCAGGGCTTATATATAGATTGACAGATCCACATGTAGTTTTACTTATATTTAGTAGTGGTAAAATGGTTATAACAGGAGCTAAAAGTGAAGATGAGGTATTTCTATCAGTTAGAAATGTATTTTTAAAGTTAAAGGAGCTTGGATGTTTAAGAGAGATTAAAGTTGAGGAAGAGGTGCTTAGTGAAGAGCTAGAGGCTGTAGACTTCCTTAAAAGTAAGAAGAAGCTTACATTTCAAGATTTTCAATTCTAGCTAAATAAATTCCTACTCCAATAAGCAACAGCATCTATATCCCCACCAGAGATTTTTTCTTTTACAAGATCTATCTTGGCTATAGTAGGGACTGTTACCCATTCACCAAGAAGAATAGCTTCACCAATATTTAAACCTGGAAGCTCTTCAACTAAGTCTTGCGTTATGGGCTCACAGTGTTTAGCTACATATTGTTGATCTTCAGGATGAACTATTCTTAAAACAGCTAGGTTACCTAACTGGCTTAATATAGTTGGATCTAAACCTCTAGGTCTCTGAGAAACAACTATAAGTCCTATGCCAAATTTCCTACCTTCTCTAACAATAGATCCAGCACATCTTTTTGTAGCTGTTTCATTATCAGCTGATATAAATGCATGTGCCTCTTCAATTACTATTAGAAGTGGCGAAGGTATTCCCTGGGAACCATTGCTCCACACACCTACCTTTCTAGCTTCTAATGTTCTGTTAAGCCAATGGGAGACTATAGCATCTGCTTGATTTAAATGTAAATCACTTAAGTCAACAATATTTACAGCACCTAGAACAATATTGTTAACTACATCTTCTATACCCTCATCGAGAATTCTCTTTAAGAAATTCTCATACACAGAAATAGCATCTAGAACCTTTTGAGCAGATATATCATATTTAGCTATCTTGCTCTGTAAACATTTTTTAAGCATTATAAAGAAATTATTCTCACCTATATTTTCAAGACATTCTCTAAGAGCCATTCTTTGTCTAGTTGCGTTCCTAGGTATATTTAAAAGCCTTGCCATCTCCTCTAAATCTAGATTCAACGGATTTATCTTAGGCTTAACAATATTTGTAACTATATTCAATGGCTTCATAGAGGTATATTCACCATGATAATCAAAAATAACTATAGTTCCTCCAAGCTCAGCAACCTTCTTAGCAATAAGAGCTACTAGATTACTTTTGCCCATACCAGTCATCGCAAGTATTCCAAGATGCCGAGAAACAACTTTATTAATATTAATTTTTACTTCTATATCCATTTCTCTTAGAAGAGTTCCAACTCTTACAAATCCTTTTTCGTCAGGGCTAAAAATTCTTGAAAGTATTGTTTTTGGTGCTTTATATACCTCTGTTCCTGGAGGTGGTGGTATAGGAGGCATATAAAGTTTAGAGCTTGATCCATTGAAGCTTCCAAGAATTTTTATAATGCCTTTATAATAATATATTTTCTCACCATATCTAATAGTTTTAACAAGTCTCTCTATATCTCTTGGATCAATAATGTTATTAGTTATTACAGGGCTTCCTGTTATTGATGTGTTAACCATTGCTAAAACTTTATAGTCGTAGTATTCCATATATAGATATTCGCCAACAGCAAGCGGTCTAAACGCCACGATATCAGCTCTATATGGTTTTGATTCACCAACTATATATCCAACTACATCGAGTTGCAGATTAAGCGTTTCTGTATTTTCTCTTTGGATAGTAGCCATGTTTTATTCAACCTTATAGAGGCTCTCTAGCATATGGATCATAGGATATTCCAAGAATGCCTGATATTCTATTGATATCCTCTAAACCCACTCTAGCAATTTGATCAGCTCTCATTAATGGGTATGGATAACCTGATATGGTAAGATCTGAGAGAACATCTAAAACATACTTAATCCTAGTATCAATGTTTTCACCTGGTTCTATAGGTAGCTCAAGTCTATATATTCTTGAAAAGGGCTCAAATCTTACATAGGATACAGCTATAGAGATATCAACACCAGCTATATTCTTTACAACATGTCTAAATACTTTAGTAGCTGTTGCCATGCCTAGATGTTTTGAATATGTAAGTTGAATAGGCTTTGAATACCCTGGTAATCCATCGGTATATCTCTCAAAATAGTATATATCTCCTTTTACAAAACCAAGAACATCCTTTGCATTTGAGTTTTTAGATATAAATACTATTTTTCTTGGATGTATAGATATCGCATATATCAACTCTTTAAGAATATGTGAAGATTCTATGCCTTTAGATTCTAGAAGGTCATGGCTATCTTCTAAAGAAGCTTTTCTCAACTTTGAGAATGCTGCTATGAGGCTTCCATCCATTAAAATAATATCAGCTAAACTAAGGACTTTAACCATGGATTCTATTTCCATGGCTACGGAGAGAAGAGATAATTCATTTTCTATATTGCTACAGCTTACAACATCTATATCAACAAAACCATTTATTTCTTCTCCTTTAATATTATCAATAGTAACATACACAACATTTAAAGCATATAAAGCATATCCCCTGTATTCCCTATAATTAAAGCCACTATCTATAGCTACAATAGAAAGTTTTCTAAGATATGGATTTCTAAAACCTTTGTATGGTATCCACAAACTTTTAATCCTTGCTATATTATCTACAGCTAGAATCTCATCTACTTTACCTTTAATCGACTTAGATATTGTTATCGCAATATCTAATGCTTGTGTAAGCACATATATCTACCCTGGTAACACTCTAAAATTACCTGCTATTATTTAACAGTATGGAGGATTATAAAAGAGAGAGCTAAGTGAAAATATTAGAATTAAATAGGTGGTAAAATGTTTGTAAAAGAATGCAATTCTGATTGTATAAATATTGTAGAGGAGTTGATTGAAAAATCACTTTCATGGTTTCATGCATATTATGCTTACACATGTATAAAAATTGGTAAATGTAAAGCTGTTGTATGTGGAGATGGAGATATTGTTAAAGGTGTAGGTGTATTTTATATTGTTGATACAAAACCAATCTCAATAGGAATAATATATTATGTTGCCGTGGAACAGAGGTTTAGGGGACAAGGTATTGGTAAAATTATTGTTGCATCCATAGAAGAGTTGATGGATATATATGGTGCCAAACTCTATATAGCTACAACAAGGCTTGACAACATACCATCTAGAAGAATGCTAGAAGATCTTAACTATAAAGAAATAATACTTGATAGTATTAACGAGAAACTTCGTGATGCTATAGAAAAACTTACATGTGCTTATGAAGATGATGTACTCTATGTAAAAAGCTCTAAAAACTATCAAAGTTTTTCCATAGAGACGATCCTAAGTAATAAAATCAATTATAGAATAATCAACGATATATGGAATATTTTATGTTATAGACCTTGGATAAAACTTAGACAAAGAGGATAATATAATAACTTGTAATGACTGCATTACTAAATTTTTAATGGTGTTCTATATGTTGATTTTTAAAGCATCTGAGAATAGAATAGCTAAACATTTTTAATAATTGTAAATTTTGAAATTGTTTCTAAATTTTGACGTGTTATGATAGCTCGATACTAAAATGTGTAGATAAGGTTTATAGTAGATCTAAATATTGGAATTTTCTACTGCTCTGGTTCAATGTGTATTACTATCTCTGTATTTAGCTTATTTTTAACATCTTTTTCTATAGAATCTATTATTTGATGAGCTTCTGCAACACTCATATTTTGTGGAAGTCTTACCACGATGTCTCCTTGATAAAGATTTCCACTAATCCTTCTAATCCTAATTCTTTCAGCAACAATACCATAAATTTTTAAAATGCTCTTTAAATCTCTAACAATTTCTTTAGATGCAACATCACTTATATAATCTAAAACCTCTTTAAAACTTTTAACAAGCTCTATAAAGAGATAACCTGTTAACGCTAAGGCACCTATAAAATCTATTAGATAGCTTATCACAGCCCCTGCAGAAGCTACAGCTATAGTTGTTATACTCTCAATAACCTCAACAATTGTAAACCTCGCATAGTATATGGCTATTCCACCTATATACTTAGCTAAAGCTATAGCTATACCATATGGTATAAGACCTATTGATGCAAACACAGGTGCTAGAAAGCTTACTGTGTATGGTTTATTAAATACATTGTACAGATCAACAATTATAATACCTCCAGTAAATGAATACAGCATTAAAGTTGATATAGGTCCTCCAAGCTCTATTCTATAATGTCCATAGTGATGATCTTCATCAGGAGGCTCTATACTTATATTGAAAAATCTATACATTACTATAATGGCTAAAGTGTTTGCAATAGAGGTAAGAGCATCTACAAATACCGACTTAGAGCCTCCTATGAAGCTTCCTAAAACTTTGAAAAGTCCTCCCATAAAGCTTAAAATAACAATAATTAAAAACATCTTTGTTATCTTTAACATTTTTATCCTCATAAAATATAAGCTAGTAGAAATTAATTAAATATTCAACCTTTAAAAATATTATAATAGTTGTATCAGAGTTTTATGGTATATTATTGACCTACCTCACCAACTTTTAATATTTCATCTAGGTACTTCATATCATCACTACTTAATTTAATATCCAATGAATGCAGTATTTCTTCAAGTTGATTAACGTTTGATACACTTACAATTGGTATTATTGGAACCTCTATTTGTTCAGATCTATGTAGTATCCATGCTATTGCAAGCTGTGTTGCCGTTGCTCCTTTACTTTTTGCAAATTCTATAAATGGTATAAGCTTATTTAGATTTTCATTTGTAAACATTTTTCTTACACCTTCCGATATTTCACCTCTTGACATAGGTGGTATAACCCACTGCTTTTTTGAAATATCTATATATTTCCCTGTTAACAATCCTTGGGCAAGTGGAGAATATACTGCTAGAGCCATTCCAAATCTTTTTGCAATTGGTATTATATCCTTCTCTATGTCTCTATCAAGCCAATTATATCTATATTGCAAAAATGATATGGGTTCATATCCATATCTATCTGCAATCATCTGATATTCTATAAGTTCATGTGCAGGTATGTTACTCATACCTATATATCTTATATATCCATATCTAACAAGGTCATTAAAAGTCGATATTGTTTCTCTTTTTGGAACCTCAGGGTCAAATCTATGTGCATAATATACATCGATATATTCCATTTGAAGCCTCTTCAAGCTTTCCTTAACCTGCCACAAAATATGTTTCCTGCTAAGTCCTGAGCCATTTGGCCAGCTAGCCATCTCACCAGCAACTTTAGTAGCTACCACAAGAGATTCCCTTTCCAAATTCAACTCAGATATAATTTTACCAATAAGCTTCTCAGCGTAACCAACATGTGTTAAAGGAACAGGGGATACTGCGCCATGATATCTATTAGCAGTATCTATGAAATTTACACCAGCGTCATAAGCATATCTAATTAGTTTCTTAGTTTCATCAACATCAACTTTATATATCCCATATTCATCCTTTTCACTAGATCTAGGAAGATACCATGTGCCAAGAGATATTACAGAGACTTTAACACCACATATAGATGGAGATACATATCTCAAGATTTACACCTCATATAGTTAATATAATACTTTAATACAAATATAGTATTTATGAATATTGTTGAAACCTAAGCTATTTATTCACACTTGGTGTATCTATATCATAGTGGTCTATATGGCAGTACTCTCATTTATTTATGTAAACAACCTAGATATGTTTATTTCATATTTAAGAAAATTCGATATAGATGTTTATGAATATGGACACACAGTTCTTCTCGATTCATCTGAATATGCAATGCTTATTTGTAGAAAAAATGGAAAGATAATAGCGTATATAGCTGTACACTATATAGATACGCATTATGCTGCTTTGATTAATTTAAAGGAAGATGCACAGGATAGAGAAATTATTGAAGCTCTTCTAAATGTAGAGAAAAATAGGATGTGGAAGGTACCTGTAGAACCAATAATCTATATAGCTGATGATGGGTTCATAAACATCATAAATAAATATATTGATGAAGTACCTATAGAGGCATCTATATATCTTAATATATATAAAAACAGTAATGAAGTAGAGTTTTTAAGGGATATAGCCTATAACATGTTAAACCTAGTAAAATATTTAGATTCGTTCAACGAATTCTAATTCCTACTAATTCAATTAATGTATGAGAGGCTACAAAACCAAAAATATATTGAACAGTTTAGAAAATATATTTTAGATGAGGTTGGATGTGCTACACAATTCGAAATGAAACTCTAAATACCCTTGCTAAAGAAATCTGTAAAGAAAGAAGAGTTCTTTGTATAACCGATGATAGTATATTAGCTAAGTTGATCTTTACATGGCTAGAGAATTTTCTTTATATTGACCCAAAAGAATGTGCAGAAGATATAGAATGTGTTAGAAAATTATTTGAAATACATGGAGATGTAATGAGACTAGCGTTAGAGGATAAGTATTTTTATTATATAGACAAAGACCTTCTGATAAAAATAATAGACAAGCTTTTAAGTCTCTAAATTCCGGGTATCCCCGTTTAAATACCCTAATTTTAAGCCGTTAATATTAAGGGAATGTTATGAATTTCTTGTTGTATAGTATTTTAATCTCTCTGAAAATAAGATGTCTAGAATAGAAGATTCAGTAAAAATTAAATGAAAATATAACTGCTAAGAATAACTTGCAATCTATGCTATTATCTACATTAACATGTTTAAGACATTTTAAGATATATTTATAATGTCTTTATATAATGAATTAATACAGGTGTTTATTGATGGGTATTGCAACATATATTATGTTTCTATTATCTCTTTCAAGTATTTTTCAATGGGTTGTTGTAAATGATTATAGCCTTGGTAGAGATGTAGCTTTGGCTCTCTGCATATATAGCTATAAACTCTATGTTTTTGGTTTTGATGAAATTGATGGTGTATCTAGTATGAGAGCAGAGATTAGAGATGCAGCCTCGGGTTCTCTTTTAAGGGTTTGGAGAGGTTCTATGGGTACATTATATGATTGTTTTGTTGTTGATAATAATATTTATGCCGTTGGAACTTTAAATGTTTCTGGCAATGATTTTGGATGGATCATTATAGCTTTTGATGAAGAGCTAAATATAGTTTCAATGGTTCTATCTAATCCTTTCAATGGTATGGATATAGCTACATCTATATATAGCGATGGTGAATATATCTATGTTTCGGGTATTGTAAATGGCTCTAATTTTAATGGATATAGGGTTGAAAAGAGATCAAAAGATCTATATTCATTAGAAGCTGTATATATGGTTAACACTACATTGTCTTGGAGATGGAGCTATGCTTTACCAAAGATAGCAGAGGATTTAGATGGTTTTCTATGGCTGCTCTATCTATATGTAGACGAGTCTACAGATATCGAAATAACTAAGATTGATATACTTGATAAGAATCTTGTTGCTGTTAAAACAATTAATATAGATAATGTTAAAGGATATCCATATTCATTAACATTTGATTTAGATAGACATGCCTATGTGGGTGGCTCCATGGGTATTTTAAAGATAGATTATAATGGCAATGTTTTAAAGCTACAAGAATTGAAAAATTATATAATTTTTAGAATAACTTATATTGACAAGGATAGAATAGCTGCATTTGGTTCAAGAATTATAGTGCCGCCATACATAGCTATGAATAATCTATTACTATTTAATAAAGATCTAGATATTCTTGCAAACATAACAATATCTACAAATTCTCCATGGATTTTATGGACAGGAAGAATGGAAAGAAATAGAAATAACCTATATATTGCAGCTTCAGAGTATAAAGATATAGTGAAAGAGCTATTGAATGAAGCATGGAGTGTATACTCGGTAAATATATCAGCTATAGATTATCTATATATGCAAAGAAATGAAAATTTAATACTTCAGTTAATCCCCATTATTATAGTAGTTATTTTTTCAGTAGTGCTGGGAATCATATCTATAGTTGTAGCGAAAAGGTTTAAAGCCATATCTATAAAATAAAAGATATTTATTTGATTAAGAGCTATTTTATAGATAAAGTTATTATATTTAGTAAAAATTGATTAATGCAATGTCTAGCTATTTGTATTCGGTGTTTTATCTTACTAATGCTATAAATATATCGTTTACATTTGTACCTGTATACCCTGTTATTATCGCTCTATTAATTTTTGAAAAATAGGTATAGCTATCATTATTTTCTAGATATTTTATTGGATCTAGCTCTATACTATAGCCTTCATCAATAGTATCTCCACTTACTATAGCGCCAGCTGCAGGGCTTATCCCATCTATTCCATCAGTTCCCATGCATATCGCAACAGCTTCCAGGTTCTTTATAGATATTGCTAGAGATAGGCAAAGCTCTTGATTTCTACCACCTATACCATTTCCCTTTACAGTAACTACTGTTTCTCCACCAGCTAAAATTGCAGCTGGTTTCTCTATAGGTTTAGAATACAACACAATGTTTTTTATTATTGATGCCAATACCTTTCCAACTTCTTTTGCCTCACCTTCAATCATAGATGTTAATATTAATGGTTTAAACCCATGTTCCTTTACTTTTTTAGCCATAGACTCTAGTGCTATTGCATTGCTAGCTATTATAATGTTGTGAACTTTTGAAAATACAGGGTCTCCTGGTTTAGGTGTATCTGGTATCTCTCCCTTTAATCCTAGCTCTATAATTTTTTTCATATTTTCTGGTATCTCATTCCATAGTCCTCGACGATTTAAAATGTTGTATACATCTCTATATGTTGTTTCATCAGGTGCTGTAGGTCCAGAGGCAATAGTATCTAGTCTATCTCCAATAACATCACTTATGATTAGAGAAAATACTTTCTTAGCTTTTACCAATTTAAGTAGTTTACCTCCTTTAACTCTTGAAAATCTCTTTCTAACAGCATTAAGCTCAAATATATCAGCGCCTCTCTTCATAAGCTCTCTAGCAACTTTACCAATATCATCTATAGATATGTTATCTTCAGGAACCTCGAAAAGTGCAGAACCACCACCAGAAATCAAAACAAACAATATATCATCTTCATGTACATTGTCTTGAATATACTCCAGTATTTTTTGAGATGATTTTAATGTATTTTCTTTAGGTATAGGATGATCGCCCTTAACAATTTCTATAGAGCCTATAGACCCAGTATCCTCAGGTGATATAACTACACCACCAACAATTCTACTACCTAAAACATTATTTAGGGCAAGAGCCATCCTTCTAGATGCTTTTCCAAAACCTATAACATGAAACCTTTCTCTAGCATCAACCTCTACACCCTTTACATAAATTCTATCACCAACTATTCTAATAGATGATAAAACAGCTTTATAGGGATCTGAAGACTCTAAAGCATATTCAACAACATCTAGAGCTACTCTATGTAGCTCATCCCTCTCTAATACAGACCTATTTCTTATAAAACTCAAATCCCACACCAACATTTAAAACAAATTAATAGAGATATTTAAAAAACTTTGATAAATAAAACCAAATATAGTTATAAACCATCTATCTATTATTTACCTTTAGAAAGCATCACTAAGTTTGTTTAATTTTTAAAGAACCCTCATCTCTTACAGCATTGAAGAGATAAAAAATGGGAAATATCTAGAACCTAGAAATATTAAAGTGCATTAAGAGATGTTATTAAAGAGAATATAGATCTACATGGTAAATAACGATCCAAATAATATAATCAAACATATTCATCGTTTTAATGAAAACTTATTAATTACTTTTAAGCTTTTCTACAATTATTAGTTGTTTTGTCTATGTATATTTTTATTTTATTTAAATTGAATGGTTTTTGATATATGGATAGCTAAACCATATGGTTTCAATGAAAAAAATATTTTAATCTATGTTGTTAGAGTATTTAAGTGGGTGTATCTAATGTCTTTGTCTGAAGAGTTTGTGAAAGTTGTTGTGGATTTGGATGAGTATAAAGCTGTTGAGTTAACTAAGAGGCGTTTAGAAGGTGGTGAAGATCCTCTTAAGATATTGGATGATTTGACTAAAGCTGCTAATGTTATTGGTGAGAAATATGAGAGGGGCGAGTTCTTTATAGCTGATTTGGTTATGGCTGGTGAGATTCTTAAAGAGGTATCTGATATTGTTAGACCTAAGCTTAGAGAGCTTGGAAGGGTTAGAGAACCTATAGGTAGATTTGTTATTGGTACTGTTGAAGGCGATATACATGACATTGGAAAAAACATTGTTGTAACAATGGCTGAGGCAGCAGGATTTGAAGTAATAGATCTAGGTGTTGATGTATCTCCAGATAAATTTGTTGAAGCTATTCAAAAGCATAATCCTGATATTGTTGGTATGTCATGTCTTATAACAGTTGGCATAGAGTCTATGAAGAAAACAGTTGATGCAATTAAACAAGCAGGTTTAAGAGATAAGGTTAAGGTTATTATTGGTGGTGGTAGGGTTGATCAATATGCATGTCAATATGTAGATGCAGATGCATGGACAAATAGCGCAGCAGAAGGAATTAGAATAATGCTTAAATGGATAGAGGAAAAGAAGAAGAGGTGAAGAAAATGTCTAAACAACCAATAGATGAATGGATAGAGAGACATGAGAAAGAACCAGATATAGTTGCAAAAGAAAAAGCAGAGAGATTTCTAAGGATTGTGGAGCTAAAAGTACCTGATAGAGTTCCTGTGGCTGGTGTTGCTGGAGACTTTCTCTGTAGCTATACTGGGATTACATGGTATGATTTATCATACGAGTTAGACAAGATTCCTTCAGCAGTATTTAAGTTTGTACATGATTTTCCAAGTGATTGGGGTATAGTATTTGCACCAATGATGCTAGAAGGCTTTGTATTTGCGTTAGCTTTTGCAGATTTTCCAGATTTCTCAAATATTATTAGATTTCTAACAGGGCCTGTACATGATATTTTAAAGGATAGATGGTCTCAATGGCCTGGTAGAGAGTTGAGGGTTGATATGCATCCGCAGTTTAGAGGAGGAGAGTTTATGAAGCCTGAAGAATATAAGAAGTTTATAGATAACCCTATAGAGTTTATCCATAATATAATTTTGCCAAGGGTATGTCCAGGGCTGGGGACACCAGGTACTTCTCAATGGAATGGTGCTTGGATAAGAGTAGGTATGACAATGCAGAAAATAGGATCATTTCAAATGCAGCTATTTGGAGAGCTTATGAAGAGAGGCAATGTTGCTTTTCCTATGACAAATGCCTATACCCCTGCAGATATCATAGGGGACTTCCTACGTCATCCAACAGGAGCAATGATTGATATGAGGAGATATCCAGAAGAATTTAAGATGGCATGCGAATCGCTTGTAGAGCCTATAATTAAGGTTGCTACAGCCATACCCCCAGCACCGCCACTAACACAATTCTTTATACCACTACATCTAAATGAAATGTTGCCTCCTAAGTTATATAATGAATTTTATTGGCCATATCTAAAGAAAATCATTGAAACACTTGTTGCAAAAGGTTATAAAGGGTTTATATTCTTTGAGGGAGATCATTTACCACATGTTGAAACAATACTTGAGCTTCCAAAAGGCTGGGGTATAGCGTGGTTTGAAAGACCAAGAGACTTTATAAAAGTTTGGGAGAAGTTAAAGGGACATACAACGGTTATGGGAGGGGTTCCAGTATCTCTTGTCGCTGGTGGTACTCCAGAGAAGATTGATGAATATATAAAGAATTTATTAAGTAAAATAAAGCCTGAAGGAGGATTCATGTTATCACTTGGAGTAAATGAATTACCAGCTGGAACACCTATAGCTAATGTAAAAGCATATATCAATGCAGCACTTAAATATGGGGTGTACTGATATGTCTTACACATCCTCTAACCAGAGAACTTCTCTATTACCGGTAATACTTCTAGCACTATCAGCTATATTGTCAGGAGCTGGTTTTGGAATCTATGGCCCAACAATAGTTGTGCATGCCTTAGAGCTAGGAGCACCCGAGGCCATAGCTACAGCTATGGTTATGGCTCTTCCATCAATTGTGTCAGTAATCATTCTTCTACCTGTTGGTATTTATGCTGATAAAACTGGTAGAAGAAAAGAGATTGTAGCTATAGGGCTTATATTAGGTGTTATATTCAATGCTTTACTTGCCATAGCTCGTAGCTGGATTGAGATGGCAGTCTATAGAGCTATAAGTGGTATAGTATTCGCATTTGGATCTCTGTTCATGGCGATGGGCATTCTTGTAGCTCCAGAAAGAATAAGAGGTACTGTTCTAGGCATTCTTGCAGGGTCTATGATGCTTGGCATGGGTGTATCTCAAATCTTTGCAGGAGGTATACTTGGCTATGTAGGGGGATATTCAGGGCTTTATCTTCTTGCAGCATTATTAGCACTTCTAGCACTACTTTTATTATTACCAGTTAAAGTTCCTAGAGTCCAATTCCCAGCTATGAAGGGCTCTGATTTAGCTACGGCTTTTAAAGCTAGAGGGGTGTATTGGACAGCTATAGCTATATGTATATATCTAATTGGATGGAATCTTATGTATCCATCGCTATCACTAGTTCTTAGCGTTATATATAAAGCTCCTCCAGAAGTATTTTCACTAGCTATGGGTGTAGCTTCAATAATGCTTGGTATCGGTACGTATATATGGGGACCTATAGTAGATAGACTTGGTGGTAGAAAGACACTGACAATGGCTATACTTGCATCAGCTATAGTCACATATATAATGTATCCAGCTCTAGGAATTATGTGGGGATATATAATATTATTCTGGTTGGTAACATTCTTTGGAGTTGTAGGAATGCCTGGAACAAGCTATGTAGCATCGAGAAGTGTTAGACCAGAACTTGTTTCTGTAGCAATAACAACAATATTTATAGCTATATCTATAGCATCGATAATAGGAGGATTTACCGCAGGAGCACTAATAGCTTCACAAGGCCTTGCAACAACAATATTAATTGCAGCAACAATAGAGCTTATTGGAGGAATAATGATGTTTGGTTTACCAAAAGTGTAAAAAGAAGAATATTTTTTTATTTTCGTATCATATCCTTTTCTATCTATGCTTAATATAAATTTAAATATATGGGCAATCTTATGTTAAGAATTAAATTTAATTCTAAACAATTATTAAAGGAGAGAAAAAATAGAGTGGAAAAGGTTTATCAAAATAAGAAGCCAGATAGAGTACCATTCTCATTCTTTCCAGATGCTGTTTTAACAGCTAATTACGCTGGTTATACTGTTGCTGAAGCAACAACAAATTATGAGGTTATGTATAAGGTGGGTTTGAAATGGCTAGAAGACTTTAATGTTGATGGTGTTGACACACCACCATTTGGACTTTTCAATTTGACTATTGGCATGCCTGTACTGCCCTTTGTTTTAATGGACTATATCCCAGGACCTTTTACAATATTATTAACGGGCAAAACTCATAGGATTTTAAAGGATAGGGTCTCTAGGTGGCCTAGCGCCGAGCTTCCACCTAATTATCATCCACAGTATATTGGTGGTAAGTTTATTGAGGTTGAGGAATACAGGAAGCTTGCTAAAGATCCTATAGGGTTTATGGCTGAGGTTATTGTTCCAAGAATGTTTGAAGCTCTTTCAAAACCTAGTTCTCCAGAGGCCTATGCTACATTGATTAAGTTAGGTGAGGATATGACGAGATTTAATGATATTATGATGAGAATAAGTGTTGAAACAGTTAATAGAGGTTGGCCTATGTTTCCCATGGGTTTTGGTTATGCACCACTAGACTTCATAGCTGATGGGTTAAGGCATCCAACACACACTATGCTAGATCTTAGAAGACATCCAGAAGAGATACATATAGCGATAGATGCCCTAATACCAATCCTTGTGAAGTTACTTAGAACTACCACACCAAGGCCTGAAGATGCTGAGAAAGTCTTTGGCACAAGAGTCGTCTTAGTTTTCTTTGCTCTACATCTAAACGAGATGCTACCTCCAAAACTATTTGAAGAATTTTACTGGCCAGGGTTAAAGAGATTGTTATTGGAAGCCCATAACATAGATGCTATACCATCTGTATTCTTCGAAGGAGACTTCACACCATTCGTGCACTACTTGCTCGAGCTTCCCAAGGGAAGCATCTTTGCATGGTTTGAAAGAGCTGATATAAGACAGGTGAGAAAGATTTTAGGAGATCATCTACCAATAGGAGCTGGCATATCACCAAGCCTCTATATCTATGCATCTAAGGAAAAAATAGAAGAGGAAATATGCAAGCTTTTAAATGATGTTAAAGAGCCAGGAGGTTTTATGATGATGGGTGGAGGAGCACCTTTACCCCAAGCTACAAAAATTGAGAATATTTGGGCTGCTGTAGAAGCTGTTAAGAAATGTGGTGTTTACTAAGCATATTAATTGGAAATATATTCTTCATTGCTTTATAAAATTAAATTAAAATAATGTTTTGATTTTATATTGTATCGCTTGATTTAATTGCTTATATTTAAAGCTTATAAATTGTATTGCTTTATATAGAATGGATTGGTTAATGCTAATAAGTCATCAGAATTATATGGGATAAGCCTATATGGATCGCTATATCTACCAATTTCAATTCTTATAAATCTAACATCTTTAGCCTTTATCCTTTCTTTATGTTTAAATTCATTGTTAGTTATGTCTACATTTTTATATATGTTGTTTTCTGTTATAATTCTAAGTGTAGAACCCTTAGCTTTTTTGATATCTATAATAAGCTCTATATATCCATTAGTTGACGCTTTAATTTCATCACCAAATATATAGGTGTTACCATCGCTATCAACAGCCTTTACATCTATAATAGGTTCATCAGGTATATATGTTATATATGCTCTACCCATTTTTATACTCTTTAAAACGTTTTCAGTGCTAAGGCTATTTATATATATCCATGTTGTTGGCTCACCTATTCTTGTTAGATCAACACCATGATAGTCACTCCCGCCAATGGCAGTGACTTTATATCCTTTTATAAGTAAGTTATGCCACCAAGAAATAGACTCACTATTTAATATATGCCACGGACCATTCCAAACCTCAATAGCATCAAAACCATCTATATCTCTATATCTAAATGGGCAATCTCTACACATTGGCTCTCTAGATATATCAGGGTGGTTAACAGAAACTATACCTCCATTGCTATGAACCTCTTCTATAAGGTTTTTAAAATCTTCTCTGCTTTTTCTTCTAAAATCTATATATCTATCAATATTAAATACATTTATATGTCCATAGAATGTAGTTATCTCCATCCCAGGAATAACTAAAAAATCTTCATAGCTACTATTTATCTCTATAAACTCTTTATTCTGGCTAATTGTATTGTGGTCTGTTAGTGCTATAAAATCTAAACCTCTACCTCTAGCCAATGCAATTACTTCACATATAGTGTTTCTTCCATCGCTATGAATTGTATGTATATGTAGATCGCCTTTACACCACATAGAACCGTTGCTAGAGTTCTTTGAAGCTTTATAGCCTTTGAAGTAATCTCTACATGGATATGTGTAATTCATTATTGAGATAATTTCAAAATAGTTTTTTACAATCTCTAATAAATTTGTGTTTTTAGTTAAATAAGAAAGTATTTTGTGTACATCATCAAATTTTGTATCGCCTAGCACAGTTTTATAACCGGTTACTCTAAGCCTATAGCCACAGCCAACATCAGCTATATTATCAAGCCTCACAAGGGCTTTCCATACCCCAGATACAATATCACCTGCAACATATCCAGGGGTTGCGGTACCTCTGGCAATATATATCCTCTGCCTTCTTTCAGCACTCCATCCCCTTAAAGATTCTGTAGGATCAACAATACCTAGACCAAGTCTACATTCAAGGTCACTATAAATAAACTCTATAAAAAGTATATCAACATTATCAACAACCTTAAATGGGATTTCAATAAAATCTCTATAGAGTTTTATATCCTTTGCTATTCTATCTTCTATAATGCATTCAAATACTTTACCCTCCATAAAACCACCTATATAGCTGATATTATTAAGTGTTTACTTTTAAATTTTAAGAATTATTTTCAAGACAAGTAATTTAAATTTCTTGAAATATAAACCAGGATTTTATAGATGGATTTATTGCTTCCTAAAGATACTGGGAAACTCAACAATGCTTCTAACCTTGTAGCCATATCTAGATAGAATGATGAGTGCTATGAGATCTTTTAGAAACAAAGATGTAGATATGTTAATGAAATGTTTTGCTCTATTAGAAATACTGAGAAGAGCTAAATACATATGATGAGTCGAGTTAAAATATTTATAATTGATAAACATGTTAGATATCTTTAAACATCTTAGCAGTCACAACAATCTACAACTTCTTATAGTTTATGACAATAATAGATAAAATTTTTATCTGTATATAATTACATAACTCCATATGGTGTTTTGTCTTGGAAATGAAGATGGTTGATATTAGTAGCAAAATTGATGTGTATAGAGAGGCTGTTGCAAAGGGATGTATAAGGCTTAGAAAAGAAACTGTTGATAGAATAAGAAGTGGGGCTATTGAGAAAGGCGATGTTTTTGCTGCTTCAAGTTTAGTTGCATTGCATGCAGCTAAGAATACCTCTTTGCTACTTCCATTTTGCCATACAATAAGAATAGATTTTGTAAAGCCAAGAATATGGATTGAAGATAATAATAAGGTTTGTGTAGAGGTTTTAGTTAAAGCTCGTGAGAGAACAGGTGTGGAGATGGAAGCACTAACCGCTGTATCTCTAGCTCTTCTCAATATATGGGATATGGTTAAAGCTTATGAAAAAGATGAAGAAGGGCAATACCCATATACATCAATTGAGAATATATGTGTTGTGAAGAAAATTAAAGAAAGCTCGGTTTGAGGGCAGAGTAATAAAGCTTGGTAGAGGTGAAGCTATATAATCTACATCTCCATCGCTATCGGTTTCCTTATAGGTTTTCTTCTCAGACTTAAGAAGATGAATATAAATAGATTTGTTAACTATACTATGACATTAATAATACCGATTCTTGTTCTATTAATAGGTATTGTAGCTGGCTATACCATTACAGAAAAATTTTTTGAGATAGGGATACAGACAATCTATATAATTGCCATAGAGCTTACATTTTTAACTATTCTACCTATTGCTATAGGTTTTTGCATAGCTTTATTAATTACAAGAGTTGGTAGAGGTAAATGAAAACAATTTTTATGATAGTTATAATATTTGTTATAGGGCTTGGAATAGGTGTTTTGTTTTATCTCAATAATTTATCTATATTTATGTTATCTAAAACAATAGAACTGCTTGTATATATACTTTTATCATTAATTACCATCTCTATAGTTAATACAGTTAACTCTTTTAAAGATTTGATAAACCATATAGATATATCAATAAAAGTGATTATATCTACTATATTAGGGTCTATAGCAGGGGGTTTGCTTGCAGCAATAATATTGAATAGCGATATAAGGATGTACACAGCTATAGCTCTTGGAATGGGGTTTTACACGTTTACAGGGTCTTATTTAGCTACAATCAATAGATATTTTGCTTTCTTAGGATTCACTGTAAATATGTTTAGAGAGGTAGCTACATTTATTATATATCCACTTCTATCTAGAAAATATCCTATTGAAGCTATAACAATTGGTGGTGCAACAACTATGGATACAACATTGCCTGTTATATCCAAGGTCACAAACAATGCAATAGCTATGATTGCTTTTATCCATGGATTTATATTAACACTTATAATACCTGTAATAATACCTATTATAGTCCATTTACAGATCTAGAAAAGTTTTTATTTTAGTATTAGTAGAAAACTATATCAAACTTGTTATGGGGGTTAAATACTATGTATGAAATTAAAAAGGAATCTCTATATAATTTATTGAAAAAGCTTACAGAGGCTATAGGGCCCTCAGGTTTTGAAGATTCTGTAAGAGATGTTGTTGTAGATGAGCTTAAAGGTTACGCTGATTCTTTATGGATAGATGCTCTAGGAAATGTTATAGCTGTTAAAAAGGGGTCCAAAGGTGCGGCAAGGCTTATGATTGCTGCACATATGGATGAGATAGGGCTTATTATTAGCTATATAGATGATAAAGGTTTTCTAAGATTTCAGCCAATTGGAGGTATATCTGAGCGTACATTGCTTGGACAAAGAGTTGTTATAAAAACATTGAGTGGCAATGTTGTTAGAGGGGTTATAGGTTCAAAGCCTCCACATATAATGAAACCTGAAGAAATGAAGCAGATTCCAGAGGGAAAGGATCTATATATAGACATAGGTGTTGGTAGTAGAGCAGAGGCTGAGAAACTAGGTGTTACAATTGGAAGCATAGCGGTGTTTGAAAGAGACTTCAATTCGTTGAATTCATCGGATATAGTTGTTGGTAAAGCATTAGATGATAGAGTTGGTGTTGCTGCTATGATAGAAGCCTTTAAAGCAATTGATAATAATGATGTTGATGTATATGCTGTTGCAACTGTTCAAGAAGAGGTTGGTTTAAAAGGTGCAAGAGTAGCTGCATACTCTATAACCCCACACCTAGCTCTTGCAATAGATGTTACAATAGCGAGTGATGTTGCTGGTGTACCAGAACAAGACTGGATTACACAACTTGGTAAAGGCCCAGCTATAAAAGTGGTTGATGGAAGAGCAGCCTCTGGCCTTATAGCTCATCCAGCTATTAGAGAGAAGCTTATAGAGATTGCAAAGCAGTATGGGATTCCATATCAGCTCGAGGTACTCCATGGAGGAACAACAGATGCTACAATAATAGCATTAAATAAAGAGGGTGTACCAGCTGCAACAATATCTATACCAACAAGATATATACATTCACCAACAGAGGTTGTTAATTTAAATGATGTTGCAATGGCATCGAAGCTAACAATGTTGTTTGCATCTAAAATTTCCTCGGAATGGGCATTAACATTAGTACGTAGAAATTTGAAATAGAACTTGAATAGAATTGTTAATTTTAATGATAATGCTACATAGAATTAATTACTTGTAACATGGTATTAAAGTAGCATAGAAATAGTTTTGGTTGTCTCTAGGGAAAAACATATTAATTTTTCTAAACAAATTTATATCTTGGGAAAATGCTGTGGCTGATGAAAAACTAACATTTTTAGCCACAATAATACTGTTATCAGTAACCATTGCTATAAGCTTTCCTATTTTACAGTGGATAACAAGTTTAACCGATATATTTAGAGTAGAGCCTATACAAATATTGCATGATAGCTATATTGATAGTTCTAACAAGATACTATATCTACATGTAAAGAATCCAAGTTCTGTAGGTATAGCTATACAAGCAGTTGAAATAGTTGGATTTGAAAATATAGATAGCTCCTCAAGATTTAATAGAGGAAACTATATGGCGCCAATTATTATTAACCCAAATACTGAAAAGGTTATATCAATTATGTTATCAAAGGATTATGTTAGTGGTATGATATACCAAGTTAAGATCTATACATCTACAGGTGGAGTCTATACAGCTTTGATTCAAGCAAAATAGTGCATATTCTAGATAATGAATTATCTATTCATAAAACAATAAAATTATAAGATTATCTATATTAATGTTGGTAGAAGATATAAACCAATATATGTATCAAATTAACAGAACTATAGAAATATTTCTATAAATTCCAAATTATATATGATAAGTTTTAGGAGCATTTATTTTTAAATACAGCAAAAATTATTAAATTTAAATAAAGTTCTATGGTGTTGCAAATATGGTGTTTCCAGGTAGAAAAGTTGTTGTAGGTTCAGATGATATTTATCCAATTGTAAATACTGTTATTGAGTATCTTAGGGAGAGAGGTTTCGAGGTTATTACTATAGGTGCGGCTAAAACCGGTAAGACAGAGCCTTGGCCTATAGTTGGCTATGAGGTTGGAAAACTTGTGGCTAGTGGTGAAGTGGATTGGGGTATTGCTATATGCTATACCGGTACTGGAGTCTCTATAGCTGCTAACAAGGTTAAAGGCGTTAGAGCTGCTTTGTGTAACGATCCAGGGACAGCTAGAGGTGCAAGGCTTTGGAATGATGCTAATGTTCTTGTGTTGAGTGGTAGATTAGTGACTACATATCTAGCTAAGGAGATTCTTGAAGCATGGATATCGACTATAGCTATAGATGAAAGTGAGGCTAAGAATATAGAGATTTTAAGGAGTTTAGACAAAGATTAACTTTAAGCTAGCGTCTATATGAAGTAGCTAAAGTCTGTATTTAATTTAGAGTGATGTAGATGTATAGATATATATATGTAGAAAAAAGTATGTTGAGCAGAATAGGGAAGGAATTCAATGTATATTGGATACCATGTCTACTTGTAAAATTCCCTGAATGTAAACCTAAAGATATTTTCATCTTCGATTGTATTCTTAGATCATATATAGATAACCCATATCTAAGTATATTACTTTTGAAAAAAGCTCCAAAGAATGTAAAGATAGTAGAAGACCCACCTTTAGAGGCTCAAAGGGTTAATGTAGAAGGCTGTAATAGTGTTAATATAGTTAATGAATTGAATGAAATTAGCAACGAAATATTTAGAGGGGAGTATACAAGGCTATACAACCTTATAGATAAGCTCACAGAATATGAGGATATAGAGATTAAAATGAGGGTATTTTTAAGAACACGAAGATATGTAATACCCGCTGAAAGGGTAAAAGAAGCTGGGAAAAGAATAGCTATAGAATCAGTAAAATCTGCTTTAAAATCATTATGTATAAAAGGTATTGAGGAAAGCTATAGAGCACCTACAACAATAGCTGAACCTCTATACATACTATTCTATATAGACTCAAAATATACTTCTTCAGGCTTTATTATAGGTAGGAAAACTATAGAGAGCAATTCCTATGCAAAAATAATATCAAAATTTAGGAAAGAAATTGAAAAAATATTTAAATAAGCTTATTTCTTAAACAAATTGTTATTATTTTTATTTAATTCAAATACTAAAGTATTTTTATAGTACCATCTTCTCTAAACTCATAGCATATAGAGCCGTTTATCGATATAAAGTAGCATTCTATAGAGTTCTTTCTTTTTCTATTACTAGATAAAAGCAGTATCTTTGTCTCTTCTCTAACGTCTTTAGCTTTATTATCTCCACTATTACTGCCATTAAATACACTTGCTAATGCTTTTATTTCCTTACTGATTACATTTTTAAGGCTAGATATGTTGGGTTTTAACATATTTCTCACCACGAACTCTGTATATATGTTAAAACTCTTATATGTAGTTCGTATATATCTGTATATATTAGGTATATCTATAACACTCGTTTAAAGCTTAACAATCTATTATGAAAATTTATATAAAAGAAAGAACATAGCTGTTTACATCTGTTATATTAATTCTTTCAATTTATTTAGTATTATATTTTTGTTTATAAAATCTTATATGCTTTATAATGATGCTTCTAATAGTTTAGATAAATATGTAGAGTTATATCCAACAATTATACATCTTATTTTAACAGGTTTTTCAAGAGGTATTTTATTAACATCATTAAAATCGCATATATATGTCTCTGCACCTAATGTCGTAGCTATTTTTAAGGCTGCAGCTACATCTATGTTTCTCAGTTTTGATCTCATGTCGATGAATCCTTCAGCAGCTCCAAGACCTACATATACTATGTCTAGAGCTGCGCTACCTAGGGATCTTAACGCAATTTTTCCCCTTATTGATATATATTTTTCTATTGGTTTATAGGATTCTGGAGACTCAAAATAGCCTAGCAATATTGGTTTAGGGTATTCTTTTCTAGAGATTTTACCACCTTTAATATCTACATATCCATCTCTATAGATGTACATCCTATTTCTAAAAACTTCAGCAACAACAGCAAATACAACATTTCTTAGTGTTGATGAGCCATTTTCTTTTCTAGCTATAGCTATAGAAATAGATGACCAAGGTATATCAGCATCAAAATTGTTGCTTCCATCAACAGGATCTATTATAGCAATCCACTTACCGCTACCGTAAATTCTAACACCTCTTTCTTCACCAACAATAATAACATCAGATAGTTGATCAACAATACAACTAGTTAGAATATCCTCTGCTATAACATCGAACTCTTTTGTTGTATCTCCAAATAAATTGAAACCTATAATGTTACTTGATATCCTATCTGATCTAAGATAATTTAAAACTCTATCAATGCATTGAACTATGCCGTCTTCAAGACCTTTATATATACTCATAAACATCACTATCAAAATACTTTACTACTATACGTGAAACGCAAATATATATCTATCATAACGGAGTATAAAACCAGCTGATTTATCAGATGAATACAAGTTATTTTATTAATAGCTATTAAATATAAAAATAAAATTTTATATTTAGAGTAATATTTGTAGAGGTATTGAATATGGATTTAGAGAAAATAATAAACAGAGAAATTGATAAAAACAATGGTGTTTTAAGGCTTAAACCTAATTATGTTGCAAGACCTCTTTATCCAGCTGGTGGGAGACTAGGGTTAGATAAGATTTATATCAATGGTAAAGGTTGGGTTAGTGAACGTTGGCTTGGTTCAGCTGTAAATGTGCTTGGTTCTAGAGATGAAGGGTTATCGGAACTTAACTTAGGTCTTGAAAATGTGAAAATATATTTTAGAGAAGCATTATCAATGCTTCCTGAAAGACTACTTGGAAAAAGCTATTCTAAGTTGTATAACAATAGATTTGGTGTTTTAACAAAGATTCTTGATCCTGGTATTCAAATACCTCTCCATATACATGCAGGTGAGCCATATGCTAGAATATACTGGAACTCTAATCCAAAGGAAGAGGCATATCATTACCTAGATCATCCATGTAAAGGACCAACACCATATATTCACTTAGGTTTCCATACTGATGTAACTGAATCTGAGGTTCTGGAGCTATTAAAGAGATGGAGCGATGATAGGATACTAGATTTATCACCTGCATATAGATGTAACATTGGTGAGGGTTTTCATGTTCTTGCAGGCGTTGTTCATGCACCTTGTACATTGCTAACATTAGAGGTTCAGGAAGAGTCTGATGTTGGTACAATTCTTCAGGCAAAAGTATATGATAGAATCATATCTAAGGAGCAGTATCTATTGAATGGACCTATAAGTGAAGAAGAGGTTTTGAAACTTATAAATTGGGATGTATGTAGAGATCCGAAGTTTTATAGAAAGTATCATATAGTTCCAGAGATTAGAGAGAGTAACAGAGAGTTTACTGAGAGGTGGATATTTAATCCTAAAATAAGTAGAAAGTTTAGTGGAATTGAATTGAGAATAGCCCCAAATATTAAATTAAATATGAGTAGGAAGGGTGCCTTTCTATTATTTGCTTGGAGAGGTAAAGGGAAAATAAATGGTTTAGAGATAGTTGGTGGGGATCCATATAGAGATGAAGTGTTTGTATCTTACGAAGCTGCAAAGGATCATGTAATAGTAAATGAAGGTAAAGAAGAACTTGTTCTTTATGAAATATTTGGCCCAGATGTATATGTATAGATAATTGTAACATTTATGTATATTTTTGTTGGTTTATGATGTAGAAGATTGATAAATTTTTAACATCTATATTTTAGAGCTAAATATAGAGGTTTACAGATATGGAGCCTTGGAAACCTTTTAGAGAGTTTGATACAGTACTTATTGTTAATTTTGGTGGGCAATATACCCATTTAATATCTCGAAGAGTTAGAGAGGTTAATGTATATAGTGAAATTATACATTACTTTAATTTCACAGAGGATATAGTTTCTGAGATTAAGCCTAAAGCTATAATACTTTCTGGAGGGCCTGCAAGCATCTATGATTCTCAGTCACCTAAAGTAGGGAATTGGCTTTTAAAACTAGATATACCTATTTTAGGTATATGCTATGGCCATCAGCTTATAGCATCTATGGCTGGGGGTAGAGTTGATAGAGGTATAGGTGAATATGGTAAAACAAAGATAAAGATTGTTAAAAACGACGATATTTTTAATGGTTGGGACAATGAAGAGTTTGTGTGGATGAGCCATAAGGACCATGTTGCTGAGCTTCCTAATAATGTAGAGGTATTGGCAGTATCGCTAGATTCAGGATATATATCAGCTTTTAGGTTAAAGGATAAACCTATATATGGTGTTCAATTCCATCCAGAAGTTATTCATACACCTAAAGGTAGAATCCTTATAAGGAATTTTATCCTCACTATAGCTAAAGCAAGAAGCAACTGGAGCCCTGGAAATATAGTAGATAGAATTATAGAGGATATTAAAGGCACTGTAGGAGATGATGGTAAAATACTTTGTGCTGTAAGTGGAGGTATAGATTCAACTACTACAGCTTTATTGATAAAGAAGGCAGTTGGTGATAGACTTATAGCGGTTTTTGTAAACCACGGTCTTTTAAGAGAGAATGAGGTAGAAGATGTTTTAAATGTATTGAAAAGCCTTGGGATCAATCCTATATATATAGATGCCTCTAAACAGTTTCTAGAAGCCTTAAAGGGTATTAAAGATTGTGAAGAAAAGAGAAGAATTATAGGAGAGCTCTTTGCCAAGATATTTAAAGACATTGCATCAACTACTCCAAATATAAAATGGCTTGCACAAGGAACAACATATCCCGATGTTATTGAAAGCGGTGCTATACCAGGTGCAGATAAGATTAAAAGCCATCACAATGTTGCAGGTCTTCCTCAATGGCTTGGCTTAAATGTATTAGAACCTCTAAGATATCTCTACAAAGATGAGGTAAGAGCCATTGCTATAGCTCTAGGCATACCTGAGGAATGGGCATATAGACATCCATTCCCAGGTCCTGGATTAGCTGTTAGAATAATTGGTGAGGTTACAGAAGAGAAGCTTAGAATAGCTAGAAAAGCTTCCTATATTATTGAAGATGAGTTAAAGAAGAGTAACTATTATAGAAGGGTATGGCAAGCATTCGCTGTTGTTGGTGATGATATGTGGGTAGGTGTAAAAGGTGATAAGAGATCTGTTGGATATATAGTTACTATAAGAATTGTTGAAAGTGAAGATGGAATGACTGCGGATTGGAGTAAAATACCATATGAAATACTTGAAAGAATATCAAATAGAATAACCAGCGAGATTTCTGAGATATCTATGGTTACATTAGCAATTTCGTCGAAGCCTCCATCAACTATAGAACCATGTTAATAAAATATGTTTATCTCTTAACAAATCACATATCTATAAATATCATATAATATTCCCAAATTTTTAAATGCTATTTAAGTTGTAAGGTAAAGACAAAGGTTATATTACCACCACTTCACATCATTATATTATTGATAACATAGAAATTTAATATAGTTTTTAAACAATGTAATAGAGGTTTAGAATAAATAAAGATATATAGATTTTTATAGCTAATTCGTTGGCATTTTTACTAGGGAGATACTTATGGTTATAGTTAAAATTAGAATATACCGAAGCTACAGGTTACATAAATGCTGAATTATTCGATGATTATAGTCCAAATACATTTAGAAAAGTATTGGAGTCTCTTCCATTGGAGTCTATAGCTTATAGATGGGGCGATGAAATATATTTTGAAACACCTGTGATGGCAGAAGAGGAGAATGCTAGAGAGGTTGTAGATAAGGGTACTATAGCGTTTTGGCCTCCTGGAAACGCTTTATGTATATTTTGGG
>CAYUUS010000016.1:32120-35582 GCA_964447975.1 uncultured Ignisphaera sp. | reverse complement strand
GACCTTGAGATGTGGGGTTTCTGGGGTAGCCCTAAACGCCTCTAAGCCCTGTGAAAACTTGAGTGGGATACAGGGGGAAACAAAGATGAGGCTATGAATCATATCAACCCATATAAACATACATAAGGCTGAACCCCTTACACCAGCATTGCTACACCAAACCTGCATTCACTGAAGTGCAACCCCATGCTTAGCCAATGTATTGTCTGGCTATAGCTAACCCAACTCTGATCTATGTTTTATTCCATTGCGAAGAACCTGGTGTACCGAGACCTGGGCAAGCCTTAGGTAGTATAGTGTTATGTATAAATTCTACAGGATTCTCAATAAGCCTCTTGTATTCCTCAAGCTTCATAAACCCTCCTCTGAGGAACCGAGTATGATAGTTCTCAGTTATTTCTCTACCTGGCCATCTACTCCATCTATCCTTCAGTACAACATGTACAGAGCCTGTTAAGAATCTTATGAGGTTAGAGAAATCAGGGAAATTTGCAAACGCTAGAGCGAATATGAATCCTTTCAGCATATAAGGTGCAAATGCTATACCCTAACCACTTGGGAAATCGTGTAGAAACTTAAGTACTACTGAAGGGCTCTTCTCGATATTGTATGATAAATCATGTCACGTAATATCCGTGTATGTACATAGAAAGTCTCTACCAACACCAGCTACAGGAACTCTATCAGGAACTTTAAGTTCTATAGCTTTCAAGAATCTCTCAGCCTTCTCTTTAGCAACTACATCAAGTTCTTTTTCATGCCTTTTAATCCACTCATCTATAGGTTGAAGCATTGTCATGATCTCACCTCTTTTTCTTTTTCTTCATCCATTTTAACATTATTTTATTCCTATTGCTGCACTTGTTGACCATGCATCTGCTCCTATGTATTTACATGAGTATTGATTTACTCTACCACTGCCTATGATTATCTTGACTTTATCTCTAAGACCAGTTTCTTTTATTGCGTCAACAAATTTCTCTAGCGGTACATCGACACCTATAGATCAATTACTTAGAAACTAGCTGTTTCAGCCATAGTAACTACTATGTTCTTATCAATATCGTGTATATCTCCTTGAACAGTACCGATAATAAACCTTCTAACAACTTCTCTAACTTTACCAAGTTCTCTAAGCTTAGGTCTAACAATATCAGATATCTCTTTAAGAATCTTACCAGCCATAACCAAATCAGCTATAAAAACTCATCCTTCTCATACTTTTCACCAATAACATTAGCAACCCTAGTCAAATTATCTAAAACCTCGAGAGGATCCTCCTGGCTACAGAGGCTGAGCCACCATGGTGAAGAGGCATGGGGGAAGCAAAATGAGCTACCCACCACACAATTAGAAGTATCCACAGATAAGTGCAAAGCATGGCAGGTGGCGAACGCTAGTAGATATTTACACTATCTATTTCTCTTTAAGCCATCTTAGTGTTGTAGAGAACACGGCTTTCGATAATTAGATAATTCTATCGTATTTTTAGCCTGGTATGGATTAGAGAAACTTTAAAAATGTATCTATAGAATCTACTTTTCATTCTTGATATATAGGTTATATAATTTGATGATCTATCAATAACTTAAATTATTTCTATATAAATTGTAATAGTATAAAATGATAGTAGAATTGAAAATTAATTTATCTGTTTTAACGAATAGTTCTATAAATATTTATGTATCATATCAATTTAATTATAGATAATATAAAAATTGTTAACTATTTTACCCTAAAGTATTTGGGGTGAGAAAATGATAAAAATAGGTGTTGTTGGTGCTGGTAGATGGGGTACAAATCATATCAGGGTTTTATCTGAACTTAGCAAAGAGCTGCCTAATAAACTCATGTTTACTGCGATATGTGATATTGATATATCTAAAGCTCTAAACCTAGCTAAAACATATAATATTCCTCATGTGTTTAGCGACATTTTCGAGTTTTCTAAGCATGTAGATGCTGCTGTTATTGCTACACCTATAGAGACGCTATCTAATGTGGCATTAAAGATGATTGATAGGGGTAAACATGTTCTTATTGAAAAACCTGCTGCAATAACATCTAAAGATATTATAATGCTTGAGGACTTTGCCAAGAAAAAGGATGCAGTAGTAGGAGTAGGTTATATAATGCGATTTACCTCTGTTATAGATTTTATCAAACCTTCTCTAACTAAATTTAGCCCAATATTTATATTGTTCAGAAGATTCTCCAGAAGACCTGGACATATTAAGAAAATCCATATAGTATTTGATTTAGCGGTTCATGATATAGATCTATGTCTATATCTTACAGATGCTGATAGCTGGAAACTAGAATATGCTAAAATATTTCATACAGATATCGATGATAGTGTTATATCCGTTTTAAAGGTGAAAGATCTGTATTGTAATATACACATCGATGGAGTTTCATTACATAAGGTTAGAGAAGTAGATATAGTAGGAGCCAAGGCCTTTGTTAGAGGCAATATTGCTGAAGATACTATTATGATAAAATGGGACAATGGGGAATTCAATGTTTTAAAGCTTCAAGACGAGGAACCATTAAAAAAAGAATTGAGAAGCTTTATAGAGGCGATAGAGCTGAGAAAATATGGAAAACTAGCAAATCTTAGTGACGCCTTCAAAGTTTTAAAAATTGTTGAAGAAATTATGAACTACACAACTTAATATTAATTGATAATAAATTTTATCTTGAAGATAAAAAGATGATATAATAGAAAATAAAATCCTTTATATAACTGCTATACTTATAATGAAATATTTAACTCTATAACTAATTTAATTTGCAGTAAATATGAATTCTAAGCTAAGCTTAAAATTTCTAAATTAAGCTGAAATAACAAAGCTGGTGAAATCATGGAACCGCAGAAATATATAGAGTTTTTGCAGACAAGAAGAAGCATTAGGAAATATAAAGACGAAGATGTTCCAATGGATATAATACTTAAGATTCTCGATGTTGCTAGATATGCTCCAAGTGCAAGAAATTTACAGCCATGGGAATTCATAATTATTATGAATAAAGCAATCAAGGATAAGCTTGCCGCTGTCTATCCTTGGCCGCAACCAATAAGAGAAGCACCTATAGGAATTGTTGTTGCATGTGATTCTAAAGTATCGCCATATACATATCAAGTAGATTGTGCAAATGTTATAATGTATATAATGCTAGCTGCACATGCATATGGGCTTGGGACAGTATGGCAAGGAATAGTAAGAGATGAAGAGAAACAGCAAGTTCAGCAAATTCTTAATATACCACGTGAAAAAATACCAATAGCAATAATAGCTCTTGGTTGGCCAGCCGAAAAACCTGAAGCAAGGCTTAGAAAACCATTAGAGGAAATAACACATGTTGATGTCTATGGCAATAAACTTAAAAAGAAACTTTAGCAATATTTAATTGAAGCTCAATATAAGTTTCATGGGTTTTATATTATTAAATGCATGGCTA
>CAYUUS010000016.1:0-32020 GCA_964447975.1 uncultured Ignisphaera sp. | reverse complement strand
TTAATTGAAGCTCAATATAAGTTTCATGGGTTTTATATTATTAAATGCATGGCTAGGATAGCAAGAGACAAATAAAGTTAAACAAATATATAAATCTTTTTATAAATGATTTTAATTAAATTATTATACAATATGTTAATGGTTTTAAATATGAAGATTATCAAAATAGTTTTACAAGGTGTAATAAGGGGAACTGGTTTTAAGGCTTATATATATTTATTAGCTAAGAGTCTTAGATTAAAAGGATATATAATGGATATAGATGAGGAAAAAGAGCTTATTTGTGTAGAAGGTGATGAGGGTCAAATTAATATATTCTTAGATAGTCTAAATAAAGGGCCGCCATTTACATTAATCAATAGTGTAACAGTTTCAGAGTCACATGAATCTTGTCACACTTCAGAGTTTGAGATATATTATAGAGAGTTTTAGATATGCTATGATATATTCATAGATATAGTTTCTATTGCTGCTTCAAATCTCTGTTTTATGCTATTTATCATTTTATTCATAATTTCCTTTGCTACTTCATCTGCTTTTTCTTTATCTTTATTAGAATACATTATATAAAGCTCTATTATTGGTTTTCCTGGCATTCCTTCCTTTGGATGTGACTTTATATAGACTTCAGGTGGGCTATCCTTAAGAATATTTTTTATTAGTGGTGCTAGAGATGACTCAGATACGCCAGTAATTTTCAGTAGAATCTCAGCTATGTAAAGTGATGGACCGATTGATCTGAGTTTTGGCTCGATTAATGACTCCCACATAGCCTCCATTTCCTGGGGTACACCAGGTAGAGAAACTATTATTGTATCTTCCACTTCAAGCCAGCAACCAGGTGCTGTACCTATAGGATTTGGTATAGCAATGCTTCCTTCAGGAAGATAGGCCATCTTTATTCTTTCTTCAGTTAAGGGCATATTTCTAGCCTTGTATTTTTCTTTAACAATATTAAAAGCTTCATCATTTAAAACAAGCTTTTTATTTAAAGCTTTTGCAACGGCCTCCAAAGTTCTGTCATCATATGTAGGGCCAAGACCTCCTGTTGTTACAATAATCTTAGGTTTTTCATTTAATACTATCGTCAAATATCTAGCAATAGTATCAACATCATCTATTAATGATATAACCCCAACAACTCTAAACCCGAGCAAGGTGAGTCTTCTACCTAGATATGAAGCATTTGTATTTACAATTCTTCCTTGTACTACTTCTGTTCCTAGTGTGAATATCCATGCATTATATATTGTCAATTGCTTAAACCCACTTTTTTAAAGAGGGTAAAGCCTTAAAAGCTTTATGAAATATATATCTCAATGATGTTATTCAATAAACTAGATTTGGGCTAAAGCATAAGGCTAGACTTCTATTTTGTATAAAATATATATAACATTATTTATAGAAGACATTCTAATGACTTGGCTACTGCTGTCTCCCTTTTATGACAGGTTTTGTCCACGATCCTCTCTTAACCCATATAAGCGATGCTATTCCAGAAAATATATTACTTAAACCAAATGCGATCCAAACACCGTTAGAGCCTAGATATAATGATAAAACATATCCAAGACCTATTCTTACAATCCAAAGTCTTATAATACTTATTATAGTTGGATAAAATGTGTGTCCAGATCCTCTACCAACAGACATACCAACAAAAAATAAGCCAAAGAATGGTAATGTTCCAAGCGCCCATATTAGAAATCTTTCAGTTTCAAGATATATATTTATTGATAATAAACTATCATTGGATAAAAACAATGATATTATATTACCCCTAACTATATATGCTATTATACCTCCAACTATAAGGCTCAATCCTACAATAAGATTTGATGTCATGGCAGCTTGTTTTGCCCTGCCGATTTTTTGTGCTCCAAGACATTGACCTACAACAATTGCTGTAGCTTGGGTTAACCCCCACATTGCCGCATCAGCAATATCTATGATAGTAAAGCCTATCCCCCAAGCAGTAGAGGCAACAACTCCAAAAGCATTAATAAGTCTAAGTTGAAACATAAATGCAGTACTATTAAGTACATTCATGACTAGTATTGGTAAACCTATACGAATCATTGATTTAATCCAAAATGTATTTATATCTCTAGTGAATCTTATCTTTAGAAATGAAAATCTTTTAAAAACAATATAGACAAGAATTGCCCCTCCTGATATACGGGCTATTACAGTTGCTATTGCGGCACCTTTTATACCCATTTCTGGAAAAGGCCCTATACCTAAAATCATAAAAGGATCAAGAATAATATTGATAAAAGCTGATATTCCATTAATTATAGCGGGTCTTTTAGTATCACCAATACTTTGAAGGATTGTAGTAAAACAGAGTCCAAAATAGCTTGCTGTAAGGTCGAGAGTAATTATACCAGAGTATTCTAATACACCATCATATATTTCTTGAGGTACCGTAGTTATAGTTGTGAAGATTATAGGTCTAAGAAGATAATACGATATACCTAAAATAGCACCAAACGATGTTGAAACCGTAAGATACTGTCTGATAACCCTAGCAGCATCGCTATACATCTTTGCACCAATGTATTGTGAAATAAGGGATTGGTTCGCAGCACTTAGAGCCATAGCTAATGCTTGAAACAACATAAATGTCGGCCAAACCTGCCTAGGTACTGCTAAATCAACTGTTGAGTATTGTGAGAGCCAATAAGCATCTGCAACATTATAAGATATATTAATAAGTTGGACTAAGAGTAGAGGTGTTCCAAGCCTAAGTAGAACTTTATATATAGGGCCATGCAATATTTCATCTCTATATATATCGATAACTCTTTCGCTACTCTTACTCACTTTATGCACCTAGTATAAACATTTCATAGCTATATCAACTTGGTGTTAAACATATAGAATATTAAGGCTTATCTTAGTTGTTATTAAGTTTATAAGCCAATAAATTGTAATTAGTAGATAGTGTATTGAATAATAATAAATTGAATAGAATTATGAAGATATTTAAAGAGTTTATACTACTGTACCGCATTGTTTAAATCAGATAAGTATTTTTAGCTGTTTTATGTAGCTCTATTACATATCACAGCTATATTATTTTATTGGTGATTAACGCCTTGAAGCTTTATGCTGAGTGTATATCTTGTCAAATACAAGTAAGGTATAGAGATATATCAATGTTGTTTAATGATGAGAGTAAACGTATTGAGGCGATGAAAAGAATAGTTGAGGAGTTAAATAGTCTCTTATCCTCATGTGGAGATAATGAAAGCTCTGTATGTGTACCAACATACATAGCAACGGAATTATTTAGAGTAGTTAAAAGGGTTTCTGGGATCGAAGACCCTTATCTGAAACTGAAAATGGAGGTCAATAGAAAGGCGCTAAACATTTATAGAGAGGCTAAGGAGATCATTTCAAGGCTAGGGAGATTCAGGGATAGGTTATTAATGGCAATAAAATTCTCGTTGATAGGAAATATGCTTGATACAGGTGTTATAGACTATAAACCTCCCAATATAGAAGATCTATTAAAGAAAGCAACAGAGCTTAGTATATATGGCGATATTTATAAAGCTTTAGAGCTTATCGAGGATTCAAAAAACATAGCTATGATTCTTGATAATGCTGGTGAAGCTGTTTTAGATAAATTAGTTGGCGAAGTTCTTAAAAATGAAAATAAAAATGTGGTAGCTATTATTAAAGGAGGAGCTTTTCAAAATGATATATCGATAAATGATGCATCTTATGCTGAATTAGAGAAAAGCTTTACTAAAGTCATAGATACAGGTTTAGACGCATCTAGTATTTTCTTTGATTATGTCCGAAAAGAGGTTTTAGATGTTATAGAAGAAGCTGATGTCATCATTTCTAAGGGTATGGCAAACTATGAATATCTAACTGAAGTTGAAGATTTAATAAAGAGGCCTATTATATATATGCTAGTTGCTAAATGTCGGCCAGTCTCTATACATAGTGGGGTACCATTGGGAAAACCAGCTATAGTTATTCATAATGTAGCTAAAACTTGAATTAACGTTGATAACAGTTTTTATATAGGTTAGTATATAGTGTATTGGTAAAAGCTTAGCTGAAGGTGTTGCTAACTGTCCTATGAATTGATATGGTGGAATAAGAAGAGGCCATGGGTTACATATATACTTGTTGCTCTTAATGTAATTATATATCTTGTAACATCTTCACAAAATCTATTTTATTCAACAACACAAGATTGGATAGATATGCTGGCATATATACCTGTGCTTCTTCAATATCCAGATCAATGGTATAGAATAGTCACAAGTATGTTTACACATGGCGATATATTCCACATATTCTTCAATATGTGGTTTCTATATATGTTTGGTAAAGAGATGGAGAGTGTTTTAGGAAGCATTAAATTTTTAACGCTGTACATCACCGCGGGGGTTTCGGCTATAATTTTCCATACAGGTTTTATCCCTCTTGGAGGTCCCATAAACCTTATTATACCAGCTGTTGGAGCTTCTGGTGCTATTAGTGGTATTCTTGGTGCTTATCTAATGTTATTTCCTAGAAGAAGATTGTCTATGTGTTATCTCTTTATAATACCTCTATGTTTTACTACAGTAGCTTCAGCTTTTCTATTATTCTGGTTTGCATTACAAGTTATCTATGGGTATCTAAGGTTCGGTAGTGTCGCATTTTTTGCACATGTAGGTGGTTTTGTTGCTGGAATAGCAATGATATATGTTTTATCTAGGAGAAGATATACTAGAGAGACAATATATGATTTTGGTTTATTTAAAGTATTCAGTACATGGGTAGAGCGAGTTGGATTAGGAAAAATCACTAAGATTATACTTGCTATGCTTTTATTAGCTGTAATGGCAGGTGGCATATATTCAGGAATTGTAGCACCGAATTTAAGAGGGGCATATGTAGTAGATATAAAGGTTTGGAATAGGGATCGAGGAAGCTATAGTGAAGACCAAGCGGTTTATGCGCCATTAACAGGGGATAGAATAGCTCCATCTAGAGATGATCCAAGGGTTATTTTTAACAGACTTTATTGGTCTGGGCTACTAAATGGCCCACCAGAAACATCGAAGATTATCTCAGATGCAAGGTTGATAAGATCGGAACAAGGTGTATCGATAAATATTATGGTTAATGGTGTAGCTGAATACGATAGTAATGGCGTTCTCATATATTTTAATGGAAGAATCGTAACAGATGTTCTAAAGATTTCACCTATATGGAATGTTGTTGTGGGTGTTGAAAGAAATATAGTTTATGATGTTAATATATCTTCAAAAGATTTAGCAGGGGAAACAGGAAAATATGTTGTAACTCCTCTTTCATATTTAAGTAGTGCAATAACTTTGTTTGCACTCTATATAGCTGTTAATAAAGATAAAGAAATTGTTGCAGAGGAGTCTATATTTCATATACCTCCACTAGTACCAGGACCTATATAGTGATAGTAATGAGTCATAGGAATTATGTAGTAGAGAGGTATAATGTATGTTTTGTTGTAACAAGCGATTCTGTTTATAAGGGACTTAAACCTGATGATATAAAACCTATTGCTGAAAGCATTGGTAATATTTGTAGAGGAGCCTCTCTCTATAGCTATAGTGTTGTTCCTAACGATGCTGAAAGAATTCGAGGCGAGGTTATTAAAGATGTAGAGAAATGTGAAGTTGTTATCGTTACTGGGGGTACAGGTATAAGTCCTAGGGATATAAGTGTTGAAGCTATTAAAGAAGTTGCCTATAGGGAGTTGCCAGGTTTTGGAGAAATATTTAGATTTCTTAGCTATAGAGAAATAGGTGTTGATGCATATCTTTCTAGAGCTTCAGCATATATAATTAACAATGCAATTGTTTTTATAGTTCCTGGAAATCCAAATGCAGTAAAACTTGCCTTAAAAGAGATAATCTGTGTAATAGCACCTCATGCAATATATGAATTAAAAAGACATCATTGAAAGCAATACATAGATAGCAATGGTGTATTGTATGTATGTCCGTAAACAAGAACAGTGAATATATAGGTGAAGCAGCTAAACTATCAGCTAATGCGGCACTTACATTATTCTTAGGTGATTTCACATATAATCTAGTCTTAGCTCTAGGAAGTATTGCAATAGCTAGAATACTTGGTAGTGAAGGATATGGAGTTTTTTCACTAGCTCTTATCCCACCTCAAACACTAGCTTTGCTCACATCACTTGGAATAGATATAGGTGTAGCGAGATATTTACAGAGGTATAGTATTGAAAAGCAATATAAACAAATTATACAAATAGTAAAAGCATCAATTTTATTACGTATTGCGATAGGGATTATTGGTACCACTATATGTTATTTTTATTCTGAAACTCTTTCAAGTGTGTTGGTTAATAGACCTGGTATTGGGAGTTTAGTTAAAATAACAGCTATCGTAGTATTTCTACAACTTATATATAATTTACTGCTAAATGTGTTTATAGGATTCAATAGTTTTCAAGCTACATCGATAATGAAGATAACTTACAGTGTTTTTAAAACTGCTACATCAATTATTTTGCTATTATTAGGGTTTGGAGTTATAGGAGCTTTATTTGGAAACATATTAGGTTATACTGCATCACTTTTACCCGCTGCAATATTAGTCTATAGAAACATTAAACGGGTTAATCAATATAATACATCAAATAATGGTATAAATTTATATACATTAATAGTGTTGCTTAAATATAGTTTACCATTATATATGGGTTCGCTTACCGGGATAATTTTATCAATATATCAAAATGTATTGCTGTCTTACTCTTTGAGTGAGGTTTATATTGGAGGTTATAGAGCCATGTATAATTTTATGGGTTTGATAAGTATCATAACCACACCTATATCACTAGCACTCTTACCATTTTTTACACGTTTTGATGATAGTGGTAAGGAAAGACTTGATAAAGCATTGAATATGGCTAACAAGTATGTAGCATTAATAATTATACCAATCACTATGATTTCAATGGTCTTCTCTAAAGAGCTTATGTATATTTTATACGGAAGAGAATACATGTTTACATCAATTTATTTACCACTACTTTTTGCTCCTAATCTTCTAGCAGGCTTAGGTAGCATTGCTATACCTACAATGTTCAATGGTATTGGAGCAACAAAGTATAACATGTATTTAAGCATTACGAATGCTTTAGTGTTTATTCCCACATCGTATCTATTAACATATAGGTTTAATTATGGGTTATGGGGATTCTTAACATCAACATTATTCTCATCTGTAATAACAACGGCTTTAGCTATATATCTATCTAAGAAGTTTGTTTATAACCCTATAAACATAAAGTTGATAGGAGGTTTTTATATAGCATCCATAGTTTCAATTATTCCTATAATTCCGGTATTTTACATACATGTGCCAAGACTTATAACTCTGATAAGACTCTTAGTAGGCGGTATTATATATCTATTGATATATATAGGTATAGCAATTGTTTTGAATTGTATTAATAATGATGACGTTGATTTTATTGTGAATACATTTAAAAATTACCCTATTATCAATGTTTTTCTTAAAATCTTTGCAAAATATGCTAATCTTATTTTGAGATTAGTAGATAGAGAGAAAAGACTTTAAATTATTTTTAACATTTGCAACAATTTCTATTGTTTTCTTAGAAGGTGTAAGATTCTTTAAGAGCTCTTCATAATCATTTACATTGTCTAAAAAACCTAGTATAAATGATGATATCCCTTCTTTTAGACCGATGCTATAGCCTCCTTCAAGAACAGCAGCAATACCTATACCCATCTTTTTGCTTATTATTCTAAGAACAGATCCGTAACATCTATAGAACTTTTGTGTAAGCTCCATTTCACTAAGGCCATCATCTTTATAAGCATCAAAACCAGCTGAAATAGCTATAGCTTTAGGTTTGATTGTTTCTATAACTGGTATAAATATTTCTTTAACAATATATAAATAGTCATCGTCTTTAGAATATGGTGGCAATGGAATATTGATTTTAGTTCCTTTAGCTTCACCACCGCCAATATAATCTATAAAACCAGTTCCTGGATATATACCATGTTGATGTACATCTATATGTATAACTCTTGGGTCATACCAAAAAATTTCTTGTGTGCCATTGCCATGATGTACATCTATATCCATTATAATAAAAGGTGTATAGCCTCTATCAATACCATAAAATGTTGCTGTGGCTATGTTATTGAATATGCAGAAGCCTTGTGTAGGTGCACCCATAGCTCTACCATATCTACCGACGTGGTGTCCTGGAGGTCTAACCAATGCAAATGCAAGTGTTTCGTGGTGAGATAATGCTATGTCTATGGATCTCATAGAGGCTATCAAAGCCATTTCAGCAACTTTACATGTGTTTTTTGATACATATGTATCGCTATCGATATAACTATAGCCAGTGTTGCAGAGACTATTAATGAAATCTATATAGTTTTTTTCATGGGCTTTAAGAATATAGTGAATTCTGTTAAGATCGTAGTGTATCTTGGTATCTACAACTATTTTTTGAGATATGTAGATATTCTTTATAGTATTAACTGCTATAGCTAATCTATGAGGATTCTCAGGATGATAACTCCCAGGAGGTGGCTCATGTAGATAGAAAATATTATGGTATAATATATGAATACTCATCAACAATACACCTAACAATTAAAGATTTAAAATCATTAACATGGTAATAGTCCAATTCATAAAGATTTCCTCTATATTTATGTATTCAAGTTTGTTAACATACATTATACTTTCATTGTTTATATAGTTTAATTATTTTAGCTATCTTAGGCATTTAGAACCTTGTAACTATAGATGCTTTAGCCATATCAATACTATGGACTATATAAGTTTTTGGTGGAAAAATTCAATTCTTTTCTATATTAAAGGAGAAATTATTTTATAGTTCATTGGTTTTGAAGCTATATAACTTTCTAAGGATTTAACCCTAGCTAGATCTCTAGCTATTAACTCTATCTCTTTTAAAGCTTAGCTATATTTCTAAATTCTACCACAATCTTTAAGGATATATTATTAATATATTACTAAAAACTAAAAATAGCAGAAAACCAACTCTTTATCTTTAAAGGCAAGATTTCTAGTTATTAAAACTCTATTTATATAAAAGTTTTATATTGTTAAAAATAGTATAGTATATGGGGAGGTAAAGAGATATGAATTTAGATAAATATTCTAAGCTTATACTAGATTATTGTGTAAGTGTTAAAAAATTTGATGAGATTGCAATATATGCTTCTACTGAGGCTTTTCCATTAGTAAAAGAGCTTTGGAAAGGAATCATATTAAGAAATGCATATCCAAGACTTATAATTACAGATGAGATTTTGTCAGAGCTATTCTATAGACATGCTTCACAAGAACTTTTAGAATATGTTTCACCAATAGATAAATTTGTGATGGAGAAAATAGATGTGAGGATAAACATTCTTTCGCCTACGCATTCAAAACCTTTTATAAGCATTGACCCTGAAAAAATAAAGATTAGGTCAAGAGCTTTAAGCATAATTAGAGAAATTTTTATGAAAAGAGATGCTACAGGGGAATTGCGCTGGGTTGTAGCACCATATCCAACTAATGCAATGGCACAAGAAGCAGGCATGTCTATTGTTGAATTTGAAGAATTTGTGTATAAGGCTGTTAAACTTCATATGGAGAACCCTATTGAGGCATGGATCCAACAAGCTAAAATGCAAGAAAGAGTTATAGGTCTTCTAAGCAAGGTTGATGAGATTAGATTCGTTGATGAGGATACAGATCTTCTGGTTAAAGTTGGAGGAAGGGTTTGGATTAATGATGACGGAAAGAACAATATGCCTGGAGGCGAAATCTTTACAGCACCTCATGAAGATAGTGTTGAAGGTGTGATAGTGTTTAGCTATCCTGCAATATATAGTGGTGTAGAAGTTGAGGGCATTAAATTAGAATTCAAAAGAGGTAGAGTGGTAAATGCTTCAGCTTTAAAAGGTGAAGAGTTTTTAAAAAGAATAATAGAAGTTGATGATGGGGCTAGAAGAGTGGGTGAGATAGCTTTTGGACTGAATTATGATATATCAAGATTTACTAAGGAGATTTTATTTGACGAGAAAATTGGTGGTACAATACATCTTGCACTTGGATCAGCATATCTAAGGACAGGTGGTGTAAATAAATCGTCTATCCATTGGGATATGATTAAAGATATGAGGAAGGGTAAGGTATATGCTGATAAAGATCTTGTATATGAGAATGGTAGATTTATAAAAGATTTTATAGGATAATAAAATGACAGCAACCTTATTGGTAATCGAGCTAAATAAGAAAAACATAACTATAAGAATGGCTAAAAAGAATGATTTAGCTGAGGCTATATATGCATTGCTTCAGTTAATACCTATGGGATGTGTAACTACCTATAATGACATAGCTAAGGTGCTTAGAATAAGTCCTAGATATGTTGCAAGTATTCTTAAAGAGAATAAAAACGTAATTGCAGTGCCGTGTCATAGAGTAATAAGATCCGATGGGAAAATAGGAGGGTATACAATTAACGGTAAAAGAATAGATTATTTTAAAGAAAAATTATTAAAACTTGAAAGCCTTGGAAACAATATTTGTAGATTTAAATTAGATCTCTAACCTCTCTATTAATTAATGAGCTTCTAAAGATATTGCTAACAAGATTGAATACCTAGTTGAGACGGAGAATAAGTATTTATTAATCTATTAACTAATAAATGAATATAGAAAAGTAAAGTGGTGTAGAGCATGTCAATGGTGAAAGTTTATAGCGGTGAACTATCTATTAACTCGGTAAATGACATATATAATTTATTTTCCAAGTTAGGATTACCTATAGATGATATAAGTGGTGTTGTTGTGATTAGTAGTAGAAAGGGTTTCCTAAAGAAATATGAAGTTAAATACAATGTAAAGATCTATATGGTTGGAAGCAATACCTTTGTCTTTGGGGTTTTAAAAGACGAAGGTTCTCTAGAAGCATTTGCAAAGCTATATGTAAAAGGTAATGAGTGGTATTTTGAGTGCAACAATAAAGAATATAACGATCTATGCACATCTATTTTGAATTCGATTAAGAAAGGAATTAAACTATATGGGTTAAAGACACCAGAAAAAAGCAATGCTGCTATAGGACATCAGTCATTTAAAATAAGTAAAGCATTTGAATCGTTTCTTGATGGATTTGCTGAAGTTACAGCAGCTTCTGTAACGATAAAATATCCAGTAATTGAGAGAAAAGTGGTGAGATTGGGTGAATTAGGAGATGTGTTAAACATCATTGAATATCTAAACACTAGATATAGTAGTGGAAAATATGTTATTCTAATGCTTGGTGAAGAATGGATGTTTAGCGTAGCTGTAGATCTAGATAAGAAGGAGTTTACACCATCATTAGTAATATGGAGTAGCAACACAAGGTTGCTTGGCGAGGAAGCTTTAGCAGCATTTAAACAATTAAATATTGATGAAAATATAAGATTCTCTATATATTCTTTACAGGAATAAAACTTTGCTAGACATATCTATGGTATAGATATGGTTTATCTATTCGATATTTATTGCTATAGCCATAACAATTGTAAATAGCTAACATTTATCTATATGGTTATCAGAGCCTATATCTATATAGATCATCTAGCGTATTTATATTGATGAGACATCGCTTTAATATATCTATGTTACCTACATCAATTGTTTTGATAGGAGCTTTAAATAAATTTAAAAGTTTTTGTAAGCTTAATATACCATGTATTATTCCAAACTCTATTATATCTAAAACAGGTTTTCTGTATATTGATAAAAGAGGTTCTAAATAGCTGTTATATTGAGGTATACATGCAATGCTTGACTCATCTCTACAATGGTTTAGGATAACATCTATACATTTACAGTCTATATAAGGCATGTCTCCTCCTATAATAAAAACCTCTCTAAACATCTTTAAAGCTATGTATATAGCACCTAGTGGACCTATTTGATAAGGGTCTTGTATCACATCTATGTACTCAACAATGCTATTTATATGCATTTGTGATGAAATAGCTATAACTTTTAATACATTTTTACACTTCATTATAGAATCTATTACATGTTTGATCAATGGTTTTCCTTTTATTGGATAGAATAGCTTGTCACCACCTAAGAATCTTGTTGATGAACCTCCAGCTAGTATAGCTACAACAATCATGGTACCCCACTTTAAAATGTTATTAAGCCTTTAACATCTGTTATATATTCCATGTGTATAAACTATGTTGAATGTCTTTAAAGTATTTTGCCCTATTTGTCAAAGGATATTTGAATTAAGAACAGATTTAAAGCTGTGTCCATTTTGTGGAGCTCCTCTATTCATACATTATGAAGTAAGTTCTACTGAGTTTCGAAAATGTATTGAAAGTTCAAAATATAATTATGATCTTGGTATTTGGAGTTTTAAATGTCTTCTCCCGGTAAAGCGTTGTGGAAAGAGTCTTGGAGAAGGATGGACTCGTGTAATAGATGTTGAGAATATTGGTAGATTATATAATGTTAGAATAGCATTAAAGAATGAATCTTTAAATCCAACAGGAACGTTTATTGATCGAGGTGCAGCTGTAGATGTATGTTATGCATTTGAAAATGGATATTCCTCAATCACAACAGCATCGCTTGGCGACTTCTCAATATCTATAGCTACATATGCTTTACATTACAATATAAAAACATTGCATTTTATCCCTAAAGATATAGAGATTTGGAAACTCTATAGGCTTATTCTTTTGAATTCAGATGTAAAGTATGTTGATAGCTATAAAGAAGCAGTAGAAAGGGCTTTAAAGAGATGCTTAAGAGGAAAATGCTATACATCGCTAACATCATCACCAATGATAATAGATGGTTATAGAACCTTAGTATTTGAATTAATAGAATATTTCAGAAAAGGCTTTAATTGGATAGCTATACCTGTTGGTGAAGGTGTGTTTGCATCAGCTATTTTTAAAGGCATTAATGAATTGAGTGAATATATGGGTTTAGATATGCCGAAGATACTTGCTGTAAGAATAAAAGATTTTGAACCCAAAGAACTTAAAACATCGTATAGCTTACCTTCGTTGTTTTCAGAACTAGAGGTTAGTGGAAGCAATACATTGGAAATAATTAAAAAATTCATTGAGATAAGCAATGGTTTTATTATTAATGTTGATGAAAGCACCATTCTAAGAATTGCAAATGAATTAGCGAGAAGAGAAGGGCTTGTTATAGATCCTATAGGAATAGCAAGCCTTGCAGGAGTAATTGAGGCAAGAAACAACAACTTAATAGATGCAAACGATAAAGTTATAGCTGTTGTTAGTGGAAGCCCATCTAAAGATCCATATATACTATATAAAATTATTGAAGTTGAAAATAACTTATTACAAAATATAGGTTGCATATCAAACGAGGTTAAGATTAGTGCAATTCAAAGAGAGATTATGAGGATACTTTATGAAAGAAAAGTATTACATATGTATGGCATTTGGAAAGAGCTTAACAGAAGAGGGTATAGAATAACGCTTCAAACAGTATATCATCATATTAAGCAATTAAAAAATAAGGATTTAATCGAGATATCTAGAAACAGTAATGAAAGAACACTGTATACATTAACTGAGACAGGGTTTCTTTATCTATCAAAATTAAGCAGTTAATTAATTTTATAAAGACCTTATTAAATATATGGACAAAATAGACATAGAGGTTAAATTCATGATATTGTAAGTTAAGAGAAATTTATTATATGTATTTTTTAACTTTCTTAGACAAATATCCATTAACAATTATGGTAGTATTTATATACTTGTCTATAAAGTATGTAAGTGATATAGTGAGAGTTTAATGATGAATCCTCAAGAAGTTATAAAGGCCATTAAAGATAATAATATTAGATGGGTGGATCTCCAATTTACAGATTTAATAGGATATTTAAGACATATGACAATATCAAGTAGAGTTATATCTATGGAGAATATTAATGATATGTTAGGAAAACTTGATGGGAGCAGCATCAAGGGGTTTACAGATATTGAAGAAAGCGACCTTGTTTTAAAGCCTGTTTTAGATACGTTTAACTTAATACCTTGGGAAAATGGATTAGGTAGAATGATTTGCGGAATATTTATTGGTAATTCAAGGTTTCTAAAGGATCCTAGATACGCAACTGAAAGGCTAGATTCATATTTAATGGAGCAAAACTTAAAATTGTTTATCTCAGCTGAGCTAGAGTTTTTTATATTTGATAATGTTAAGGTTTCTATAGATACGTGGAGGCAGAGTTTTGAGATTTATAGTAGTGAGGCGCCATGGAATGGCACAGCATTTGTCAATAAATACAAAGATGGCTATTATAGTATCTATCCAAAGGATAAATTCCAAGAACTTAAAATAGAGATAGGAGATATACTTACAAAATTCTTTAATATAGATGTTGAAGTTGTTCACCATGAGGTAGCAGCGGCATCTCAACATGAAATAAACTTTAGAGGAGGCACCTCTACATTTACCGCAGATTCGATTCAAACCATTAAATTTGTTGCAAAGTCTATAGCTTTTAGAAAAGGCTTTATTGCAACTTTTATGCCAAAGCCTTTATATGGAGATAATGGAAGTGGAATGCATGTACATGTAAGTATTTGGAGAGATAATGAAAATATATTTTATGATCCAGATGATAGCTACGCAGGTTTAAGTCAATATGGCAGATATTTTATAGGGGGTTTAATAGAACATGGAAGAGCATTATCAGCCATTGTTAGTCCTACTGTAAATAGCTATAAAAGGCTTGTCCCTGGATATGAAGCCCCTATATATTTGGTATGGGGTAAAGGAAATAGAAGTGCCGCTATAAGAATACCAGGGTATAAGAGAAATGGTGCATCGATAAGAATTGAATATAGACCTCCAGACCCTAGTGCAAATCCATATCTAGCTCTTACAGCAATAATTCTTGCAGGTTTAGATGGCGTTAAAAAGAAGATAGATCCTGGCGATCCAATTGATGAGAATGTATATAAATTCTCTAGACAAAAAAGAAAAGAACTAAAAATAAAGGAGCTTCCAAGAACACTTGATGAAGCCTTAGACGAGCTTGAATCTGATAATGAATGGTTAAAGCCTATATTACCTCAAGAACTTATAGAAAGCTATATAGAGGTAAAGAGAGAAGAGGCTAAGAAGATTCTAGTATACCCCACTCCAATAGAGCTCTACCACTATATAGACATCTAGTATTTAGCTATTCAAATATGTAACAAATTATTTAATTCTTTCTTTTCTTATAGAAGTAAAATTTATATAAGAAATGCATTTTATTGTTGAATAATCCATAGATTTTCATATTGGTGTCAAAGGGTTTTGACAACAATTAATATAAATCTTAATAAAACTAGAAGCTTTTTGGATAGCAAGACATTTTCTAATATTTTCATCTATTGTTGAATAAACTTTGACATGAATTCTGTATGTATATCGCCTTTAATAAATTCCTCTGATGTAAGTATTTTTATTAAGAGTGGTATAGATGTTTTTATACCTTCTATTCTAAATCTGTTTAAAGCATGAACAAGCCTTTCTCTAGCTTCTTCACGTGTTGTGCCTATAGCTATAACCTTTGCAATCATTGGATCGTAGAATGGAGGTATATATACACCGGGTGCTAAAGCATGATCTATTCTAATATTGTTTAGCTTTGGAAATTCAATCCATGTTATGGTACCAGGTAATGGAATTAATTTATCTGGATCCTCTGCATATATTCTAGCTTCAATGGCATGACCATTGAATTCATATATGTTGTTCTTTATTTCAAGTTCTTTACCTTCTGCAATTTTTATTTGATGTTCAACAATATCTATACCTGTTATCATTTCTGTAACTGGGTGCTCTACTTGTATTCTTTTATTTACCTCAATTAAATAGAATCTGCCTTGATCATCTCTTATAAATTCTATTGTACCTGCATTAACATAGCCAACACTCTTCATAAACTTTATTGCTAATTTATAGATGTATTCTCTTTCACTCTTAGAAACTATAGGGGAAGGTGCTTCCTCTATAACCTTTTGGTATCTTCTTTGAATACTACATTCTCTTTCACTTAATGCAACAACATTACCGTATTTATCTGCTAATATCTGCACCTCTATGTGTCTTGCTCTAGGTATAAATTTCTCTATGTATAGCTTTTCAGATCCAAAAGCAGTTTTAACCTCTTCCCTAGCAACATCAAATACTTTTTCAAGCTCTTCAGAATTTTTTATAATCCTTATACCTCTTCCACCACCACCTCTATCAGCTTTTAAAAGTATTGGATAGCCTATCTCCTCAGCAACTCTCTTAAGCTCTTCAATTGATGGTGGCTTCATTGTACCTGGAACAACAGGAACATCTATACTATTAGCCAATTCTCTTGTTCTTGATTTAGACTCTAACATCTCTATGATATACCCAGGTGGCCCAATCCATATACAGCCTATATTCTCAACAGCTTTAGCAAATTTAGCATTTTCAGAAAGAAATCCATAGCCTGGGTGAACAGCATCAGCACCACTTCTCTTAACAATTTCAATAATTTTATCTATATCTAGATAAGAATAGGGGTTAGATCCTAAGGAATAAGCTTCATCAGCTAATCCAACATGTACACCATTGCTATCTATAGATGTATATATAGCAACAGTTTTTATCCCCAATCTTCTACATGTTTTTATAATTCTAACTGCTATTTCCCCTCTATTAGCAATCAATATTTTTCTAATTTTATCAACCAAGATACTTAACCTAATACAATATTATTTTAATATTTATGATATATGCTAGGGTTATATATCTGTTTAGAAAAACATCTAGATAATTATGAAAAATATTGTAAGCAAACACTTTTATAGATCTACTCTATGAAAAATAAATGTGATCTAAATGGCTAAAGAAATCAGGATAAAGATGGTAAAGATTGTTATTGAAAGCAATGGATATACAGCTATTGATATAACAAGTTATGTGAACAACGCTGTAAAAAGCCAAGGGCTTTATAATGGATTTGTACATGTGTTTACATCTGAAAAGAAATGTAGTGTAACGTTAATCGAATATGAACCAGAGCTTTTATCGGATCTAGAAGAATTTTTAAAGAAAATTGGATGTATTGATATAGGTTTATGCGATGCTATAGTAGGGAAAAGTGTCATAGTCCCCATAGTCAATAGCACATTATTTCTTGGTCAATTTAAAAGGATAGTATTTATAGATACATCCAATGTGGCAGGGGAAAAAGGTTTGGTGTTGACAATTGAAGGCATATTTAAAGAGCATTAATATAATAACATTTGGTCCTATGGAGCTATATCCAATGCGAAAAATAATTGAGGATACAATAGCTGAAAGTGGAGTAGAAATTGGAAGTATATTAGTATCTGCTGAGGGAGCCACACCTGCACTTTTAATACTTGAAAAAGGACTTGAGAAAAGTATTATAAAACTACTTGAAATGTTTGTGCCATATACCATATGGCGACATGGAAATGCATATGCACATCTAATATCAACAATATTATCAACGTCTTTAATTATACCTATTAAAGATAGCAAGATTGTATTAGATAGAGATTATGAAATATATCTACTTGAGACAAGAGCTGTATATAATCATAGAAGAAAAGTTTTGATTTATATTCATGGAAACTAGATATATAGGTATGGTTTATATCTAAAAGCTCTAACATATTAATATGTTAATTTATTCTATTTATATTCAATAAACTGAAAACTTTACTTTATTATTCAATAATTCAATGTAGTCCAATGAAGCTATATTATATAATATCGATAAGTTTAAAATTAAAAGTTATAGATATAGATTTATAGACCAATGGTGCTAAACATGAATTCTATGAAGGTGCTTTTCTGGCGGGGATGTACATTAAGAAACATCCTTTCAGAGACCATAGCAAAGATTGAATATATTTTTAAGAAAGCCGATATAAATATGGTAACACTTGATGTTGAGGGATGCTGTGGATACCCTCTCATACTTGCAGGCTATGAAAAACAATTCAAAACATGTGCTCTTAATCTATTTGAAAAGATTAAGAAATTACAACCTGATATCATTGTAACACATTGTCCTGGTTGTTTAAGAACATTTATAGAGCTATATCCTAAAAACGGTTTTGAACCTTTGAATGCTGTTCATACAACACAACTCCTTTTAAAATTGATAAATTTGGGAAAGATTGAATTAAAGAATAGCATTAATTTAAAAGTTACTTACCATGATCCATGTGATCTAGGTAGACATTTAGGAATATATAATGAGCCTAGAGAAATCATAAGATCTATTCCAGGGATAACTTTTATTGAATTACCTGAGATATCTATGGGGAAATACTCACGATGTTGTGGTGGTGGGGGGTTGATACGCCTAGCAATACCTCCACTGGCATCGCAAATAGCTATCGATAGAATAATTGAGGATATAATCGGTCTAGATGTCCAAGCCGTTATTACCTCATGTCCAACTTGTGTTAAAACTTTATTTGATGCTTCATCAATTGCTGAAAATATTTATGGTGTCTCTCTAAAGGTTTTAGATATCATAGACCTTATATATGAAGCTATGGGTTGAGGTCTATGGGTATGTGGTTTGATGAATATATTCAGAAGGTTATTGATGCTTTAGGAAATGATATGCTAAGAGAAGCCCTTGGAAAAGTTTCTACTCGTTTTCCTAGGGCAAGATTTCAATTGCTAAAGGAATTGCCATACTATGAATATCATAGAAAGCGTGTTAGAGAGACTAGGCTATGGTCTCTAGAACATATTGAGGATATGGTGAAGATGGCGAGGGAAAGTATCGAGAAAGCTGGAGGGGTGTTCTACTATGCTAGAACAGGAGAGGAAGCTGTAAATTATATAGTTAATGTATTAAGAGATAGAAATGCTAGACTTGTTATAAAAGGTAAATCTATGGTTTCTGAGGAGATATTCTTAAATAAAGCACTTATAGAATATGGATTCAATGTCATTGAAACTGACTTTGGGGAATTTCTTATTCAAATAAGAGGTGAAAAGCCTTCTCACCCTGTTGTACCAGCAATACATTTAACTATAGAGGAGATAGCTAAAACACTATCAAAGTATCTCAACAAAGAAATACCGCCTAATCATAGTATATGTGTAAGAGCTGTTCGTGAGTACTTTAGAGATAAGTTTTTCAAAGCTGATGCAGGTATAACAGGAGCCAATGCTATTGCTGCAGACACTGGTACAGTAGTGCTTGTAGAGAATGAGGGTAACGCTAGATTTGTCTCAAATGCTCCACCTATACATATAGCAATATCTGGAATAGAAAAGATATATCCAACAGTAGAAGATGCTATAACAGCATCAATGTTAATAATTCCAAATGCTGTTGGGCTTAAAATGCCATCTTATATATCTCTTATAACAGGACCTAGCTCAACATCAGATATAGAGCTTGTGTCTATTAAAGGTGCACATGGTCCGCAAGAACTCCATGTAGTTCTCTTAGATAATGGAAGACTTAAGATGCTTAAAGATCCTCAGTTCAGAGAGGCTTTAACCTGTTTGAAATGCGGTACTTGCCTCAATGTATGTCCTGTATTTCGTGAATTAAGTGGTTTGATTTGGGGTTATGTATATGTAGGTGGTATAGGAGCTATATGGACGTCTTTTATACACGGCTTTGAAAAAGCTGCGCCATTGGCATTTACATGTCTATTGTGTGGTAGATGCAAATCTGTATGTCCGATGGAGATAGACATTCCTGAGATGGTTTTAAAGCTTAGGAAAATGTTAATAGAAGCTGGATATATACCACCACCTATAGAGTCCATAGCTAAGAATGTTGAGGTTTATGGTAATCCATATGGTGCTCGTGAAAAAATTGAATAGATGTATTTTAATTGGTTGGGAATCTGGAAGATGCTGTTTAAGGATCCTTAATAGTTTTTAATCCTAGCTGAAACATATATCTAGATCCCTATGGTGAAAATCGATTCATTTGAACTAAAAGAAGAGCTATTTTACTGGCCTAGGAATCTTAGCTGGGCAAAAATTGAGTCGTCTAATAGGGTTAGAATTGGGTTAAGTGATGTAGGGGCTAAAGCTGCTGGTGAAATAGTGTTTATAAGATTTAGACCTATTGGTGCAATTGTTAAACAAGGTCAGCCAGTAGCTGTGATAGAATCTGCTAAATGGGTTGGACCTATAGAGTCTCCAGTAACAGGTAAAATCATGGAAGTAAACAATGAGCTTAGAAAAAATCCTAAGCTGATTATGAATGATCCTTATGGATCTGGATGGGTTGCTGTAATAGAGCCATCAAATCTTAACGAAGACTTGAAAAATCTGCTTAAAGGTTCAGATCCCCAAACAGTAGAATGGTATAAAGAACAAATAGCGAAATTTATTAAGTGATGATGAAATTTTAATATTTAATATTATTTTTTATTATTTCTCTATACAGTTCTTTATAAGATTAGCTAACTCATATATAGAAATTCCATGGATTGTCATCTTATCTCTAAATTCTGTAACTACATGATATACATCTTCTATAGATATCCATTTTAGATTTGCTTCTAGCTCTTGTATAGCACTTTGTGGATATGCAAAGAAGTCACCTGTTATCAATATTTGTTCAACTACACCTTCAAATATCTTTGTATGGATTCTAATAAGACCTGCAGGTGTTTTATGTGTACAGATTTTCATAGATGATTTATTGTTTGTAGATCTATAGCTATAGATCCATTCAGAACTTCTATACCTCTCTATAACACTTTGTAATTCTTTTAATTCCCATTCATTAAGATGGCCTTCAACAACATCTGTTTTAAAGACTTCAGCTACAGCTTTTCTAAAAGCATTTCTAACATCTTCAACTGATGGTTTAAAGCCTAATACCTCCTTCACTGTAGTTATACGTTCTTCAAATGTCTTTATATCTTTATCACTTATTTTCTCTATTGGAAGCTTAAGCACTCTTAACATAAGCTTAACATTAAAATCTAATAGTATGGTTCCACAGAGCATTATGCCATTAGAATCCATATAGAGCCCTGTACCTGAGATTTTACGACCTTCTACCTCAATATCATTCTTTCCTCTATGTCTAGCATTTTCTATGCCTAGATGTTTCAAGGCTGTTAACGGAATTTTTATAAGCTCTTGATAGATTTTGTCTATATTTATTGTATTAACCATAGATAATGGCAGCCATATTTCCCAACCTGGAGTATCACTATACATTATTATAGTGCCACCACCTGTTGGTCTTCGATTTATATTAAAACCTAGCTCTGCTGCTTCATCTAGGTTAATCTCCTCATATATATCTTGGTTATATCCAATGAGTATAGCTGGAGGGTCAAATACATTAATTCTTATAGTTGGTGGTGAGATTTTTAAACCAACGGCACGTGTTATGACTTCTTCTGAGGCTAGGAGAAAATCTGCTGGGGCTCTGTGATACAGTTCTCTTATTCTATTCATGATTATATACCATAGCTAAATGTTTTTTAAGTGTATTGATGTTGTTATCTATAGATATGTATGTAGAGAGCTGTTTTTTTATCTTTTCAATTTCTTGCTTTCTAGGTATATATGGGAAGTTCCGTGGAAATTCACTGGGTCTTTCATTTGCATATGGTCTATTACATCCTGGGCAACCTGATGTAACGAAAGGAAGCCCTGTTTCGATAATATCGTTTAGTTCTGTAGATGTTATGCCAAAGTCTATTATATGTCCTTTTGAATTGAATCTCATCCATTCATATCTAGATAGATTGTTGTTGATGAGATATCTAGCTAGTTGAACTCTTCTATACTGTGAAATAGGGGGCCTTAACCATTTTTCTAAAATGGATCCTTGCTCTGGATAGAAAGAGAATAGATGTGTTTCTACGCCACTATCATGCATTAATTGGATTAGTTTAACAGCCTCTTCCTCTGTCTCACCAAGTCCAACTATGAGATGTATACCTACTTTTCCCGGACCCATAACCTCAACAGCTTCATTTACCCCCTCCATATATCTCTCCCATGTATGGGGGCTTCTAGCCCTAAACCCTCTTAATATCTCAAACAACTCTTTTGTAGCACAGTCTAATGCTACTCCAATTCTCTCAGCACCAGCATTTTTCAACTCCTTCATGTGCTCCTTTGAAAACTGTGTAGGGCTAATAAGTACAGAAATCGGTATACCTAACCTTGACCATAGTCTATGTACAACCTCTATCTCAGCTTCAACAGCGCGTGGATGCTCAATATCTGAGACACATATTCTATAGGGTCTAAACGATGTACCATTGCCAATAAACCTCGATATTCTTTCAATAACATTTTCTAGAGGTCTTAATGGCCATTCAACACGTATTAATGTTTTACATATAGCTGAGGAAGCAACTTCGCGTGCCTGCCCACAATATAGACAGTTGGCTATACATCCGCTATTAAAATGTAGAAGTATGTTGATTGTGAATGGAAATGCATTTCTATAGAATTTTCCATAGCTAAAACCTAGAAGAATATCAGCAGCCTTGCTTAGTCTTATACACTGTGGAGACTCACATTGCATCACATTAACCTCGGTTTAGCTTTTGCTTATAAAGCAAAGCTAATATAGCGTTAAAATGCTTTAAATTTAAAAAGCTATGCATTGCATTGTAGATTTAAATAGCAGTGGTTATAGTGACAGTAAAAATCTTTATACCAAATGGGCACTATCTATATGTTTCTCGTCTTGGAAAAGAATTCTATAGCTATCCACCAATAAGTTTAACAGGTAGATACTGTGCTTTACACTGTAAACACTGCAATGCAGAAATTCTTAAAAGAATGATCTCTGTTAATAGCCCCAGCCAATTAACAAAGCTGGCTTTGAATCTATATAAACAAGGAGCCAAAGGTATTCTGATAAGCGGGGGAAGCAATCCTTATGGTCAAGTACCATTTGAGAGATTTATTGATGCAATTAAATATATCAAGAAACTTGGGCTAAGAATATACATACATACAGGTCTTGTTGATGAATTTAGAGCACAGTTATTAAAAGAAGCAGGTGTTGATGTAGCTTTGATTGATTTTATTGCTAAGAATGAGATTATAAGAAGTGTAATGAATTTAAATGCATCAGCTGAAGACTTTATAAATAGTGTTAAAAACCTAACCAGATTTGATGTAAGGGTCGCACCCCATATAATCATAGGTATATTTCGAGGAAATCCATCAGGTGAGAAAGAAGCTATAGATATTTTAAAAAACCTAAATCCCGATGCTGTTATACTAGCAGTATTTACACCAATGCCTAATACAGTTTTTGAAAAGTCTAAACCCCCAACACCGCAACACATATATGAGATACTAAAGTATGCCAGGATAAATCTAGCTACACCTCTTTCATATGGATGTATGAAACCGCATGAAGAAGTATACCAGTTTCTTGAAATCGAGGCTTTTCATCTAGGATTTGAAGGGATATCTTTTCCATCATATGCAACGCTAGAATACTTCATCGACAATAATATACCATTTGAGACCCATCAAGAGTGTTGTGCATATATAGCATTGTAAAGTGGCTGGATTGGGATCCACCCCTTTATTTATAGTTGACGGTATTGAGATATATGTTCCAGAGAGAGGTTTTATAAGTATGTTTTCTAGCCCATATACACCTCATGTACATGGCTCAGCTATAGATATTTCAAATGCTGTGGAGTTCGGTAAGGAGGTTTTCTCACCTATAAGAGGTGTTGTAGAGAAAGTTATAGAGATAGAGGCTCCCCCTGGTCCATTTAGGAAAAAGGATTATATAATATCAGTTGCTCCATATGGAAATAGCAGTCGAAGAGTTAAGATAATGCATGTATATCCAGAGGTAAAAGCTGGGGAGAATATAGATATAGGTGATGTTATTGGGAAATACATTAGGTCAAATTTCTTTGAATATCACACTCTTCCACATATGCATATAGAGGTATGTAAAGACACCACTCTTAGACCCTCATCAGCTGTTAAAGTAGCTATTCAACTACATGAAATTTTCAACAAAACATCAACGGCATTAAATAATGATGTAAGCAATATTAAAGCATATGTTGTTGCAGTTGGAGATGGATTTATCTTAGCTAGGGAGGGAAATTCTGTAGCAGGTTTTATGGAAACACTTCCTTTTTCGCGCTGTAGGGTTTTAATCAATGGTGAAATAAGTCCAAACTCAGACTATATAGGTGTTATCAACGAATACTGCACTCCATATATTGATGAAACCCTATATATACAGCAGATTCCAATAGGCTTTATAAAATATATTGATAAACAATATTCTATTGTGCTGCCAAGTAATGTATCTTTTAATCATTGGCTTAGAGCAAGAGCGTCATCGTCTATAACTAAAAAGTTTAGAGGATTCTTATTGAATCATAAGATAAAGATAGATGTTAAGGGATGTGATGACATATCAAATATTATTGGAATAGAGTTTCTAATTTCATTTATAGCTCAGATTAAAATTATTTTTAGACAGGGAGTTAAACCTAGATGTGGTAATGAGATAGAGATATCTTTTAAACTATGAATTATTTCAATGTTTAATAACATGTATGTTATGCGTAGCACATGATACACATGGATCATAGCTTCTTACCAGGCTTAGTATCCTCTTTTTAACTTCGTTGTATTCTATATCCTCTTTAGCATAATGCTTATCTATAAAACATCTTACAATTTTCTTAATGTCGTATTCCATTACAGGGATGTTTATAGCTGTAGGTATGATGAGATTAGCATATGTTATAATACCATTTCTATTGCATTTAAGATGATGTATGAGGAGACCTCTTGGAGCTTCAACAATTCCTACACCCTCACCTTCTCTTAAACCAACTTTTGTTCTCGATATACTAGATATTCTTCGTATCTTATCTACCAAATCCACTATTTTTTCAAAACAGTATATTGTTTCAATTAATCTTGCTAAGTTGTAGAGCAGTGGATTTAAAGAGCATTCTCTATTTACTGATTTAAAATCTCTGTATAAATCTTTGCTTATGTCATATGGGATATCCGATGATAGTAAAAGTCTTGGGAGAGGACCTACTCTAAAGGGTTTTTTAACACCATTTATGACTATGTATGGCTTTTTGGAATAGCTATATCTTATAGGTTCTTCAGCTATAAACTTTATATAGTCATCTGGATGAAAGAACAACTCACTATCATTGTTATCTAGAACTCTTATTATTCCATCATAAAAAGCTATACCATTGGTGCTACTTGATAAAGCGGCTACAGCTGTTTTTTCATAGACGATACTATTTGAGTTGTTCTCGATAAATCTTTTGATGTTTTCAGATAATTTGCTGTATAATTCACTTAGATATTTCAATGCTTCTTTAGCTTCAATTTCTATAGCATCTAGTTCGTCTCTTGATGGGAATCTCAAAACCCCTCCTGGAACGATATTGAATGGATGTATATGTCTTCCTCCGCTAATTTCAACTATTCGTATAGCTTTGCTACGTATTTTAATAAGTGTTTTGAATAGTGATGTATTATATATATTGGAGGTTTCTTTATCGTTGTTAACAATATCTGGAAATAGTAGAAAGCCTAGATGTAGTAGATGGCTCTGTATCACCCCACCTAGCTCTAGAATTTCTCTTAATGTATTTGAGGCTTCAGGGGGCTTGATACCTAATATGGTCTCTATAGCTTTAATTGAAGCAAGATAGTGTGCTATGGGACAAACACCACAGATGCGTGAAACTATAAGTGGTGTCTCTTCAATTGGTCTTCCTATAAGAATTTTTTCAAAGCCTCTGAATCCTCCTGCTTTGATTTGGACATCTATATCTTCATCACCAATCTTCACATATATATCTAGGTGACCTTCTATTCTTGTTACAGGCTTAATCTCCATCTCCATCTCTCTTCACCTCTTTTACACCAACTTCTTTATGGTATGGAATTGTAGAGTATGGTAGTGTGAACATAGATAAGAGACCTACTGGGTCTGGTATAGCTTCAAGGATTTTCTCAAGTGGTTCAACTGTATAGAATATACCTCCAAGAGCATCAATTATATCAGCAGCTTGATCTCTAGAGCTGGGTAGGGGGCCCATACATCCTATGCAAGGTGCTCCTCTACTAGGACATAAAGCTCTACAGCCAGCTAGTGTTGCTGGGCCCATGCATAGAACTCCTTGCTTCATAAAACATTTATCTACATCAATATCGTTTAACGCTATAAGCCTTCTTCTAAGCTCTTTCAAAGGCTTTTTATCACCATCATTAAGTGGACATTCTTCACATACGCTTTTCTGTGGTAATGTAAACTCCTTTCCTGAGATTAATGAGTCTAGCAACATTTCTATTAATGGCTCAGGCGGTGGGCAGCCTGGGACGCTATAGTCTACTTTTACAACTGTTTGAAGTGGGATGACAAATCTTGTAAGTTCTGGTAGGCCAGATATGGTAGGTGTTATATCATTGAATATGCTTTTAATAATATCCTCTCGTTTGCTAAGATTTGCTAGCCCGGGTATACCTCCATAGCATGAACATGTACCAAATGCTATTATCTTTGAAGCTTTGCTATAGGCTTTTTTAATTGTTTCAACATCTTCAAATGTACGTATAGAGCCTGTTATAAATAAAACATCAACTTTTTCCAGCTCTTCTTTATCTGTTATAAGTGTTGAGTATTTAATATCTATTGCTTCTCTAGCTAAAAGTTCATTGAATCTCTTCATAGAAATTAAAGCTAGTTCGCAACCAGCACAATAAGCTAGGCTAATAATGCCTATACTTATAGTCATTTGTTAACAGCCTCGTGATGCTCTAGAAATATTATTTTAGGTGTTTTAATAGCTTCCTCAACTATCTCTTTGGCTATTCTAGCAAATTTATCAGGTTCTCCAGCTGAAATCCATTCAAGTCTAAATCTCTGGTCTTCAAATCCCAGCTGTTTTAAATAAGCTTTTAGTAACTCTGCTTTTACTCTAGCTTTATAGTTACCATTTATAAAGTGGCAGTCATAAGGAGGGTGACAGCCGCTCCATAAGATAGAGTCGAATCCTTCACGAAGAGCTTTAAATACATAGTAGCTTTTAAACATACCGCTACACGGCAGTCTTATTACATAGATATGTGGAGGGTATTGAAGCTTACTAACACCAGCTGCTTCAGCAGCGGCATAGGCACAATATGTACAGGTAAAAGCTAAAACTCTAGGCTCTAAGCCCATAGATATCACCTTAGAATCTCAGCAACCATAGCATCTATCTGGTTTAGCTTTAGATTCGCTATCTCTATAGCTCTACTTGGACAGGAACCTACACATGCGCCACAACCCTTACATAGAGCCTCATCCACAACAGCAACACTTCTTTCTTTTTTCTTAACAATTTTTATAGCACTGTATTCACATACCGATGAACAAACCCCACATCCACTACATCTAGATTCATCTACTATTGCACTATATGGCTGTGTCTCTATATAGCCTCTAGAGAGTAGCGATATAACCTTACTTGCAGCTGCGCTGGCTTGGGCTACGGTATCAGGTATGTCTTTTGGGCCTGATACAGCTCCGCATATATAGACACCATCGACAGCTGTTTCAACGGGGTTTAGCTTTGGATGCAGCTCTATTAGAAATCCACCACTATTTAGAGCTCCTAGCTTTAGTAAATTCTTTATAGATTCGGTGCCACGGCTTGCAACAATACCTGCTTCAAGTACAACAAGGTCAACTGTTATAGTTATTTCAGAGCTTATCGCTGGGTCAAATGCCTTGATGGTTAACGTCCCATCGGGGTTGCCTCTAACCTCACTCGCCTTGCTCTTAACTATATAGACTCCTGGAATGAGTCTCACCCTTCTATAGAACTCTTCAAATCCTTTTCCAGAAGCTCTGACCTCATCAGCAAATATAAATACCTCAGCCTCTGGCATAAGGTGTTTTATATACCAAGAGTGTTTAAGGCTAGCCATACAACCTACTCTGCAACAATATGGAAGATGTCTTTCATCTCTCGAACCTACACAGTTGATTATGGCTATACGTCTAGGTTCTCTATTGAGGCCTGGGGCTATCAATCTCCCCTCTGTAGGGCCATAGGAACTCACTAAACGCTCTAGCTGTAACCCTGTAACTATATTGGGGTATCTGCCATAGCTATATTCATAGACTTGTGAAATATTGTATTCTTCAAAGCCTGTAGCAACAACTATAGCACCAACCTTTATCTCCACCACCTCTTCTTTTTGGTTAAAATCTATAGCGTTTGCAGGGCAAAGCTTTTCACATGCTCTACATATACCCTTTTGAAAATATAGACACGAGGCTGTATCTATAACAGGGATTCGTGGAACTGCTTGTGGGAATGGTACATAGATTGCTTTTCTGTGTGAGAGACCCATATTGAATTCATCGACTGTCTTGCTAGGGCATTTAGCAATGCATATGAGGCACCCTCTACATAGATCTTCCCTAACATATCTAGGCTTCTTCAATATTTTTACAGAGAAGTCGCCGACTCTTCCATTAATGGATATAACCTCGCTATATGTATACAGTTTAATATTCGGATGATGCGCAACTATATTCATAAGTGGGCCAAGGATACATATAGAGCAGTCTAGTGTGGGAAATGTTTTATCGAGTTTAGCCATATTGCCTCCAATACTTGGCTCCTTCTCGACAAGATAGACTGTAAAGCCGGCTTCAGCAATATCTAAAGCTGCTCTTATACCAGCTATGCCACCTCCTATAACAAGTGCAGCTGGTGTAACTGGAAGTCTTATGCGCTTAAGTGGTTGATTATCTTGAATTTTCATAATAGCTGCTCTAATCATCTTCAAAGCTTTTTCTGTAGCTCTATCTCTTTCATTTTCATGTACCCATGAACAAAGCTCTCTTATATTAACCAACTCTAGTAGATATGGATTTAAACCAGCTCTATGTAGAGCTTCTTGAAATAGTGGTTCATGTGTTCTAAATGAGCATGCAGCAACAACAACTCTATCTGCATTGCTTGTTTTTATGCTGTTTATCATGGTCTCTATACCATCTGTAGAGCATAGAAATCTATGGTCTTGAGCCACCGCTATGCTGGGGATATTCTTAAGCTTCTCTATAATCTTCGATATATCTATAACACCACCTATATTTGTACCACAGTGGCAAATAAAAACAGCTGTTTTGGCACTGCTATCCAATATATTCACCTTTTTAGAATCTGTGGTAGGACTCTATCTATTGGAGAAAGGTTAAAGTTTAGTGCAAGGTCTTTTTCATTTAAACCAAGCTGTAGACCTATTAGCTGTGCTAGTAGCATTACAGGTAGCTTTGGCTCTTCACCAAACATCTGCATAACTGCTTCTTGTCTAGAGTCAAGCATTTCGAAGCAATATGGACATGTTGTTATAAGTAGCTGGAATCCCCATCTAGCTGTTCCAGCTATTTTAGAGTATGCTAGCTTCATAGCTAGCTCAGGTTTTGATGCAAGTAAAACAGCTCCACAGCAATCGAGTCTCTCTGGATAATCTTTGGTTTTAAAGCCTAGTGCTTCAGCTATATTCTCCATTTTGTGGGGGTTTAGCGGGTTGTCAAAGGATGGGAGGGTTGATGGGCGTAGTGCGTGGCATCCATAGTGTGTAGCTATAGATATGTTGTATTGTTTTTTATTTGCTATGTTTTTTAGTGTTTCAATGCCTATGATGTCGTGGAAGAGCTCTATGGGGTGGATTATTCTAGGGATTGATTTAATATCTATACCCTCATCTTTTAGATGCTTTCTAATGATTTCCAAAAGTCTCTGGTTTTCTTTAAGTCTATATATTGTTTCTTTCAGCATTAGGTAGCATCCATTGCAAAGTGTGAGTATACCTTCGGATTCAAAGGTGTTTAGATATGCAAGGATTCTAGCTGTTAGGTATAGCGATGTATTTGGAGCTATGCTTCGAAATGCAAATCCACAGCAGTTTGTTTTCTGAGGTGTTATAGGCTCTATATTAAAGTATTGAATAACTTTAAGCATCGAGGCTTCAACAGCAATTTGCTTAACTAGGGTAAAGCACCCTGTAAAAACTGCTAGCCTCATATATCTTACCCAGCCTCTTCTATCTCTTTTAATCTGCGTCTAAAACCCTCTATATCTTGAGTATTTGGCAGTGGGTTTAAACCCCATGTATCTCTTACATCCTCTGTCATATATATATCCCCATCCCTCGTAACTATGGTTTGACTTGAAAAAGCTATATATGTATCTACAACATTTTCAATCATATTTAGATAGGCTTTAGGAACAACACCATGCTTCGACGCCACATGCTGTAGATATTCAATAATCTCAATTATCGGGACACGCTGCGGACACATCTCAACACATTTAAGACATTTAGCACAAATCCATATATTCGAGTCTCTTATAATAGATTCATATATATCACGAAACTCTGGAACTATAGATCCAACATATGCTTTTACAATCATATTAGGTCTAAGACCAACTGGACACACACCTACACATTTAAAACATGTATAACACGCCTTAGCAGTTTCCAAAGATATTAACAGTTGGTTACCCACCATAGCATATCCACATCACTTTTATCCCATACATCTAATAAAAATTTTATGGATATAAACCATAGTTAAATTAACAACAAACAAAAATAGATATAGATACATAGAATTCAAAAACAATGCTAAAGATAAACAAAACAACCAAGACTCCAAAAACAAACCCGCTACAGAAACTCTAATCACAAATACAAACATTTAATACCAAAGAAAAACCCCTACCTATAAACAATACACCTCTAAATATAAACACAAAATATCAAACAACCTAAATAGTATTCCAACAACTTAAACACCAAACAACAAAACCCAAATACACAACAACAGCTCAAAGGGCCCGTAGCTTAGCTAGGATAGAGCGCCGGCCTCCGGAGCCGGAGGTCCCGGGTTCAAATCCCGGCGGGCCCGCTAATTGGGATTCTCTTAGTTTTTCTCGTGCTTGATCTTCCTTGTGATGAAGGATACGGCTTTCTTGGCTTTCTCTATCGCTTCTCTTGCTTCATCCATAGTCACTTTCTATTCCTGTATCTGGGTAGCGTGCTTCTAAGGCTAATGGATATAGCTGATCAACATCGAGCTCATGTAGTTGTTGAAACTCTTGGTCGATTTCAGTGCAGAGGTCTATGAGCTGGGATAAGTTATGTGTCTTTCCGAAGTATCTGCTGTGAAATATGAGATATGCCTTTAGTGCTTTCTCAACGGCTTGTTGTGCGTGGAATACTATGATCCATTGGCTCCTCGCCGATCTCGAAGAGCTTCTCGGCTACCCTCAAGTCTGCAAGGGCTTTATTCAACCATTTCTCAGCAATCTCTTCTCTACTCAATCTGCTTTCCCTCTAGGTGAGCGTAGTAAGCGATTGTTCCAACAACATCCTTGTATTTATCGTAGTACCCCTCGCTAATCACTACTACATCACAGTATATCCTGTTTCTGGAAAGAGACTTGTATATCCGGTACTGTAGCCTCTTAATAGCCTCCCTACTAGGAGAGCCCCTTACAACAACCAGTATATCCCAGTCGCTGCCCTCTCTATAATCGCCTCGTGCACGTGAACCAAAGAGGATTATGCTCTTTACCTCAACGCCTTCTTCTCGAGATTCACTAGTAACCATATCCTTAATGACTCGCAGCTCGCGGATGACTTGAGATCTAGACAATCTATTCACCATGTAATTTCATAGATATTATAGCCGCCTAAACACTCTAATTCCTCTATAGATACAGTATACTTATGGAAACATTTAACCTTTTGGAACCAGGTTTTTATATAGGTTTATGAGTACTGAAACTACAAAACTCCACTTAAACCCTCTATAGATTCTCTCCCTGGGGTATCTCTCTACCATCTGGAGCCAAAATCCTGA
>CAYUUS010000015.1:0-35690 GCA_964447975.1 uncultured Ignisphaera sp. | reverse complement strand
TTTCATCCTAGATGTCCATATGCTATGGATATATGTAGAAAAGAAGAACCACCAATAATAGATATGGAAAGAAATAGCTATGTAAGGTGTTGGCTTTATGCAAAGAGATAAAGAAACCGAGTTCTGTAATCCTAATGCTATTTTATGTATTAGAGATTTATATGTATGGCATCCAATAAAAAAATTCTTAGTTATTTCAGGATATGTAAGAGCATTAGATGGTGTTAGCTTTGATTTAGAAAGAGGCAAAATTCTCGCGATTGTTGGTGAGAGTGGTAGTGGTAAAACGACTCTTGGTAAAACAATATTAAGGATATATAAACCAACGAAAGGTAGGATAATATATGATAATAGGGATGTAACATTTCTCAAAGGAAAGGAAATTAAATGGTATAGACGGGAAATAGGATATGTACAGCAAGATCCATATGGAGCACTGCCACCGTTTATGAATATTAGACAAATACTCGAAGAACCCTTAATTATACATGGAATAAAAAAAGATGAAAGAATGCATAGGATTCGTGAGGTTCTTGAAGAAGTAAAGCTCATACCTGTTGAAGATTTTATAAATAAATATCCACATATGCTTAGTGGTGGACAACAGCAACGAGTAGTTATTGCTAGGGCTTTGGTCTTAAGACCTAAATTAATTATAGCAGATGAACCTGTATCTATGCTTGATGCATCAGTTAGAATAGAAATTTTGACGCTATTTAGAGAACTTCAAAAGAGGCATAATATAAGTATAATATATATAACACACGATCTTTCAACAGCAAAGTATTTCTCAGATAAGGTGGCTGTTATGTATGCAGGGCATATAGTAGAAATGGCTCAAACAGAATCTCTTCTAACTAAACCTTTACATCCCTATACCCAGGCATTAATCAAAGCTATCCCAGATCCAGATCCAGCAAATAGATTCTCGTTTAAGGAAATACCACCGGGTGAGCCTCCTAGTTTGTTGAATCCTCCACCTGGCTGTAGGTTTCATCCTAGATGTCCATATGCTATGGATATATGTAGAAAAGAAGAACCACCAACAGTAATAGTTGATGGAGATCATGGAGTGAAGTGTTGGCTTTATGGTTAGACCATCATATATAGCTACAGGTATGTTGCTACTCTTTATAGCATTTATAATACCTTTTCTAATGGTTATAAAAATACTGGAATCTAATTTAATGTTATTAATCATAGCATATATTATATCATTGATAGGTCTAGTTCTCGGAATATATGGAGTAATAGAAAAATATTCAAAAATATTTTCGGGAACTGGATAATAGCGTTAATTTTCTCTTGCTATTTGACTTCATTCTTGTTCTTAAGAACAATGCTTTCAGTTGTAAGTAAAGTTTCTTGTGTGCTTCATTGTTTTAGAGCCACACGTTTTAGGTAGATAAGGTTTGACTTTAGTTGCCTCTCTGAGAATATCATCATCAATATTGTTATTAGATCCATCACTAAAAATCATATTAAGACTAAACCTATGATTTATTATCTTATCTCCATCTTAAAAGTTATATCTTTAGATGTAATAAGCATTCATGGATTTTATGCATAATAGAAGCTTTTTAGCTTAAAAACTGTTTCAAATATATTTATATTGTTAAACTGTTATAGATACTAAGTTATCTTATGGTGATAGGGAGTACATTATGCCAACTACAGAATATAGACATATAGTTAGGATTGCAGAAACAGATATTCCAGGTGATCTTTCGTTATCATGGGGACTTGCAAAAATCAAAGGTATAGGCTTTAATATGGCTATAGGAATATGTAGAATACTTGGTTTAGATCCAAATACATTAATAGGGTATTTAAGTGATGAAGATGTTACAAGAATTGAGGAGATGATTAAAAATCCCAAAAAGTTTGGATTTCCTTCCTGGACCCTAAACAGAAGAAAAGATTATGAAACTGGTGAAGATTTACATCTAGTGAGTTCTGATCTCATATACTATGTAAGAGAGGATATCAATAGAGAGATTAGAATAAGGAGTTGGAGAGGTGTGAGGCATTCTCAAGGGTATAAGGTTAGAGGACAAAGAACTCATACCACGGGAAGACTTGGACCTATCGTTGGTGTACAAAGAAAGAAGGTTCAGCAACAAAAATAAGGTGATGTTTGATGGGAGATCCAAAAAAGTCTCGTAGAAAATGGGAGACACCTGGACATCCATGGATTAAAACACGTCTACAAAGAGAAATGGAGTTGATGGGAATATATGGACTTAGAAATAAAAGAGAGCTTTGGATTGCTGAAACAATGCTAAGAAGAATAAAGCATAGAGCTAGAGCATTATTAACCCTCCCAATGGAGGAACAAAGAAAACAGCTTCAACAACTTTCTTCAAAGCTCTATAAACTTGGGCTGATAAATACTACCTCAGCTGAAATAAATGACATTCTTAATATTAATGTCGAGGCAATTTTAGATAGAAGACTACAGACAATTGTATGGAAGAAAGGTTTTGCAAAAACTCCTCATCAAGCAAGACAGCTTATAGTACATGGCCATATAGCTATTAGAGATAGAAGAGTTACTTCACCAGGACATATAGTGACAAGAGATGAAGAGCCCTATATAGCTCTGTATCCAACATCACCTTTATTGAAAGGTAGGGAAATAGAAGCTACATAAAGTCATATATAGGTGTAGATATATGTCATTTACAGCTAGAGAACTTAAATGGGGTATAGCCCATATATATGCGTCTTTCAACAATACAGTGGTTCATATAACAGATTTAAGTGGAGCAGAGACGGTAGCTAGAGGTTCTGGAGGTATGGTTGTTAGGGCAGATAGGGAGAAGCCAAGCCCATATGCAGCTATGATGGTTTCTTACAGAGTTGCTCAAGAATCTATTGAAAAAGGTGTTACAGCAATACATATTAAGGTGCGTGCTCCTGGGGGACATGGGCCAAAGATACCTGGGCCTGGAGCTCAAGCAGCTATAAGGGCTTTAGCAAGAGCTGGATTTATAATTGGTCGTATAGAAGATGTAACGCCAATACCACATGATACTACTAGAAGACCTGGTGGTAGACGTGGTAGAAGGGTGTAAACAGAAATGGAGTTAATGATACGTGAATGGAATAGAGAACAAATAGAGCTTATAGTAGATGGTGCACCACTTCCTTTACTAAATGCTATAAGAAGGTATTCCTTAGCTAAGGTACCTACATATGCTATTGATGAAGTTATGATAATTGTAAACACCTCAGCTATGTTTGATGAAATTCTTGCGCATAGACTTGGTATGGTTCCTTTAATAAGTGAGGAAAGTCTTGATATGTTAATGAACATAGACCCAGATATATGTGCAAAATGCAGTGAATCTTCTGAAAAACCTTCTACAGAGATTTGTGAAAAGTGCTATGTTCATATGATACTAGAGGCTGAAGCAGATAACAGTGAAGCAACTGTATACTCAGGTAACATAAAATCTGAAGATCCAAATATTAGACCAGCCTATGATAATATACCTATAGTTATCTTGGCACCAGGGCAAAGAATTTCTTTAGAACTTAGAGCAAGAATAGGGAGAGGACTTGAACATGCCAAGTGGAGTCCAGCAAATGTAGCTATTGTGAGACACATACCAAACATATCAATAGATAAGTCTCTATGTAACTTATGTGGTAAATGTATTGATGTTTGCCCAAAGAAAGTTTTATCAATGGGTAATAAAGAGGTAGTTGTAAACAATATATATGAATGTACTGTATGTAGACAATGTGTTTATTCATGTCCATTAAAAGCAATAAATATATCGATTGATGAGAATAGAAATATATTAAGAGTTGAGAGTAGTGGTTCATTAAAACCTGAAACAATAGTCCGTATATCTGCTGAAATTCTTTTAAATGAACTAAACACTATATCTAAATTTGTCGAGCAATGGAAGATAGGTGTAGATAAATGAAGCGTACTGGACCTACAGATTATACTTGGAGAAGAACTATTAGATTATTGAGAAAAGCTGCTAGAGAGAATAATGCTAAGATATGGAAATATATGGCAGAGCTTCTTGAAAAGCCAAGAAGAAAAAGAGTAGTGGTTAATATTAGCAAGATAAATAGATATTCAATGGATGGCGACACAGTTATAGTGCCTGGCAAGGTTTTAGGAGCAGGTAATATAAATCACAAAGTTACAGTAGCAGCTATGGCTTTTTCAAAACAAGCTATAGAAAAGATTAAAGCTGCAGAGGGAAGAGCTTTACATATACTTGAGTTTCTAAATGAGAATCCTAAGGGAAGCAGGGTTAAGGTGATTGTATGAGTAACGTATATGAAGTAAGCTTAAAGGATCTATATGAAATATTGGCTGATGTAAAGGATAAAGAAATAGTTATAGATGCAGAAAATGCATTGTTGGGGCGTCTTGCTAGCTGTGTAGCTAAGCTATTGTTGATGGGTTTTAGGGTTCATGTAGTTAACATTGAAAAGGCTTTGGTTTCAGGTGATAAGAGGATGGTTATTGAAAGCTATAAGCTTTTACTTAATGTAAAAACACATAGAAACCCATATAAGCAGTCGATGAAAAGACCTAGAAATCCGATTGCAATATTTAAGAGTTCTATAAAGAGAATGCTTCCAAAACATAATTGGAGAGGAAAAATGCTTCTGAAGAGTGTAAAAGCATATATAGGTATGCCAAAGGAATTTAGTGGAAAGAGGATTATAAAAATAGCTGAGGTTAACGCTGAAAAGCTGGGGAGAGAATCAGTAATAAGTGTACTAGAAATAGCTAAGGCACTTGGATGGAGAGGTGTAGAATAATGTCTATGGAGAGCACAACACCAAGTGACGTTAAAGTCTTAGGGGCATATCCACAGATAATTAGCGGTAGGAAAATTGTTATAAGTATTGGAAAAAGGAAAACAGCTATTGCTAGAGCTATAATAAAGGCTGGAAATGGTAGATATAGAGTAAATGGTACACCATTAGAGTTATGGCCTATAGAAATAGCTAGACTTAAAATGATGGAGCCTTTAATGCTATTAAGCAATAATTTACGAAACTCAATAGACATTGATATTGTAGTTGAGGGTGGAGGTGTATTAGCACAAGCATATGCTGTTAGAAATGCTATAGCAAGGGGAATTATAGTGTACTTCAATATGCCTATACTTAGAGAAGTATTTAAGGAATTTGATAGGACGATGATATCTGGTGATCCTAGAAGAACAGAGTCTGAAAAATGGATGAGATATAGCGCTAGAAGATTTAGACAAAAGTCATATAGGTAAAAAACTATGATGATACCTGTAAGATGCTTTACATGTGGCTATCCTATTGGAGCCAAGTGGGAAGAATTCTATGGTAGAGTAAGCAAGGGTGAGGACCCTAAAAAGGTACTAGATGACTTAGGTATAAAGAGGTATTGTTGTAGAAGAATATTGCTTTCACATATTGAATTGTTTAAAGAGATGATGAGATATGGTACGGTAAAGTAGAGGTGAGATAATATGTCAGAAGAACAGAAAATGGTTTCCCAACAAATTGAGCTTCTAGTTCCTTTAGAGATGTATCTACAAGCAGGAGTTCATATAGGTACACATACCTGTACAAAACATATGGAGAGATTTGTATTTAGAGTAAGACCAGATGGTCTATATATCCTAGACATAAAGCGAACTGATGAAAGACTTAGAATAGCAGGAAGATTTCTAAGTAGATACGACCCAGCAAAAATAATGGTTGTTGCAACAAGACAATATGGAAAACAACCAGTGCTAAAATTTGCTGAGTTTGTAAAAGCAAAACCTGTTGTAGGTCGATTTATTCCCGGAACTCTAACGAATCCAAAACTTGAATGGTATTATGAACCAGAAATTATAGTGTTGACAGATCCTAGAATTGATTCGCAACCATTAGAAGAAGCATTAAAAGTTGGAATACCAATTGTAGCATTTGCAAGTACTGATAATAGGCTTGAGGGAATAGATTTAATAATTCCTGGTAATAATAAAGGACGAAAATCGTTAGCGTTATTATATTGGATTCTAGCTAGACAAATACTTAGAGAAAGAGGAGAATTAGGACCTAACGACAATCTTCCACTAGGACCTGAAGCTTTTGAAACAACAACATAATATTTTTATCAGATAGTTAAAACGATACTTAGAGTTTCAAATATTATAGGTATAGCGTTCCTATTGGCGTAAATAGATATGGAGAAGATAATAATATTTAGAGAGGTACAGGTACCATTTCCACTTATTGGTATACCTATATCTAACTATTTTAATACTTATATAGCAATGCCATCTAATTTAAGATGTATTTTAAAGGTGCGACTAAACCTGAAGAAGCATTGTAATGAGCAATACAGCAATGAGGATAATGCTAACAAACATCCCAATGTTTTTAAATATTCTATTCTAAAGCGATTAAATATAGTACTAGATAGAATAAATAGAGAATGTGTTGAAGGAGATATAGATCTTAAGTGTAATGATAGATTGCCATTAGCTATAATTCTTCCTATAGTTGAATGTGAAATATTTAAGAAGATATTATCGATAGATAATACTAATTATTCATATCTATTCAATGTTTTTTCTGAATTAGATATGAAGATATTAAATATAGATCCTGGTTATCTTAGGGCACTTAGATGTTCATATCTCTTTAAAACACTTTGTATCAGTAGGGGGTATGAGGATATAATTCATGATGCAGCTCCATTATTAAGCATTGAGAAAATCAATGAGTATCGATGTAGCCACGAGAATTGTTTATATATAAATAATCCTTATGATGAATACACACTTTCATTATTATTTAAATTAATGTCTCACATCATTTCTCAGTTGGTACAAGGTACTGATATTAAAACTGAGATGAAAATAAGAAATCTAATTAAGCTTGCCCATATTATAGAATGCGAAATTGTGAGAAGTTCTCTTGGGCTTAGAATAGACCACCCGGTATATAACGATGAGTATTTATACAAGATTATTACGGACGTAAGCCATATAGCACTCTACAAAATTACACTATCTTAAAATAAACTGACATAGAGTAGTTAAGGAGTTTAATATGCCTATAACAATCGTATTGAAAATTGGAGGTGCACTTATAACAGATAAGGAAAAACCATTTTCTCTAAAATATTCTGTATTACATAAAATTAGTAAGGAATTAAGCCAAGCATATAGAAGATGTAATAACAGAATTATAATAGTGCATGGAGGTGGTAGTTATGGTCACTATGTTGTAAAGGAGCATGGAGATATACACTCTATGGACAGCATTACACAAGTTATATGGTTTATGAGAGAGCTAAATATGATTGTTACTGATATGTTAAATCTTTATGGCTTACCAGCATTGCCTATGGATACACATGCAGTGTTTTTAAGGGCTGAGAATAGATTACATGGTTTTAAAGAACCATTAATGTTGATGATTGATAAAGGATTCGTACCTGTTCTTTATGGTGATATCATCTTTAGCACACAAGGTGAAACAGAGATACTCTCTGGTGATGAGATTGCATGGTACTGTGCATCATTATTTAGACCATCTAGATTGCTGTTTGCTACATCAGTAGATGGTGTTTTTGATAAAGACCCTATAAATAGAGATGCCAAGCTTATTCCTATTTTAAAGTTAAGTTTGTTGGATTCTCTATATGTTAAAGGTGCAAGAGGAATTGATGTTACAGGAGGCATGGAGACAAAGCTCTTACTCGGTTTAAGATACATGGAGAAGGAAGATATGGATGTATATATTTTTAATGGGATGAGAAATGGAAATATATTTCAAGCTATCTGTAGTGAAGGTATATATGGTACAAGGGTTGTAAAATGAGTATAGAGAATAGAAAGTGGGAACATATAGAATATGCTATAAATCCCTTATCACAAGGACCTTTAACAACACTTTTAGAGAATGTAGTAATGATTCACCAAGCCTATAATGAAATTTCTGTAGATGAAATAGATCTATCTGTTGAGTTTCTTGGATATAGACTTAGAGCGCCGATAATAATATCTGGTATGACTGGGGGGTTTGATGGTGCATTTAATATAAATAAGAAGCTAGCCGAGGTAGCAGAAAAATATGGGCTAGCTATTGGCGTTGGTAGCCAAAGAGCAATGATTATAAAACCTGAACTTAGCTATACATATAAAATTGTAAGAGATATAGCACACAATATACCGGTTATAGCAAATATCGGTATAGCTCAACTTTCAACTTTTAGTTATGAAGTGATAGAGAAAGTAGTAGAAGCTATAGAAGCTGATGCTCTTGCAATCCATCTAAATTTACTTCAAGAGCTTATACAGCCAGAAGGAGATAGAAGTTTCAGAGGAGGGATTGAGCTACTTAAGAAAATTGTTGAGAGGATAGATATTCCAATCATAATTAAGGAAGTTGGTAATGGGCTTTCTCGAGAAGTTGCTGAAAGATTTTATAAGGTAGGTATTAGAATTTTCGATGTTGCAGGAGCTGGTGGAACAAACTGGGTTACAATAGAGATACTTAGAGGAGGAGAGAAGTATAGTAAAGTGGGGGAGGTGTTTAAGACATGGGGAATACCAACAGCAGCATCAATAGTAGAGGTATCTTCTATAGGGTCTGACATTATAGTAATTGCAAGTGGTGGTATAAGAACAGGTATAGATATAGCTAAAGCAATAGCTCTGGGAGCAGATCTTGTAGGTATTGCCCAACCATTTCTTAAAGCAGTATTATCAAATGAGGAAAAAGAATACATTGAGGCATTGCTTACACAACTAAAAATTGCAATGATGCTGACAGGAGCCAAAAATATTGCAGAACTTAAAAACTCTTCTATATTTATTCATGGAATTCTAGCGCAGTGGTTATGTGCAAGAAAACTTAAAATAAGAAATAGCAACTCCTATATATCATGTCTTGCTACATGATAATGGTGTAGAAAATGAAGTTTTTAATTTACGCTAATAAAATATCTAAGAAAGTTGAGGATCTTATATATGAAGTAATAAAAGGAGAACCTAAATCTTTATACGACTCAGCTTTGCATTATATAAAGGCAGGTGGGAAAAGAATAAGACCTTTGATAGCTGTTTTATCTGCTAGAATCTCAGGCGGTTCTGAAGAAATAGCAATACCCGGTGCAGCAGCTGTAGAGGTTCTACATACCTTTACACTAGTACATGATGATATTATAGATAGGGATGAATTCAGAAGAGGTGTACCTACGGTTCATAAGGTATGGGGTACCGAGATGGCAATAGTATCTGGAGATTTATTGTTTGCTTATGCCTATAGATGCCTAGTCAAATCACTAGATTATGGAGTAACTGTTGATAGGGTTGTTAAAGCAGTTGATATGCTTACAGATGCTGCTATAACAGTAGCTGAAGGACAAGCCCTAGATATGTTGTTACCAGTGTTTGATAGAGTAGATGTAGATAAGTATATTGAGATGATTGAAAAGAAAACAGCTGCTCTTTTTGCATCTTCAGCTAGTATAGGAGCTGTTTTAGCTGGTGGCAACGAAGATGTTATTAGAAAGTTAAGAGAATCTATGATAAATGCTGGTATAGCGTTTCAGATAAGAGATGACATACTTGGTTTACTAGGTGATGAAAAGGTATTGGGAAAACCTGTATTCAGTGATATTAGAGAAGGGAAGATGACTATACTTGTAATATATGCCTTAAATCAAATTGATGAAAAAAAGAGTAAAAGACTTAGAGATGTTTTAGGAAATAGAAATGCAGATTTATCTAAGTTGCGTGAAGCTGCTGAAATTATAAAATTAAGTGGAGCTATAGAATATGCTGAGAATTTGGCTGAGGAATATGCCAAAAGAGCAATTGAAATAAGTAAAACTCTAGATTCAGAGGATGTAGAAGCCCTTGACATGTTTAAAGAAGTTGTAGAGTTTATGGTGAAAAGGAATTACTAGACATGATAAAAAGATAGAAGTTTTGTTTAATTCACCGTTGGCTTTTATAAATGTGAAGGACTTAGATAAATTTAAAGCTAGAGTTATTGAAAGAGATCCAATGAAAGCTCTTGATTCTCACCTCCTAAATATTTTATTGAATGAAAAATCTAAAATCTATATAGATTTAACACTAGGTATTTTCTGTTGCAATCCTATGAAAAGCAATGATGAAGAATTCATAGAAGTGCTATATGAGAAGGTTATAGACTATGTAATAGATATTGAATCACGTAAAATATTTATTGACCTAGCGGTATATTGTCCAAATAAGGATCTACTACTCTATATTAAATCAGGTAACACTATAGAGATTATTGAAGTGCAAGGTAAAAAAATTCATTCTCTAGTCTTTGAAGGAGATAAAGTTAATTTTGGTGATAAACTATTTTATGTAGTTACAAATAAAAACGAGGTGCATGTAGTTAAATCACATGTAAAGGGAATTGTATTGTTTATAGGTGAAGTTTTTTCCAATGGTATACAAAACGAGGTTATGGTTGTAGCTGAAGAGGAGAAGATATATGAGCTCTCTAGATGCAAGTATTAGAGAAGAAATAAGAAAAATAGCGTTGAGATATGCTTTACAGAATAGAATAAAGCATGGACAAGCTGCTATAGGGCCTGTTTTTAATAAAGTAGTTGGCAATTTTAAGGAGTTTAAATCATCATTTAATGAAATTAGAGATATAGTTAAAGATGTTGTAAATTATGTTAATAGTTTAAATGACGAAGATCTTAAAAAATTATCTGATGAAGTTTCTATAACCGAAAGCAAGCCAAAGACGAATACTAAGGAACTGCCCCCTCTTCCAAATGTCGAGAAGTGGAGATTGGTTGTAACTAGATTTGCCCCTAATCCTGATTTTGTAATTCATCTTGGTAATGCAAGAGCAGCTGTACTTAGTTATGAATATGCAAAGCTATACAATGGCAAATTCATACTGAGGTTTGAAGATACTGATCCTAGGATAAAAAAACCATTGCCAGAAGCTTATGAGCTTATTAGAGAGGATCTTAAATGGCTTGGAGTAAAATGGGATGAAGAATATATACAAAGTTTAAGAATGGAGCTTTATTATGATATAGCAAAAAAGCTTCTTGAAATGGGTGCAGCATATGTAGATCTGTGTTCTTCAAATGTCTTTAAAGAGTTTAGAGATAATGGAAGAGCCTGTCCCCATCGAAATGAAGATCCAGCTATCCATTTAGAGCGCTTTGAAAGAATATTGATTGGTGAATATAGGGAAGGAGAGGCTGTAATAAGAATAAAGACAGATCTTCTTCACCCAGATCCAGCTGTTAGAGATTGGGTGATGTTCAGGATTATAGATACAACAAGATATCCACATCCATTAACAGGAGATAGATATAGGCTGTGGCCAACATACAATTTTGCAGCAGCTGTAGATGATCATTTCATGGGGATAAGTCATATACTTAGAGGAAGGGAGCATATGTTAAATACAGTAAAGCAGCAGTATCTATATAGGTATATGGGTTGGCAGTATCCGGAGGTACTAAATTTCGGACGAGTAGGTATCGAGGGATTTATATTGAGTAAGAGCTGGATAAAAACACAGCTTAAAGATAAACCAGAGAAGTTTATGGGATTTGATGATATAAGATTTGCTACGCTTTCTGCCCTCAGAAGAAGAGGTATAGCTTCAGAGACTATAAGACAAATATTAATGGAGCTTGGAACAAGAGGTATTGATGCAAAAATTAGCTGGGTTAATATTTCATCTATAAATAGAAAGATATTAGATTCAAAATCAAAGAGAGTTTTTGTGGTTTGCAACCCTGTTAAAGTCTTGCTAAAAGGCTTAGAGACCCCATTAAAAGTAACCATTCCATATCATCCAACAAAAGGTTTAGGAACTAGAGACATTGTATTAAGTAAGCCAGAGGTCTATATATCGAAAGAAGACGTAGTGAATTTAACAAAGGTAGGTTATATTAGATTGATGGAATTTGTGAATATTCGCTATCTAAGTATTGATGATGTTGTTGAGACTGAGTATATTAGTAAAAGTTTAGAAGATGCGAAGAAGCTAGGAGCTCAAATTGTACAATGGGTACCTGTAGAAAATAATATCAAGGTTACCATCTATAAGGCTTCTGGTACTAAGTTAAAGAGAGTTGTATGTATAGGTGAGAAGTCATTGGCATGTTGCAATATAGGTGAAACAGTTCAGATGGTTAGAATAGGTTTTGGTAGAATAGATGAGATTAAAAAGAATAATATTATTATAATCTATACACATGAGTGATATTTTCAAAATACCTTAAATACCAGAGCAATAACTTAGAAAAGTGATAATATAAGATAAAAAAGAGGGTGAAAAAGAATGTCGAAACCATTTTACGTAAAGTTCGAGGTGCCCCCAGAGGTATCTGAAAAAGCATATCAAGCATTAAAAAAGGCTAGAGAAAGTGGGGGAAAGATAAGGAAAGGCACCAATGAGGTTACAAAAGGAGTTGAAAGAGGTTTATGTAAATTAGTACTGATTGCTGAAGATGTAGATCCACCTGAAGTGGTAGCCCATCTACCACTCTTATGTGAAGAAAAGAAAGTGCCATACCTATATGTCCCAAGTAAGAAGAGGTTAGGAGAGGCAGCAGGTATAGAGGTTTCAGCAGCATCTGCATGCATTGTTGAACCAGGAGAGGCAAAAGCAGACCTAGACGAACTTGCCTCTAAATTCCAAGAGCTTAGAGCAAAGGCATAACGATAAATAAGATACATATACATATTTGTAATTCAAAAATGTTTTTAACCATCGCTTAACACATGCTACTTTAGTTATGCTCACCGTTTCTATGTTTCTAGCTTCATATAGGTTTGTATTGTTTAATGTTTTAAAGCCTATAAACCCTAATATAAGTCTTGAGAATTGACATATTGAGTAATAGATAAGGGGTTAAGAACCCATATGGCTCTTCCCAAACCCAATATGTAGGGTCTTTGGAGCAATTCTAAATACGTGAGGTAGATATAGACCTAAGAATTAATAAGGAACATAGACTAAGTAATGAAATTTATAACAAACCATATAAATCTGTACTAGTATCATGTAAATAATGTAGATAGGTGGCATAGGCATTAATAGATATTTAGAGATGATTGCCTTGGGATACTATCTGGTCCTCTATCCTAAAGGGTGAAGCTTTTATTTGTAAACGTTAAAGTGTGTAAACAGTCATATCTACTGGGAAACAATATCTGATTAGAATATTTTAAACAGTTATATAGTAATTTTTATTTTGTATTAATATGAATAATTCAGAGAATTTGTTTATCTATAAGCAGATGCTTTTGACTTATCTTCTTACACTTAGTTTTCTTGCTTCTCTCTCTGTTTCTCTAAGGATAATAATATCGCCAACTCTTACAGGTCCTCTAACATTTCGTGTTAATATTCGTCCTTTATCCCTACCTTCAAGTATTCTAACTCTTACTTGTGTGACCTCGCCAGTTACTCCTGTTCTTCCAATTATTTGGACAACTTCTGCAGGAAATCCTATTTTTTCTACAATGTTTATCTCATATTCTTTTTCTTTACTTTTTTCTTCTGTAGTAGTTGATGACATTTATCTACACCTCATTTTGTGATTTCTTTGAAAGAGCTTATAAGCTTTAACATGATTTTTAGTTATAAAGAGGTGTAAGTCTCGCTATGGTGTCTAAGCATATTTGTAGCTATTGTGGAAATGTTATAGAGCCAGGAGGTGGTATAATGTTTGTGAGAAATGATGGTACTATAATGTGGTTTTGCTCAAGTAAATGCCTTAAAAACTTTAGACTTGGAAGAGATCCAAAGAAGCTACCTTGGACAAAGTCATATAGTGCTTAGGGTAGCTTATAGTTATTTGAATAAATCAATGTTATTTAGAGAATAGCAAATATTATTACAGATATTGTTGAACTGATACTCATAGTAAATAGTGAAACATTTAAAGAATTGCTATATTATATGATAATATAAATTTGTCTGCTTATTGAAAACATTGTTCTCTAGAGATTTATTAGATAAAGCTTGTTGATGATTCAATGGTCTATAAAGGTTGTATTAGTTGATGTGAGAGATGCATAAACATTGTCTATAGTGTAATGCTTCGTGAAATGAGGTGGCATATCTAAAACTAGCAATGGAGAAAAGTGCAAAGCAGCTCTTTAAGGTGCACTATTTCGTGCTTGGCTCTCAATGGTTAGATTTATAAGTGTTTTCTTTATAGTGGAGCATGTCTATGTGATGGAGTCATACTTCAAGCCTAGGCAGATCAAAGATGGATAGAGGCATTGTTTCACCAAGTTCAACAACCATTCATGAACCCATAAAGATTCCAAAATTTCTATGGAATAAGGTGGAAGACTCTCGATGGGACTATAAACAAAACATGAGGTAATAGGGATAAACATCAAGGGTCAAATGGGTAATTCATACCTGGGTTAGAAAAGCTGCATATTCAGGATGTTTTGATGATTTTATCTTGATTATTTCTCTTAGTGTATCTATAGTATCGGATGTTAGCATTTTCTTGAACTTTGATATTAGTAGTTTAATGTGGTCTAGTGGAATATCACTATATAGAATATCATTTTCTTTTATATGGCGTCCAACTATAACATTTCCTTTAATTGATATAGCTACTTCCTGTCCTGATTTAGCATCTTTTATTGTTTTACCCATATGTTGTATCTGTTGTATTTCTCCTATATATTTACCATCTATTTTCATTAATGGAATTCCAGATCTTATTATACCACCGATAATCTCTACACCCACTATAGCTGGATCGCTACGTCTAAACACATAACCAGGTAGTATTCTTATTTTTCCAGGTGGTATCACTTTTTCAAATTCCTTTTGAAGCTCAGCTAGTTTTTCTTTCTCTATCCATTCAATATACTCATCAACAAGTCTATATATTATATTGTTTCTGAATATGGGTATACCCTCTTTCTGGGCAAGCTCTTCAGCTTCTTGCATAGATTTAACATTGAATAATAATACAGCACCTAAAAATCTATCATTTTTTGCAACAATACTAGCTTCTATAACATCCCTTTTTGTGAGAGGTCCTACATCTGCTATTCTAACAGGTATAGATTTTTTATTCAATGCATTAACTATAGCTTCTAAAGTTCCAAGCGTATCAGCTTTAACTATAACACCGTTCACTTCTTTTCTAAATCTTATCGACTCAACCTCCTCAAGTAATTTATTTTTATACTCTTCTATAAGACCTTCAGCTGGTATAGCATATAGAGGTGAACCAGCTAAAGCATCTTCAATATTAGGGGCAATGATTCTTACACCAGCAGCTGCTATTATTTCTTCAATTGGTCTAAGCTCTGTTTTAGCAATTCTTATATCAGTTAGAGGCTTGGGAACTAAAATAGCTCTAACCTTTGTAAGTATAGGGCCGTTAGCACCTGCGATAATTATAGAATCATGTTCCTTTAAAATGCCATCATATATTATAACATCTAGAGCTGTTCCATATCCCGGCTGTTCTTTAACTTCTAGAACAACACCTTTAGCTGGCCCTTCAGCATATATGATTTTTTCGCTCATATATCTTTGTGTAATACCTGCTATTACTGCTAAAAGCTCTGGTAGACCTTCTCCTGTTTTAGCTGATACGGGAATTACTGGAGTTGTTTTAGTGAAGTCTCGAATACGATTAAACAAGTCTGAGTCTATACCATAGTTGGAAAGTTGCCCTATCAGCTTATATATCTCGGATTCAAATCTTTTAATGGTTTGTGGACTTTGGTTCTTTAAACTAAATAATATTGGTTTATCATAATAGGGTTTCCACCCAGCTATCTTATCTATTTTATTAGCAGCTACAACAAATGGAACATTACGAGACTTTAGAATTTCAATACATTCAACTGTTTGCGGCATTATACCTTCGTTTATATCTATAACTAGTATAGCAATATCAGCTACGCTTCCCCCTCTTTTTCTAAGATTTGAGAAAAGCTCATGGCCAGGTGTATCTATAAATAATAAACCAGGTATTTCAAGTTTAAAGGGTATAATCTTCTTTAAAGGTTCCGCAAGTTTTTCAATAACAGATACAGGAACAAGGCTTGCACCTACATGTTGGGTCATTTCACCAGCCTCTTTTTTAACAACAGCAGTGCCTCTTATCTTGTCAAGTAGCGTTGTTTTACCGTGATCTACATGACCAAGAACAACAACTATGGGCTGTCTAAGTTTTTTCTGCTGCATCGCTACTCACCTATATATTAATCCATTACAATTATTAAGTTGCTATAGGTTCTATATAGTATATAGCCTCAAAACAGCTTTTTAGGTTTACACGTTAAAATAGATCATAGCTTAGGGGTGTATCAATAAACATGTCTGAATTCAAAATAGTGGTCTCTGATCCCAAAGCTAAGAATCTAAGAATAGTACCTGTAAAGGTTATTGGATCTGAGGATTTAGAGTACAGCGATGTTCATAAAGAGCAAAGAGAGTTAGCTAAGATTAAGCTTAATCCATATCTTATAAAGGTATTAAATCCTGAGCTTGGTGTTGTTGTGGTAAGAATATGGAAGAATAGAGCTAATAAAGAGAAGGTAAACCTAACAGCTAAGATTATTGAAGATACATCTATAGATACACAAACTGTTGTAGTGCCTATGGCATTTATGAGAGAGAAATTGGGGGCCTCTGAAGCAATGGGGGAGATCTTTAGGGCGCCAGCGTTTCAAATAAGAATAGGTGGAAATGTGGCACAAAGTTTAATAGGTTTAAAAATAGGAGATAGAATTGATGGAAGAATTATAGGTTTTCCCAATATTAAACTTGAAATTAGAGGAGGCTCAGATTTAGCAGGTTTTCCAATGAGAATAGATGTATCAGGGCCTGTGAAGAAATATATCTTACTTTCACAAGGACCTGGATTTAAACCTAGGGAAAATGGTGAAAAGAGAAGAAAACTCATAAGAGGCAATACAATATCAGAAGACGTTGTACAGATAAATACTGTTATAGTATAAAAATTGTTTTTGCAAATACATAGCTAAAATAATATTACTAGTTATAAGGTGGTTTTTGCATGAGTATAATTCCTTCAATGAGTGTAGGAGTTGTTGGCCATGTAGATCACGGTAAAACAACCCTTGTACAGGCATTGACTGGTATATGGACAGCCAGATATTCAGAGGAATTAAAAAGATCTATGACTATAAAACTAGGCTATGCTGAGGGATATATAGGTTTCTGCGAAGGTCTAGAGATACCAGAGGCTTATGTAGTAGCTGATGTTTGTCCAAAAGGTTCAAAGCCCAAAATAGTAAAGGCGTTGTCATATGTTGATGCACCGGGGCATGAGGTTTTAATGGCTACAATGTTATCGGGAGCAGCTTTAATGGATGCAGCTATACTTGTTATAGCATCCAATGAACCATGTCCACAACCCCAAACTAGAGAGCATCTAAAATCGCTAGAGATTATAGGTCTAGACCAACTTATAGTTGTTCAAAATAAAATAGATATTGTTACTCTTGAACAAGCTAAAGAGAATTATAAACAGATAATAGATTTTCTAAGCACTACAAGATATTCAAAAGCACCTGTGATACCTGTAAGTGCTCTTCATAAAGTTAATATAGATGTTCTTGCAATGGCTATGGCTAAAATGTTTAAAGAACCTGAAAGAGACTATAGCAGGCCTGCTATAATGCTGATTGCTAGAAGCTTTGATGTTAATTTACCAGGGACAAGACCAGAGAAACTAGTTGGTGGTGTAGTTGGGGGCGGTGTTTTAAAAGGGGTATTAAAAATTAATGATGAAGTTGAAATTAAACCTGGTATAAGAATTGAGTCAAAAGGAGGTAGAATAAGATATGAAACATTGACAACGAAAATCTCAAGTATTAGATATGGAAACATTAATTCATCTGAGGCAAGACCAGGTGGCCTTGTAGCAATAGGTACTACACTTGATCCATCTCTAACTAAAGGCGATGCTCTTATTGGCAATATTCTAGGGCATAATGTTCCAGATCCTGTTACAGATATTAGAATAGAATATAATTTATTTGAACGTGTATTGGGTAGTAAAAACCAGGAGGTAGTGGAACCTTTAAGAGTACGCGAACCAATATTTCTAATAATTAAAACAGCATGGGCACGCGGCTTATTAACTAGGGTAACAAGAGATGAATTTGAAATTAAGTTAGAAAAACCTGTTGTTATACTTGGAAAAGACAAAGTAGCTATAATCAGGCAGGTTAAAGGTAGATGGAGATTAGTTGGATGGGGGCAAGTAGCGGATTAGATAAATTAAACTGTATAGCTATTGTGGATACTAGTATAATTCTTCTAATTTCATTGAAAGAAGCATCTTTAGATGACTTAATAAATCTAATACCTAGTTGCAATATAGCTATATTAACACCTATTCTAGATGAGTTAAAAGCCATAGCTAGTAAAAACGATACAAAAAAATCATATATAGCTAAATGGGCTTTGCAAAATCTTTTAAAATTCTTTAACATTATCGAAATCACTGTAAATAAACAACAAGATGTTGATGATATAATAATAGAATTTGTTGATTCAATTAAGAACATTAAGAAAACTTTGATTGTAACAGCCGATTTAGAGTTGAAAAAGAAAGCTTTAGAAAGAGGTATTAATGTTATATGGTATCGTAAAGAAAGAAAAGGATTTGAAATTTTAATAAATGAGCTCTAGGATGTATAGCAAAAGTTATAGACGAAAGTTTTAATGAATTAGTAATGTAGATTACAGCTCTATATTACAACTGAAAGCCTCGTCCTTTAGGGCGGAGAGGAGGTCAGAAAATGCTTAAAAACTCCTTTTCTAAAGTTCAAATCTTAGGGTTTGCAATTGTTTAGGATATATAGACTTCGTGATATAGTTAGAATAGATCCAGCTAAAATAGATAAAGTATTAGAGGAAACAGCATTTGAAGAGATTAGAAAGAAATATGAAGGACTACGTGATAAGAACTTAGGTATAGTAATAGCAATAACAAATATAAAAGTTGATCCAATGGGGATAATACCACTTGGTGATGGAGCGCCACATTATAGAGTTGAATTTGATGCCCTTACATATGTACCAATAATTAATGAGATTATTGAAGGTCCTGTTGAGGTTTTGGGTAGAATGGGTCTTACAGTTAGAATAGGTCCAATAGAAGGATTTATACACATATCTCAAGTAGCTGATGATGAAGTTTCATATGATCCTGCTAGAAATATGGTTATATGTAAGAATAGCAAGAGATTTATATCGCAAGGAGATATAGTTAGAGCTAGAATAACTTCAATATCGTTAGGGTCTTCCCAACGACCACCTAGAGTCAGTATGACAATGAGACAACCATATCTAGGTAAAATTGAATGGATAACTAAACCTAAGTAGCTATGGTAAGTATATAAAGTAAATTAAATATGGGTAAATATTAGATAATGAGTCTGAAAATATTTGCATGTTATGATGAGCCTTGTAAGGTCTGAGAGACTAATGATGAAGAAGGGGAACTGAGTGGTCTGGCTTAGCAAAAGAGAGGTTGCGTATTATCTAATTCTTAAAAGTAAATTTGATAGAAACATATTTAATCTTGGTGAAGCTCTTGATGTTTTATCTCTCTTTGGATCAAAGACTATAGCTAGAAAAATTATAAAGAGATTAAGATCAAAGGGATTTTTAGAATGTAGTGGGGTTATATATTATAGAATTAAAAGCGAAGAAGAAGCTTTATCGAATATGTTATCTAATTATATTGCACGGCGTCTATATAGAAATTTAAAATCGAGAGGATATCCAGTATCTCTTAACATTACTAATCAACGCAATATTTTAAAGATATATAATTGTAGCGACAATATTTTATCTATCTTGAATATTGTTAGGAGATTTAATATAGATATAGAATGTATCTTAAATGAAAATGAAAAACTTAAAAAACAATAAATTTAGTATTATATTTAAGATGATACTTTTAACTTAGCTACTTATTGTTCACTTGCTTTACTCTTTTTTTGATATTACAATTTCTATTGTAGATACTCTACTTTGCCTACCATCACTACTTGTTATTGATTGACTTCCTATTGAGACTCCTCTAACTTCTACCTTTCCTGGTAAGAATCTATTTCTAACTATTTCTATTGCATCAACAGCTTTGCTTATAGCTCTTCCTCTAGCTTTTACTATAATCTCGTTTACTCCTTGGTTTAGTAGTGTTAGTATTGCTAGTACATAATTCATTACAGGCTTCTTACCTACTAATACGGTATTTGCTGCAGATGGTGTTTGAGCCATTTTTTACACCTTGTATTAGGTTTTAGTTTTTCTAGGTTACTGTAAGAGGGTCTAGAATATAAGTTTATTGTAACATGTTGATGAGTTTTACATCTTTTGAATAATTCCATCACACATTTAAAGGATTAAAGATGGGTAGCAAAGTGACAACTGTAGCATATAGACATGGATGCCCAATATGTAGCGGATATATAACAAGCGATGAGTTGACTATAGGAAAGTGTGGTAGTTGTAGCCATAGTCTAGAAGTAGAGTCTATGGGAGAACAGCTTTTAAGAATCTTAATTAAAGAGGTAGAAGATTTCAAAAATTTCTTTACTATGGTTACAAAGTTTAGACCTTTACCACTTCAGACATACTGGATTAAGAGATTGTTCTTTGGAGACTCTTTTGCATTAATAGCCCCTACAGGTGTGGGTAAATCAACGCTACTAGCTGTATATGCATTATATCGCGCATATTTCTATGGAAATAAAGTCTATATAGTAACACCAACAAGAGAAATAGCAAAACAATTCTATGTAAAGATGTGTGAGTATCTCAAAAATATGAATGGCTATGATGCGAATAGAATTAAGATTGTTTTCTATGATTCAACAGCTAGAAATGTTTCTGAAATTAAAGATATTGTTAAGAATGGTTTATTCAATATACTAATTACATCGGCAGCATTTTTAACAAAACATCATGACATTATCATTGATAAGAAAATAGATATTATTATAGCTGACGACCTGGATTCTATTTTGAGAAACTCTAAAAATGTTGATAGAATACTAAAGCTACTTGGATTTAGTGATATCATTATTGAAAAAAGTATGAAGTTGGTTAAAATACGGCAGAATCTAATTATTGCTAAAGCATCAAAAAAACCTGAAGTTGTTGATGAGCTAAGAAGATATTTAATAGATTTAGAAGCTGAATTAAGAAATGAGATATCTAAGAGAGCTATTCAATTAATTGTAGCCTCTGCTACAGGAAGAGCAAAGGGATTAAAGCCTCTTGTTTTAAAAGAATTACTTGGATTTGATGCAGGTGCTGTGTTTGAGTATTGGAGAAATATCGATGATTTTTATACATATATAGACTCGGAGATATATACAAAGATTCTAAGGATAGTAAAAAATATTGGTAGTGGCATTATATTTTATTCAAATCTATATAAAGAATGCATTAACGAGCTGCAAATAAGGCTTGAGAGAGCAGGTATAAGATCTGCTATAGTGAAAAGTGGTAATAAAGCTGTTGATAGGTTTCGTAGGGGAGAGGTAGATGTATTAATTGGCCCATCATCTTATTATGGTATACTTGTTAGAGGGCTTGATGAACCATTGAGGATTAAGTTTACATTATTTATTGGTGTTCCACAGATAACTAGAGATCTCTATGACAGTTTAAATAATATCAGATTTATGTATATTGTTCTTAGAAAATTAGAAGAATTAGGGGTAGATCTGGCTACACAACGTAAACAGCTAATTGATATTATCCAGAGAAGCAATCCAGCACTTTTTGCATTGTATTCAAAGCTTTTAAAGAATTCTATAAACATACCACAAGACTTAATTAACAATGTAAATATACTTCAACTTATAAAGAATAGAGTATATAATGAGATAAAAAAAGTGTTAGATGAAAAAGGTAAGATTGTTATAGAGAATTACTGTATAATAGTAAAACATGGAGATAGATTAATTGTTGTGAAACCTGATCCTTATACCTACATACAGGCAAGTGGAAGATCGTCTAGGCTTTATAATGGTTGTAAAACATTTGGATTATCTATAGTTTTTGAGAAGCATAAAGAGCTTATTGATATTCTTGAGAGTAGATTAAAACGTTTAGTAAATTTTGATGGGTTTAAATATCTGAATATAGAAGGTATTCAAGGATATATAGATAAAATAATAGATACTAGAAATAAAGCTAGCGGTAATGATGTTAGAAGTGGTATTTCTACTGCACTAATAGTGGTTGAATCACCTACAAAAGCAAAGATTATAGCCTCAATGTTTGGAAGACCTGCAAAGAGGATTTTCAATGATGTAATAGTTTATGAAACCATTATCCCGATTGATATAGATAGAGTATATGTTGCCATGATAACAGCGACACTTGGGCATATTGTTGATCTAGTTGTTGATGAGGGTCTTTATGGGGTTAAAATTGATCATGGTAAATATATTCCTATATATGACTTTATAACAAGGTGTAGAAATTGCGGATATCAGAATGTAGGTATATATGATTCATGTCCATATTGTAATTCTCTAAATATATTTGTAAGCTCATCTATATATAATGTGTTGAAAAAGCTTGCTTTAGAGGTTGATAAAATATTTGTTGCTAGTGATCCTGATACAGAAGGTGAAAAGATAGCTTTTGATATAAAGATGCTTCTTTTGCCTTTTAATAGAAATATATATAGAATAGAATTTAGAGAGGTAACTAAAAAAGCTTTTTTAGAAGCTATTAGAAATCCTAAAAATATTAATGTTAAGAGAGTAGAAGCACAAATAACGAGAAGAGTAGCTGATAGATGGATAGGGTTTGAGGTAAGTCTATGGCTACAAAACCACTTTAATAAGCCATGGCTTGGTGCTGGTAGAGTGCAAACCCCTATACTTATATGGAGTGTTGATAGATACAAAGAATACAAAGATAAATTAGGCTATGTTTTAAAATTTGATTTAAATGGATACAAAGGAAGGTTATATCTAGGTAATAATATCGATAAAGAGTATATTGAGAAATTAATGACCATTATTAATGAAAGAGGTTTTGAAATAGATAATGTGAAAGTTTATGAAAAAATTGTATCACCTCCTCCACCATATACAACAGATGCCTTGTTAAGTGATGCGAGTATATTCTTTGGTTTCACAGCTTCAAAAGCCATGGCAATTGCACAATCTTTATTTGAATTAGGTTTGATAACATATCATAGAACAGATTCGACAAGGGTTTCATCTACAGGTATAGCTATAGCTAAGGAAACACTTAGTAAGATGGGTATGCAGCAATTATTTATACCAAGATCATGGGATATGGATTTAAAAGGAGAGAATGCACATGAAGCTATAAGACCAACAAATCCATTTACATCTAATGAACTTATTGAAAAGGCTATAAAAGGTGAGATGGGGATTATTACAAATCTTAGTGGAGATCACGTTAGGCTTTATGACTTAATATTTAGACGCTTTATAGCTAGTCAAATGTCTTACGCCAAAGTTTTATATTTGAAGGGCATTATCAGAGTAGATAGATATGTTATAGATATTGAAGCCCCTATAGAGATCGTAGAAGAAGGTTTCACTAAGGTTTATAGAATTCAGATGTTTCCTCAGCTTAAGGAGTTATTGAATGCTAGATTTATAAAACCATCTTCTATATCTATTGTTAGAGGTTCAGATAAAGGTTTATATAGAGTTGCAGATTTGGTTAGAATGCTCAAAGAGAATGGTATAGGAAGACCTAGTACATATGCAAAAGCTATCGACAATAATATTAGACATGGTTATATGATTCTAGGCAAGAAGAAAATAGCTATTCCTACTAAACTCGGGATTGAGGTAGCAGATATAGTAAGGAAGTATTTTGATGGTGTTGTTGGTGTTAATGCTACAAGAGATCTTGAAAAGCTTATAGATTATGTTGAGGAAGGGCAAATAGATATATATAATGCTTTCAGCCGTATTAAAGATGTTATAGACGCTATTCAATCTATCTTTGATATACAATCTTCAGCTAGCTCAAATATTAATGTAGATTTAGCTATAGCATAGATTCTATGCTCTTTGTATAGATATCTTTATATATGATATTCTTCGACCTTTAATGAGAAGACTTCCTATTTCAACATTTTTAAGTGTTATCCTATCGCCAAGTCTCGATGACAACATGTTGTATAGAGTTACGGCTCTAGATATATGTTTTCCTTTTCCAAGAATTTCAATAGAATTTGCATCTCTATTTAGGCTTACTATTGCCTCAAGGAGATAGTCTCTCAAAGGTCTATTACCTAATACTATGGACTTTGCAGAGCCTTCTGATCGAAAACTCAATCTTTTCAACCTCATAACAAATCTAGTGTGTACTAGCTATTAAGTAGATATGGTTTTTAAATAAATTATAGCGTTATAATGATGTAATTTTTAGTTAGAGAGCTTTAGAGATAAGATTTAAATTTTTACCTCGTGATTAAAATAATACAAATAAACTTTTTATAGGGATGTATTATATGGATCAACAATTCCTTGTATTGACCTGGGAAAATCTTGTAACTTTAGCTATGGATCTATCTATAAAAATAAAGAACTCTGGATATATTCCAGAGGCTATTGTAGCTATACTAAGAGGTGGTTACATTGTCGCTAAACTTGTTGGGGACTATCTAGCTATAGACAATATATCAACAGTAGAGATAAAGTTTTATAGAGGAATAGGTGAAAAAGGTGAAAGACCTATAGTATTAAGCCCTATAACACATGATTTAAGAGGTAAAAACATTTTAATAGTAGATGATGTATCGGATAGTGGAAGAACACTACAAGTAGCAATAGATGTTGTCAAACTTCATGGAGCTAAGCATATCAAAACAGCAACACTATATATAAAACCATGGTCTATAACAATGCCAGATTATTATGTAGATGAAACAAAAAGCTGGATAGTTTTCCCATGGGAAGTAAGTGAAATTTTAAGAGAGCTAACGAAAAAACTAGGAAACATAGAAAGTGCAGTAAGTATGCTAAACCTTGAGAAATACTACGACAAAAACTTTATAGATAAATTAATAAAACTACTAAAACAGTAAAACCCCAAGCTAATGATGATATAAGCTTTTAGCTCTAACAAAAACAAAAACAGTACCAGCGCCGCGGTAGTATAGCCCGGTCAAGTATGCGGGCCTTTCGAGCCCGTGACCCGGGTTCAAATCCCGGCCGCGGCACCAAACATACATCATCTCCATGGGTTCTCATTATTTCCCTTCTCAACAAATTGATTTCGCATTACATGTGATGAATATCAGCCATGCAATGGCGGATCTCTTCTACTCTATTCAATGAGCTGAAGTATATCACTTATCTATTTCCTGTATATTGGAAAATAGATGAACCGATTCAGCTTCTCTAGATATCTGGGGTGTGGTTATCGGCTTCACTTAGAAGATCTTCGTATCTAGTCTCTGATATCTTTAGCTTCCCGAACATGCTCTTTATAAATCTTGTAAACTTCTCTAGGCATTACCTGAACCCTTATCCTCACAACACTTTACACAATAGCTTCAGGAGACTAGCAACTCATACCTCTTGGCATACCCCGTTGTCAAACACCTCTATTAACAGCTCTACCTACACACTTTTGAAGAGGGTTTCCCCGAGGTGAATACTTGTAGTTAGCTGTGAATACTTGTAAATACCTCGGGGTTCCCCTGCTTGGCTCGGGTTTTCACTGCTTCATTGCGGGGGTTACCAAATACATATATACTCGCCTACTGAATTCAATGAATAATGTTTGAATCCTGTATGGGTCTCCCCAATGCCCTATTAATAGTCTCGTAGTCTACTACGTGAGGCTGCATAGTCTTCGCCATAAACTATTAATCTAAATATTCCATAAACCTGGTTTCTATCCTATCCAAATCAAATAGTGCACAACGATATGCTCGTTGAACAATGATATAATAATCCAATTAGTCCTCTTCAACGCCTCAGATTTACTCTCACTGGATCTTCAGTACCCTTCTAATTTGCATCTCTCTCGATCTCTCTGAACATAGAACAGTCTCCATCCAAGTAGCTCCACAAGAACTGGCCTGTTCACTTAGGGCACATAGTATACTCAACCATTCTTCTCCATAACAACTCAGATCCTCTAGACTACACCTCTCACATCTCCCTTACACCAAAAATTTGACAGTGTCTATCCGGGATTGTGGAGAGCTAGAGCTAATAGAATAAGTCAAGTCTACTGTCTTGAACAAGATCTTCTTTACTTAAATATATGTCTTCTTAAACTTGGGATTAAAATACATTAGAACACATAGTGTTAGAAAGCTTCTCAAACTCATATACAAGTTGACAAATAGTAAAAGGATCAATTGAATGTGTTGTTGAACTTAGTTCGCTAGAAGATACAAAGAATGTATTTGAAGTCTATAGCAAGGGATCTAAAATTATTAAAATAATTGAGAATTAATGTGTATTATAAACAAAATATATAATTTCTTTGAGAAATCCTTAAAGCAGTAACAAGGATTGTTAGGATTCTATTTTTATTGAATAGCTCATTTATTTCTCAGAGAAACTTTTAATTGAGGATTTAATTCTATGTCGAATCTAAAACCTTTCATCTAAGCTTTACTATGACAATAGCTAGATCCTTATTGAGGTATTAAAATTTGAGTTTTAAAGTGTTTAGTTTTATGCTGATTATCTAGGTTTTTATCCATTCTTTATTAAACGCTATATGAGCTATTTTCAGATAAAACCATGAATATACAAGATGTATCATGCCATCGCTGCTCTGTGTTAGAAATGGATAAGCAAAAACCCCTTCAGGGGGCTCAACAGTCTTTATATAAGGCCATGTCTTACCCTCGTCTTCGCTAAGTGCAACGTTAAGAGGTGCTCTACCTACATGGCTATCGTTATAAGCTAGCACGAGACTATTATCATAAAGTTTTATTAGGGATATAGCACTATCTGGGTTCTTAAACATTGTTTCAATTGGTTCAGACCAGGTTTTGCCACCATCTTTTGAGATGCTCATAATAGTGAAAGCACCTATAGATCCTTTAACAGTTTTCTTTATTGTGATTCCAGGTTCTGCTTCTATTGTGAATTCTTTCATACAACCTTGTAAAAATGGGAACTTTGGATGGCTTCTCGGTCTCATAAACATTAGTAAGGCTTCGTTGGAAAGCTCTACTATAGCTCCTTGAATACATCCACAACAGTACATTATGGGACCGTAAGCATCCCAAGATTGCCCACCGTCTTCAGATATTAGAATATATACTCTATGTGGATGGTATAGCTCATCGTATATAGGGAGAATTATTGTTCCGTCCTTACGTATTACTGGTGGATGCTTTGTCCAATACCCTCTTCTTCGAACTAAAGGCCTTGGCTCAGTCCATGTATTTCCAGAATCATAAGACTTCATATACATTATCATACTACCTTTAGCACCTTCTTTTTCTGGAAACGAAGTCCATAACAGCCATGTCACATCATCGCAATCTACAAATAAGACAGGGTTTTGATCAGAATTACCAGGAATATCAACTAAAATTTTTGGCTCTGTCCATTGATCAGAGCCTTTTGGTAGTTTTGCATACCATATATTTACATCAGCTCTACCTTCAGCTGTACCAGCAAACCAAGCAGCCATAAGATCTTCACTAGGCAATTCCGTGATTGTGGGTGCATGAACCATGGGCATCTGAGGCGAATATCTATGAACAAATTGTTTAACGAATATAGGTCCCATAACACATCACTTAAATTGATACATGTCTGTAACCTGAAAATATAAACTTTAGTTTAACGTTCAACTCATTAAATATCATTTAATAAGACATTAAAATTTCTTCGATTTTAACACTATCATTTTAGACTTATTTTTATTCATTTAAAGCAAAATGCTGTATTGCTTTAAATATAGCTTTTTATCGTTGAACGTTAGAAACACATCTATTAGCTTATATATGATATGTTTGTCAATATTCTTCTAACAAGATCACATCTTTAAGAATCCGTGGTCTTCGAAGAAATAATCTTTAAGGGTAGCCACAATGGTATAAATTACTATAAAGTGAATTTAATGAATCTGAAAACAATATTTATAATGACTATTTATGGGTGTTGTGTATTGTCTGAAAAACCTTTACTCAAGAGAATTGCTGAGAGAGTCTTAGGCTCTGAGTATGTTGATTTAATTTGGAGACGTATTGAGGTTGTAGGCGATATAGCTATTATTAGAAAGCCTTTTAATTTATCAGAAGATATTTTCAAGATCATTGGTGAGGAGCTGCTAAAGACATTGCCTTATATTAGAAGTGTTTGGCTTGCTGTGACACCTGTCCATGGAGTTGAAAGAGTTAGAAACTATATTCATTTAGCTGGTGAAAAAAAGAGTGAGACTATCTATAAGGAATATGGATGCATATTTAAAGTTGATATTACTAAGGTATATATTTCACCTGTTTTAGGCTATGACCATATAAGAATAGCTAAAATGGTTAAAGAAGATGAAAGGATATTGAATATGTTTGCAGGTTTTGGACCATATAGTATAATAGCATCTAGATATGCAAAACCCTCATATATATTATCAATAGACATAAATGAATATGCGGTTAAATATATGAAAATAAACATAGAATTGAATAAAGTTGTAACAATAAATGAGATTATACATGGAGATTCACTATTTATTACATCATCATTTAGAAAAGAATTCAATAGAATATTGATGCCCTATCCAGATCTATTTGAAAAAGCTATGGAAGTAGCCCTATTAGCTGTTAAAGAAAATGGCTATATACATCCACATCTATTTATAGAAGCAGAGAATAGAAAAGATGCACTAATAAAAGCTAGTGAAAAGGTAAAGGATTTAGCTATGAAGTTGGGGACATTAATAGAGCCAACAGGAGGTCATGTAATAAGAGGTGTAGCACCAAGAAAATACCATGTAGCTATAGATGCAATAGTAAAGAGAAAAAATATGATATAGAAATATGATATAGATAATAATTTTATACTAAATACTGCTGTACTGCATTTTAATAGAATTTAATTTATATTTAAATTCAATATTTATTGTTAATATTTGGAGTTTCATTTAAAATAAATGATGTATTATTATATGCTAAGCTACAGTTATTTTTGGTTTGAATGGGATTATATCAGCCATTGTTAGCAACCCTGGTTTTTGCTCTATTATTTTCTCAGCTAGGTTTAGCATTATAGCTGCTGTAGCTATATCTCCTGGTGTTCCTGTGCTTCTCCATGTCACTCTATAATCTTTTCCTTCTATTGTTATTTCCTCATATTCTTCAGCTGCTACATATGCTTGAAATTCTACTCTAATAATTTCTCTATCACCTATATATGCAGCTCCATAGCCTTTAATACCTCTATTCATACCTTTTGCTATTTTTATACCAGCGGACTCGACATCATTTTCAGCTACTATAACATTTTGTCCTTCTATTACTTTAGTTGGTTGAATATCTGCTGCATCGGCTATTATTAGAACAGATTCAGCATATCCAACATGTCCCGTAATCTCACCTTTTCTAAGTTTCTCTTCAACAATTTTGGGATTCTCCCCTATCCCAATTTTTCTTCTAAATGATTCTCTTCTCTTAGCAGCATCAACACTTCTCATAGCTTTAATACTTTTAACAATGTTAAATGGTGCTGTGAATATTATTACTAAGGCATCTAATAGAAAACCTGGATTTATACCCGTACCAAGTACAGCTACACCCCTAGATCTAGCTATATCATCTAGTTTTCTAGCTAATACAGGGTAACGATAATATGGATATGCGAGTGTTTCACATGTTGAAAGAACATCTATACCCATATCAACAACTGAAACAATTTGATTAAAAACCTTATCTAGATAAGAGCCAGTTGCATGAATAACAACATCAGCTTCAGTTAATGTTCCAAGATCACTAGAAACCTCTATACCAAATTTTTCACTAAAACCGAGTAATAAACCAATATCTTTTCCATTAAGAGACTGATCAATATCTATAGCAGCAACAATATCATATCCTCTTTCAATAGCAGCTTTAGCTACAAGCCTACCTATAGCACCAAAACCATAAATACCAATTCTCATACAAAACACCACTAAAAACTCTAGAGGCAGAGATATAAAAAATCTTCTATCAAGTTATCTGTATGTATCTAACCTTTACCCAAATGGATTCTCCAACAACAGCTTTGGTAATGCTTTCAAAGCTTACAGCAAATTATGAAAGTATTAGCTATTATAAATTATAAATATATCTTGCTAATAATAAATTTGGAAAAAGTATAATTAAGTAGATGCATAGATTACATAATAAGGGTAGAACAGCTTGAATAGTGGTTTAAGTATTGATATAGTGCACAGCTATTTTGTTGAAAAAGGAGAATATTTTAGAATTATAATGGATTCGCATGAAATGGTTAATAGAGGCAAAAAAATTGCAAGAGGTATTGCAAAACAGTTAATGTTGCTTGGGGTAGATAAAGGGCGTATTCTAGACGTTGGGTGTGGTACTGGAAGAGTAGCTCTATCATTAGCAGAACTAGGGTACAACGTTATTGGCATAGATATTTCGCCTAGCTATATTGAGATAGCTAAGTCAAGAGCTATTTCTAAAGGTCTAGAGAATAGAGTTGAATTTATTACATGTGATGCTAGAGATTTAGAACAATGTGTTTCAAAATATGCACCATTCAATGCAATATTATTTATATGGTCTTCAGTTATAGGGTATTACGATGAGGATACAGATGTAAAGATATTATCACATGCAAGAAGAGTTGCTGAAGAGAATGGTCTTCTCATAATAGCAGATTCAATAAATAGAGATTATATGTTAATGCTTCATAACGTTGTTGGTGAAATGACGTGGTTTTATGATTATCATTATTATGTTGTAGTTGAAAAAAGCTTATTCAATCCTGTAACAAGTGAAGTTATGATTAAACACAGCTTCTATAGAAAAGATGGTAAAAACCTTATGTTTTTAGATGAGGCACATTTTAAGATGAGGGTATACTCATTAAACGAACTAGTTTACATAGCTAAAAAAGCTGGTTGGTGTCTTCTTAGGGTACTTAGAGATGTTGCTGGTGAAATTGGATATTCTTTCACAAAACCGCTTAATATAATTTTCAACATTTGTAGAAAATAAGTTGGAGGAAATATATATATGTTAACACAAATATCATGGGGTTTAATAATATTATCAATAGCATTTACTTCACTATATCATACATTTCTTATAGCATCTTATCGTAGAACCTCTTCAGCAAATTCCCTAAATATTGATATTGTAGATAGTGAAAATACAAAAATGTTATCTATAATAATACCTTCAAAAAATGAACCAATTGATGTAGTTATAGAGAGCTTTAAAAATTTAATAAATTTAATTAACAAAGAAATGGGATTTAAACCTATATATGTATTCGATGACGATTTAAATTATATTTATAGATTAATAGAAAGTGTTGAAGATATTCCAGGAGTGGTTATATTAAGAAGCAATCTATCTGGTAGAAATAGTGCTATAAATGATGGTGTTAAGTTCTCTTACGAGGATAATATAATGATGTTAGATATTGATTGTAAAATAGATGAAGAGATTATTAAATATGCTAAGAAGTGTGATGATGTATGTGTATTTCCGTGGCGTCCCTATGTAAAATATAATACATTTATTGAGCAAACAATGGACTTTATGACAAGTTATGGAACTTGGATATATTATATAGTTAGAAATGCAAATAACCTCCATATTTTTCCTCTTGGTTCAGGAACAGTATATAGTAGAGAACTATTTATGGAAATAGGTATGTTACCAAATAACATAATTCAGGATGATATATACCTGGGTTTAAAGCTATTGGAAAATGGTATATCACCTAAATTAATAAATAGAAATATATATGTCACCGTTCCATCAACATTAGAAGCCGCTAGAATCCAGCAATGTAGATGGGCCTATGGAACTATACAACTACTTAGACTATTTAGATTCAAATCCTTTGTTAAATCACCATACACATATAAAAAGAAGATAGAGGCATTTACATATATAACTCAGCCTTTTCTTACATTATTCTACACAATAGGAATAGCTATAGCATTCTTAGCAGGTTTAGTAGAAAAAAGCATTTATTTGGCTACAATGGCACCATTTCTAATATTTCTTGTATTACTATTGTTTTTTGAAATAATGAACTTTGTATTATTTGTTAGGGATACAAATTATAGCAACATTAAAAGAGCATTATTTTTAATAGGAAGAACTTCAGCTTTAACAAACCTTTTGACAATATTTGAGTCGCTATATGTTACTGGGGCTATACTTAATATTAAAATACCTTATAGAATAACCCCAAAGAGCTTAGTAAGAAAGGGTATTGATTTAGCCATATTAATTTCATTAGTTCTTGGAATAGCATTAACTTTTATTAGCCTGTATACATGTAATAGAGGAGTAGTATTAATAGGTATAATGCAAATTTTAACAGCTGTTTATTCAATTATACGATTTAAATAAAGATGATGTATGAGTCCCGCGGTGTGGATTTAATGACAGTACCACGACCTCTGATCACCTATAGAGTGTGTTTCATACCATGTATATTAAGGCAAAATGTTTATCAGAATTGATAAATATAAAACCAATAACATATGATGATCTAAGAAAGAATATACTTAATATATTTACACAAAGAGTCTATATACCAAAATCCATAAGAAGATATCCTGATAGAACCAAAGTATTTATATATCTACTAAAATGTGAACATGTATATCAATATATAGTAACAAGTTTAGGATGCATTGCTAGATTACCAAAAACAAACATGTTGCATAGCTTTTACGCAGAGCTCATAAATATAGCATCAGATAATATGTATGATAAACTAATTGAGGAAACAGCACTATGTATTAGAATAGTTACTAATTTATGGAAAAAATATAGAAAAGCTATATTGAGAAGTACACCAAATGAAGCTAAAGCGTATGCCCAAGAATTCATAGGGAGAACAATGTCAATTGTGAAAAGAAAGCTAAAAATGATGCCAATTTTAAATGAAGTTATAAAAACAGTCAAAACAACACCTTGTATAAATTTTAACGACCCCATCATAATAGTTTCTGGGATGCCTCAAGTAGGTAAATCCACATTAGTTGGGAGGATATCATCAGCCAAACCTCTTGTATCACCATATCCATTTACAACAAAGAATATAATCATAGGTCACATAGATTTTAAATATGTTAAGATACAGATAATAGATACCCCAGGGCTATTAGATAGAAGTATAGATGAAATGAATGAAATAGAGAGAAAGGCTATTGCAGCATTAAAGCATCTCAGCTCTGTAGTTCTATATCTAATAGATCCGACACAAGAAGCTTATTATTCATTTGAAAGACAAATCAGCTCTTTAAAGACAGTAGAGCAGTTGATAGGTAAAGAAAAGATTATCATAGTTTTAAATAAAATTGATAAAACTTCTAAAGAACTTTTAATAAGTTATGAGAATATGTTAAAGTATAGTGGATATAGCGATATTGTTATGATTAGCGCTCTACATGGAATAAACATTGAAGAGTTGGTTTATAAAGCGATTTCGAAATACGATGAACTATATCATACCAATTATAAGCAATTTTTACATAAATAAAGAACACATTCTACTTAGTATATATATCTTTCTTCAACTTTAAACTATAATTATATAGATGTTATCACTACTAAAAATCTTTATAAAATTAATGATATATGTACTATTCTTTTTGCCCCTCTATATCTATTTCTATATCTATTTCTTCTATTTCCTTTTCAACCTCCTTCAATCTATATTCAGATGGGGTTTGACTTTGGTAAGAGGTTCCATGAACATTATCAAGAATTTTAGAATAGACCCAGAAGACATCTGCAATTGGTGGTAAATTTCTCATTGAATATTCAAATCCACATGCTGCACACTTTATAAAGGCATCTTTTCGACCACTCGATTTATCTTCATTTAAATCTATTGATAGACTATGAGGATTACCACATACTGGACATTGTCTCAAACTTTCATATGCTTTTACCTTTTTTGCTTCTTGCATCATTTTCTTAACTATTGCTGTCGTTCTTCTCCACTTACTTCTTCTTCTAGCCATATATATTAACCTCATTCATTAATATTCTACTAAAAATATTTTATATCTTTATGCTCTAAAGAATTCAAATATCTCTTAATTCTATAGAATAACTAGGTTAAAATAGCATATTATTATATTAAAAGCTTTTATATCCTTTAGAACTTTGTTTTAATAAATGAGTTGAAGGGCCCGTAGTCTAGCTTGGCTAGGATGCGGGGTACACCGTAAGGTGCTCGACTCGGGACCTCTAGCGGAGATCCCCGTGATCCCGGGTTCGAATCCCGGCGGGCCCACTATATCAAGTTGTTGATACCATCCAATGCTATGGTTACACCTTCTTCAGAATTATGTTCCTAATAAAGTTTTTTACTTGGTTTATGTCAACATCGTCTCTTAGTAGAGTATAGGATAAAGTTTGATGACCCATTATATCTATAGCCATGCCTTTTCTATATAGCTCTAATGCTATTGTATATGCTGTTGAATCTTTTGATTTTACTACTATATAGCTTTTACCTTCCTTGTTATTGAGTAGAAGTATTACTGGGTTTTTGAATATTCTATATAATGCAGAGGCTATTGCTGATGGTCTATATCTAGGTTTTGTTTTTCTAGCATCTATAAATCTAATATTAAAGATTTTTTCAGCTCTTAACGCCAGCTCATTTGCAAATAGATTTACATCTTCAGAATTTTTCTGAGGTTTTATAAATTTATCTATATCTATATTAAATGGCATTGATGTTTGTGGAAGTGGTGAGCTAAGCCATCTTATAAGTTTCTCCCACTGTTCCCTATTTCTGGAATGGGCAAGAGTTTTTGATACTGCTATAACTAATTGAATAAATTTTCTATTTAAAGCTTTTTGTCTCCTGCCCTCAATAGTACTAGCAGCTTCAATAAATGCTTTAAGTCTTGATGTTAGAGATATTTTTAGGGAATTCATTAATTGATATACTAAATAAGCTGTAGGGATTTTTCCAACTATGAACTCATCTACAAGACTCTCTATGGTTTCACTATATATAAATGAAGATATGTGATGATCTATATATATGCTATAGATATTTAAATTCTTAATCTTTTTAAGAAAAAACATCGCATCTCTGCTATAAGCAATATCAAGTAACACTAAATGAGAAACATTTAAACTACCAACCTCATTGAAAATAAATGGCAATGTTTTTGATGTTGAAGGTATTAAAAACACCCTTCTTTTGCCATCTAAAGGATATTTACCAACAACCTCCTGTGAATATACAATTTGAGCAGCCGAAACAACACCATCGATATCCCAATCAGCAACAACTACAACGTCACCAACCAACTCCACACACCAATAGATCACGTCTTTCAAAACACTAAATAACTTTATAAGAAAATATTCAATTTAAGCTTTTAAGCCCTGTGATAAAAAATTAAAAATAGCGCCGCGGTAGTATAGCCCGGCTATTATGCGGGCCTGTCGAGCCCGTGACCCG
>CAYUUS010000014.1:0-37380 GCA_964447975.1 uncultured Ignisphaera sp. | reverse complement strand
TATAAACCTAATCCATAAACATCAACTACGAAACAGCCACCTTCTATCATTATGTAATGGACATATCCTTTCTACACTTAATATAACAAATTCCGTTGTTACTTTTCCAACTCTGCTAACTGAACCAATAAGAAACTTTAAATTTTTTATGGCTCTTATCCAAAATTTATAAATTGGTTTTCTTTAAATCTTCATATTAGTTTCTTGTCATAATGGATTAACTTATTAACCTTTTTAACCATATAGGATAGAGGTGTAAAAGTATGAATATCAAAACAGCAAGTATAGTTATAGCAACCATAATGTTAGTATCTCTAACCTTACCATTGTTAACACCAATGATAGCTACTGGAAATACATCAAATGACACCTATACTACGCCGCTACTAGCTGGTCAGTACTACGAGGTTGGCTATGTAGAGACTTGGACTGAATCCTCTGACTACTCGATAATTCTGCACGTTAAATACGAGATAACTGATCCGAAATGGTATTTAACAGAGGTACATTTAGCAATAGCTACAAGCTTAGACAACATACCTAAGACAAAGACAGGTAACCCAATACCAGGTCAATTCCCATATAAGGCAGAAGAATTATGGTCCCAAAGCTACGAGATCACAATAAACCTTACAGAGATGTTTGGACTCACTTGCCCAACTAATACAACCTTATACATAGCTGCACACGCAGTAGTCGCTAAAGTCGACGAGTACGGAAACATAGTGCAGACCGAGACTGCTTGGGGACAAGGTACAAGGTTTACAAATAGGGGTAGCTGGGCAATGTACTTCACATATACAGTGAGCTGTGAGACAACAGAGCTAGAAGAAGTGTGCACTTTAGATGGAAGAGCTGACACGGCCTGGGCAAGTGGAGAGCAATTTCCAGGAAGTAGCTGGGCAATGTATGTGATCTACAACACCACCAATGGAATCCTCGAAACAGACTTAATACGTGCTCAGCACTATGATGTTGGAGATGTCTACATTTACATTGATAGTGGAAATTTAGTAGTGGAAATAGTAATGAATGAAGGCTATTCACTCACTGAGCTTCATATACATGTCGCAACTAGCCTAAATGGAATACCACAAACAAATAGTGGAAATCCAAAGATCGGAAATTTTGAATATCAAACTAGTTTCACAGATATAACACCTAGATTCAAAGCCTATATACCGCTAGACGCTAATGAGCAATCAGCTACAACACTCTATGTAGCAATCCACACAGAAGTAGATACATATACTTGTACCATGAGCTATTAAGACATGGGATTAAAAACTAGTAAAAATTAATTTTTTATTAATATCATTCTATTTCTTCAATATTTATTCACCCTATTTAGTATGTATTCTGAAGCTTGTTGATTATGCTTCTATTAGTTACTGTTAAATGTTTTTGAGGAAACTTATATTACAGATATTTTGTTGGTTGCTGAGAAGTGTAATTAGCCTCTATATTGACAATGATCTAAGTTGTGGATTTCTTTGTGAGAGTCTAGTAACCAAGTTTAATGTTTGTTACATGAATACTGATTCCTATAACTATTGTTTAAAGCCTATGTAGGTTTTAGATAGAAGCCTATTCTCACAATCTCTTTACCTGGTTGATTAGCTTTTATAACAAGTTTTAAACTGTATATAGTTTCTGGGCTCTTCAGCTCCAACGCTTTTTTCTCTATTTTGGATAGATCTATATATGTTGTAACACTATCTTCCCTCTCTATAATCAATGTCATGTTTATCGACTTTGCATATTTTTCGACAACCACCTCCGCTACTCCTCTAATAGGCGATTTAAAGTAGAGCATTCCTATATCTATATACCAAGAACCTATAGATATATCTAAATACACATCGATGCTTTCATAGACAGGTTCCCCCCATTCAGTATAGCAAATTATGTCACCTGGTCTAGCAAATACTTTCAGCTCTATAAACCCATAGCAAGAATCTTTAAAGAAGCTGTAAATCTCTTGATCAGTTTTATAGAAATTTGCTGTAGCTATATAGGTGTAGGCAGAGGCATTTGCCATGGCTATTATAGCTGTAAATATTATGGCTAATAGAGCATGGATATCTCTACCCAATTTCTCTACCAGTAGAGATATGTAGCTATAAATATAAAAAGCTTTGTATTAGAGAAAGCATTTTGAAGCTAGATGAAAATGGCGAGAAATATCATAGCAATACCAATGCTGATAGCTATAGCTATCATGCTTACTACATCTATTTTTAGTGTCATAGGATTTAGCAATAGAATTTATATCGCTTTTGATAGCTGTGGCTATGAAGTTGCAAAGGCTTTGAATACACTTTATCCAGAGGCTAGGGGAGAAATATTCTTTCCTTGGCAACTAAGCTCTGTATCTAGAGAAACAGTAGTTGTAGTACTTGCCACAAACATTTCCTCAACAAGTGACGTAGAAACTATTTTGAGCTGGGCTAAGGCACATAGAGGCTTCACCTATATTTCTACAGATGTGTTAAACATATCCAGGTATAGAGTAAAAGTAGATGATATATGGCTATACTGTATATATAAAGATGGTGAAGCCCTTAAGAGAATCGCTGAAGAGATCTTAAATGTTGGTGGATCAAGTAGTAAACTAGATATAGAGGAGGCATATATCCTAGTAGCTGTTATAGGAGTTGCCACAACTTCTATATCTCTTCTCCAGCTCTTTAAAGAGAAGATAGAGGAATTTTTCAATAGAGTCAGAATCTTTATACCACCTATCCTAAGAATAAAGATTAGTAGAGAAGAAGCGTTGAATCACCCACTTAGAAAAGCTATATACAATGCTGTAGCATCTACAGGCATTATGCGCTATACAGACCTCGTAAAGCTTGGTAGCAAAGCATCTATAGAATGGCATATTTGGATATTGCTTAGAAGTGGGATTTTAGTTGAGTTGAAAGTTGGTAGAAAGAGGTATATTGTAGATATTTCAAAAGCCTCTAAAGCTCTAGATATACTAGTGCAAATCGATGAAAAGGTTAAATGTGTTATAGAAAATATGGAGAAGTCTCCAAAAATTGTGACTGAGTTGTGTGACACAGATATAAGGTCTGTTTATAGTGTTTTAGAGCTATATAGCAAAGCTAAGGGTGTAGACCTTCACTAAACAGCTCTAGCCCTTCTCAACTCTATGGTTGTATATATAGTAAGGGCACCTAAGGCAAGAAGCAGTAGCATTATAGCAAATAACATAGGTCTATAGCTTATAGCTAGGCTATATACCCAGGTAAAGGAAGCAGTGCTTCTCTCGACACAGAGTCTTCCTGCAGATGTATCTATACAGCCTCCAAATGGAAGAGTAGGTATAATATCCATTACAACAACTCTTAGAATTGCTGTAAATAGTGTAAGTGTCAGCATAGCTACTATAGATGATGCTGGGATTAGCTCAATATATATAAAGTTTATAGCTCTATATCCATTACGAACAATATATCTTCTCCCACTTAACATTAGCTTAGCCAATACGAAGAGGCTTAGCGTAATCGGCATAGATGAGCCTATGAAGAGTGATAGGGTTATAGTGGAGATGCTTTCTAGAGCTCTAAAAACTATAGGTTTTTCAAATGCATAGAGATCGCTGTAAACTAGAGATATATAGCCTGACAATGGATAGCCTTTGAAGATAGCTATAGGCATTAATGAAGCAAATATTACAAAAATAGATGTAGCTATAGAGAATAGAGAGGATATTGTAAAGAGTGTTAAATGCTTTTTACCTAGTATTACAAAACCATTGAGAGTTTCTAGATTAGCTGATTCTGATTTTTGCTCCCTGGCCACGTACAACACCTAGAAATATATAGTATACCCTTGCATCATACTCCCCTACAGCATCAACAACTTTGCTAAAGTCTATAACTATTATAGAGAATGGTTCTATAACATATTCTTTTGAGTAAACAATAGATCCTCTAGCTCTAGAGAAAAGCTCTATATGCAATTTCATTGGAACAGGGTTCTGGTTCTCGACAATAAGCGTATCGTTAAATGCTTTAACAATAGGCTCTCTCCAGCTAAATACAGCTATATACCTTCCACTAAGCATAGCCTTATCAAATATAGTTGTACAGCTAACATCAAAAGACTCTTGAACTGATGCTGGAGGAGATGGAAGGAAAGAAATGCCTTTAGCACTGCTCTTGTTCCATAGATAGGAAAAGAATTGGCTGGGTATATCTATAGAGAGTCTAGCTATAGAGCCATTTATAGCTGTAGAGACATTTGTAAAAATCCCTTCAGAAAGACTACAGACAGCATTTATAAAACGGTATTCAGATATGTTAAACATAATAACATACACCATGTTGACAATATCTAGATATGTTGTTAAGAGATCAACTCTAGGTGTAGAGTAAAACGGAGGACTGTTATCTATATAGGTAAAGCCAAGGATAAAAGCATTTATAGCAATATAGGAAGCTATAATAGCTATGGCTACAAACCCTGGCTGTATATATATCCTCTTCTCAGACTCTTTATAAGAAGCATAGCCAGCCAAGAAAACAGCTAGCCCTATTAAAGGAAGCCAGAGATATAGAGGAGCATATCCAACAACAACATATGAAACCCAGGAGCTAGGAATAGGGAAATCTGGACCAGGATTAGCATCACCCTTTGTAACAACATGGTCCTCAGAAACATCTATAACTCTATGAACAACACAAGCAGTTCTTAAGAAATCCCTACACCACACAACAACATCTCCAACACTATAACTCTTTAAATAGGTAGCAACACCAACAACAAGATCCCCAACCCTATACATAGGCTCCATAGACCTACCAACAATTAACATAAATGCTAGAGGAAGATACAGCAGTTTCCCTAGAAAAAGTATTACCAGAAGAAGAATTGTTATATATACAGCTAAAAGCTTCTTCCTACCACTAGCCAACCTCTATACACCAACAAAAGTCGCATTAACTATATTAATTCCATAAGTAGCCCAGTTACTAAAACTATATCTAAACTCCATTAATAAACTACACCTAGCTCCTTTAGGTACATAAGCAACAACGTAGATATATCCAGCAATACCACTAACACCTCTTCTCATAACAATAACACTTGTACTTAAAGAGGTTGCAAAGCCTCTATAGATTGTGATAGGTGTTGATAAGATGCCTGTGGTATTCATCAGATATATCCATATATAGCTATCGCTACAACCTGTGTACTGAGTAAGGGTTAGATGTGTTTGGAAAGGCTGAGCAACACCAGAATCTATTCTAAGCACATAGCCTCTAAAACCATTGAATCTATACACATCACCACCAATAATATAATCAAACTGCTTTAAGACTACAAGGTTGTTTCCATCATCATAAACCTCTATAGTTCCACTAGCAATTATAAAACCATCCCTATAATTAGGATATACAGTTAGATCTACCTTAGGAGGGGCAACATTAAGCGAAGCAACACCATCAGTACCGGCTATAGCAGTTGAAATAACACCTCCTGCAGCACTCCTCAAAACAACTCTCCAGCCAGGCGGAACATTAGTTACATTAACAAGCCACGGATAAGCATCAACAGTAACAACGAGGTTATCAAAATAAACCGTTCCAGAAACTCTAGTAGTTGAAGTTCTATAACCTATACCAACATAATTAGGAGTAAATCTGTAACCAGAACCTATAGATCCACTATTCAGCAAGGTTGCATTCCAATGATATGCAGTCCAAGAGGAGAAATCTATCCATGAAGTAACGTAGCTTAAATACCAATACTCTGTAGTAGTGCTTCTACCAAGAGATCTGCTAGCAATTGTTCGCCAACCTGTAGTACTCCAGTATAATATATCAGACGTTATTGAATCACCTGTTCTCCCCGTTTGTGGAACATTTCTAAAGCCTATTGTGTAAAGCCTAGATAACTCTGTACTGATATAAATAACATCAAAATGATGTGTACCTGAACCTGTAAATGCTGTTCGCCAAACTAGTGATGCTACAAATATTCTTCTTCTTGCAGAGGCATATTGACTAATATCAATATCTGCAACAGCTATACATTCACCTCCATATGTCATAGCTTGCCGATTTGCCGCTATCTGCATAGCTTTTGCTGTTGGGTTCCAGCTCCAGTTACAAGTTAAATTAATAATGCGTTGATCTATCGGATTTATGTCGAAGGTGTCATAGAATATAGCGTTTCTCTTGTCTAGTTCCAAGTCTATGCTAGGTACATTAACTGTTACAAGAGCTTTTGTACCATGGTTCTCTAGAGAAACAGAAGCATTAGGTGTACCAGGGTCAGAGAAATAGACAACAGGAGAAGACACAAAGACTAAGCCAGAAATCCACCTATAAGAGTATACAGAGGCAAAAGAGATAGACACAAGAAACATAAACATAAGTAGAAGCATAACTAGTATGTCAAACACAAACCCCCTCATTTCCACTCACCAAAAAGATTTAGATTTTAGTAAAAAATCAATTTATTTTTAGACATCACTACTTTGGCTACCTAGGTTCTTCTGCGCTATAACTTACGTAAAACCCTACTTCAAATGATGCTGTGGTAGTAGTTGAAGCTCTTATTCTCAAGTCTAGCTGTAGAGCATCACCTGGATTCAGAGGTATTGGCGTCGTTGTTTTGAGTCCCGTTGTCTCTAAATCTATCTCTCCAACATAACCTCCAGTTGTAGCATTGTATAGTATTAGCTTTGCATAATCAATACCAGATTCGTCGGCGGCATCCTCTACCTTTATCCAGACATAAACTTTAGTGCTTCCTGATGTACCATTGTATCCAAATCCATAGAGGTCTTTTATGTACCAAGAGCCAACAGTTAGAGGTACATTCACAGTAATGCTCTCGTACAGGCTATAGCCATTCCATGTACATATCTCAAGACCTGGCGTCACACTTATTTCATTTGTACCATATGTTGTTGCCTGATAGTTTGTACCTGCATATGGCAATGGTATTCCGCTTTGGGCACTAGAGCTGTAGAAGCCTACACATGCAGCTCCTCTAGCTTCTTCAGGCCCCTTTACTTCTACACTTACTTGCATCCATCTGTATGCAAATGCTGCTGCATTTACTGCCGCTACTGCTATTGATATTACCAGCACAGCTACTATTGTTGTATATCTCTTCATCTCTTTCACACAATCCTATACTTCATACTGTTAAAGTTTAAAAATGTTATAGTCTAGAAACCACATTGCTGCTAAGCCATCATCTTTTCACTCTCTTTAAATATATATCATATATAGCTAAGATTATTGCTATAGCTATTGTTATAGACATAGAATATTGATAGCGATATCTCTATAGACTTTATCTCTATTGCTATATTATTTCACTTTAGATATCCATTGAGGTAAATGTTATAATTAAGCTTAGCATTGCTGTTTCTACACATTTCTCTTAATGTTTTTCATATGTAGTACAACTAATGTAGTTAAAACAGTTTTTGTTGGCTATGTGGTTTCTGTATAAGTTGCTTTATAGTTAATGATATACTAAGTTTATAATCTTTGTTTTCAATTTATTTATTGTTTTAGTTATTAAAGGTGTATCCTAGGGAAAATGATATAACATAGATACAACTACCTATCTATGTCTAGAAACTTAGGTAATAAAAGCTTTGCTCTAAGATGAGTTCTAGCTAAATAGAAGCCATCTACAATCCATAGAGATGTCTAGGCCCTGAAAACCTTTTCATGGGGTTATAAATAATGAGAGATATGGTAGGTGTAGAGAGGTAGATGTCTAAAGACAAATATATAAAACAATACAAAAAGTTTATTAAATTGTATAGCTAAAGAATATTATTGTATTCTTTTAATGTTTTTGATGCTATACTTGTTATATCTACTTGAAATTTCTTAGCGGCGTTGTTCCATCACATATATAGTTTTCTGTATTGAGTTGAGGGAAACCCTCTCTACATGTTGTAAATCCAAGTCCTTGTTCTTCTACAATTGTCTTTAATTCTGATATATATCTATATCTTGTTTGTTGTGGGAGGTAGATATAGCTATGCAGCCTCTCTCCTTTATCTATATATAGCTCTCTCCACAGCTCTTCTTTATCTGGAAAAGCTTTAATCATTCTCTTTAGGTTATCAGGCTTTGCTTTATATGTTGATATAGTTATTTGTTTAGCTCCAGCATTTGACACCATTTTAATCAACTTTTCTAACATGTTTATGTCATCGTTTATACCTGGGATTATTGGGTCAACTCTTACAGTTATATATAGACCTCTTTTACTAAGCTTTGAAACAGCATCTATTCTATCTATTGGTGGAGGTGCCCCAGGCTCTAAAACCCTAGCTATAGCATTGTCTATAGTTGTTATTGTTACTGAGATAGCTATTCTATCTCTATACTTCTCTAGAACATCGATATACCTCAGAAGGATAGATGTTCCTTTAGTTGTTATAAGAACTCTGTGACCCTTGCTAAGAAGAGTCTCTATAGCCTTTACCGCATAGCTGTATATATTGTCAATTGGTTGAAAAGGATCGCTACTAGAGGAAAGTTCAACAACACTATTGCTTGGAATAGCCATTGAGTCTCTATATACATCTACCAAAATATTCTTTTTAACTCTAGGGCTGAAGAACCTTGGTATATAGCTTGACGCATAGCAGTATAGGCATCCATGTCCACAACCTGTATATGGATTTAAGGTCCATTTAAATGGACATGTACATAGAGGTGATCTCCATGGATCGAAAGGCTTAATAACTCTTGTTTTAATTGCTGAAACATCCATATAGAAACCACTATTGAATACTGTTTGTAAATATATAGAGGTCTATAGATAAGATAAACATCTATATAAACCTTGTCTAAATTATTGTAAAGCGAATGAATTTATAAACTTTACCCTATTTACAATCTTTGGTGATTAGAATGGTTATATATATGGATTTTGAGCTTATGTATTCAGCAACAAAGCTTGTTAAAGATGTTATGAAGGTGTCTCCTGGTGAAGAAGTTGTTATAACAGCTGATACAGCTAGTGATTGGAGTGTTGTTGAGGCAACTGCAAGAGCTGTTGCTATAGCTAGAGCAAAACCTGTTGTATTTCTACATCAAACCCCTATAGGTGTTGGAAAGGCTGCAGATCCATATCTACCTATAAAAACACTTTCAGCTGTGTTAACTTCTGCTGATGTATGGATTGAATACAATAGAAATTGGCTGCTTTACTCCACACCTTACTGGAGAGCCATGGAATATGGAAAGCTTAGATATATATGTCTAGTTGGAATGTATGCAGATATGATGGTTAGAACAATTGGTAGAATAGACCTAGAGACTATATATGTATTTCAGAGAAAGCTTGCTGAGGTAACCAAGAGATGTAGATATATGAAGATAACAACACCTGCTGGAACAGATATAGAGTTTGAAAACGATCCAGAGAGACCTGTTCTAGTCGAGGGTGAGGTTCATGGACCCGGAGAATATATGCTTTTCGGCCAAGTGGATTGGGCACCAATAGAAGATAGTATAAACGGTGTAATAGTTTTTGATGGATCTATATGGCCTCCAGAAGAACTTGGAATATTGAAAAACCCGATAAAGCTGTTTATAAGAGATGGAGCGATATATAAAATTGATGGTGGGTGGGAGGCAAAGCATTTTGAGAAATGGCTTAAGTCATTTAACGATGATAAAATGCTTAGAGTTGCTCATATATCATATGGATGCAATCCAGGTGCAAAGCTTAGTGGAAATATATTAGAAGATGAAAGGGTATGGGGAGTGGTTGAATGGGGTATAGGATCACAGTCATCGACATTCAAAGGAAAACTTGGATCAGCATCGTCACATACAGATGGTGTTTGTATAAATCCAACAGTGGTTGGCGATGGTGAGAAGATAATTGAGTATGGAGAATATATACATCCAGAGATCATAGAGTTAGCACAAAAGCTAAAAACTATAAAGATGTAGCCCTAGTATGGTGTTACCAATCTATTGAATAGATAGACCTTACTATGCCTAGCACCTAGCTTTATAAGAGACTCAGCAATTTTTAATGTTGTAATCGTTGGATCTATAACAGGCACACCACTTATATCTGATAGATCTTTAGCAAGACCTATAAAACCTCCACAGCCAAGCACCACAACCTCTGCACCATAGCTATCAACAGCTTTTTTAATCTCATTGAGCAACATGTCTCTAACCTTATCTAAATCTTTTCTAATATCAAGAACTGGTATATCTATACCAGATGTATAGACTATTCTTTTTTCCAGCCCTAAAGCAATAGCTTTTTTATAGTATGTAAGCTTAGAGTGTCTACCTGTAGATATAATGGCTATTCTATATCCAAGAAGAAGAGCAGTTACTATAGATGTTTCTCCAATGCCTAAAACAAGAATATCTGAAACCTCTCTAGATGCCTCTAAACCAGGGTCATCAAAACAGTTAATTACAACTCCATTAAATCCCTCTCTACCAGCCTTTAAAACTTCTTCAACAACATAGGGAGACGCCATCTCTTTATCATATTCGCATTCAATGGCTGGTGGAGCCTTGGGTAAATTCCTTACCTCTACATCGAAATCTTTAGAAAGAATAGACCTTGCATATTCAAGGGTAAGATCATTCCATATAGATGTAGATACAGGATTTATTATCAATAGCCTATATATAGAGTTCAATATATGTCACCTTTAGCTTTTGGACTATATAGATTTAGCCTAGCCATAGCCTCAGCCATCTTTAAAGCTGCTCCTGCAGGATCTATAACAGGTCTATTTATAGAGCCTTCAACTATTTTCGCAAGACCTGCTAGACCTGTACAGCCAAGCACTATAACCTCTGCCCCACTATCTACGCTTTCTCTAGCAGCTTTAACAACCATAGACTTTGTTTTTTCAATATCTTCATCGAGTTGAAGAACAGAGAGCTCTATACCTTTTATAGATGTTATATAGTCTCTATAGCCAAGCTGGCTAACCCTGTCTTCAATCATCCAAAGAGCATCTCCACCAACAGTTACAATAGCTATTCTTCTACTAAGAATAGATGCTATAGCTAGTGAAGATTCACATGGACCTACAACAGGCTTTTTTACCATTCCTCTTAAAAGATCTACAGCAGGGTCAAGAAAACAGTTAACTATAACAGCATCATAGCTTCTATAAAGCTCTAAAACTCTATCGACAACCAATGGAATAATCTCTGCATGGCTCTTTGGACTTTCAATACTTGGTGGACCTCTAGAAAGGGAAACCACATCTATTTCTGTTTCAGGTGATGCAAATGATTTATAGAGTTTTCTATCTTGTTCATCCCATTTTGAATGCCCTACAGGATTAACAACAAGTATCCTCATAGCCCAAACCTCTTAACAAGTTCTTCAACAGGTATATAATCATAGTTAAAACCAAAGTGTCTAGGTCCAAACAACTCTAAACCTTTTGGTGTTCTCCAAATACTAGGGGCTTTTGCAGCAATTACATGAACCTTGTCACCTGTCTTTAGCACGGTATTTGTTATAGGCTCACCATCATCTCTGGTAAAGATGATGAGGTCAGGTGGCATTACAATAGGTTCATCGTTTATCCATGCAATTATATGCTCATTTTTAATCCAAGTCTTAAGTGTTTTGCCATCCCATTTACCAATACCCCTAACATAGGTTTCTCCAATAAGGAACCCACCTTCGTCACCCCAGCTATATTTCGCTACAACACCTTCAAATATCTTCCACCCATTTAAACCATTAACAATAGCTTCAACAGGGTCTTCACCAGATTCCCTAGCTTTTCTAACAGCTCTACCTATTTTCATACAAAGTGAGATTGTCCCTCTTACAACAGCTTTCCTTGCATTTTCTATAGTTAGAGGGGTATCAACAACAGCTACAAATCTACCTGCTAAAATAGATAGATATCTAGCTATAGATTCATAGTCATCTATATCAGCATATCTCTCAACAACAACAATATTGCCTGTTTCAGTAACAAGTACAGATGGATACATAGGTAAGTCAAATATATGTATAGTGTTTTGATGAAGCTCTGGAGCTGCTCTTCCTAGAAGATCACCATCAACCACAGGTATATTGAGCTCAGAAGCTATGCGAAGAGCAACAGCGGTATTGCCACCACCAAGCTCTGTAGCTATAACCGCTGATATCCCCTTTCCTAAAACTCTAGACATAGCTGTAAAGGCTTCTCTAATGGCATTGCTAATCTTTATAGGTTTTCTAGTTTTAGCTGTTGGAGCAATAGTGCCTACATAATATGGAGACACAATAACGCTATCCTCTTGAAGCTCATCAACATCAGCAACCCTAATCTCTAGACCTCTATCAATAACTTCTTTAAGCATTTTAAAACCTTCAACAGGGCTTCCACCACCACCAGTACCTAATATAGTTGCACCTAAAACCAGATCTTCAACATCATCTAAATTTCTTATTATAAACACATATATCACCTAGAAAACAAGATAGATACAACAATATATATTAATATGCTACAAACATATAATACAGATAAATAATGTCTATAAAGATTCTAATAAAATTTACAGATAAATATGATGTATACATTAATTAACATTTTTAAACCGAAACACAATATTATAGCTATGGGATAAAGATATGAAGATCCTTAAACCTGGAATATCGAAAACTGTATTAATATCGATAATAGTTGCAATTATAGTAATAGCTGGTGTTGCAAGCTATTTAACAGTGTTTAGAGCTCAGCCAGAGAGAAAAAAGACTATGGTTATATTCGCAAGTATATCAGAAATGACTACAGCTGATCCAAGCACAGAGTTTTCAAATTCTATTAGATGGCTTCCAATGGTATATGAAACATTGCTATGGTATGATCCATTAAAAGATGAATTTATACCTGGATTAGCCGAGAGATACGAAGTTAAAGACGATGGAATGACATGGATATTTTATATCAGAAAAGGTGCCAAGTTCCATGACGGCACACCTGTTACATCTCATGCTGTTAAATCATCTATAGAGAGAACGATTTCACTTGGCAAAGGAGCTGCATTTATATGGGATCCCGTTAAAGAGATAGAGGTTCCAGATGACTATACAGTTATATTTAGACTCAAATACCCTGCACCAATAGATAAAATCGCTGCATCGAGTTATGGAGCATATATATTTAGTCCAAAGGTTGTTGAATTAGCAGGTGCTAAAAACTTAACAGATCCTAAAGTTGCTGAATGGCTTAATAGTGGAAATGATGCAGGTTCTGGCCCATATAGACTTGTTAAATGGGATCCAGAAACAGAGGTTGTACTTGAGAAATGGCCTGATTGGTGGGGCTGGAAGCTACCAGACTATCCAATGAAATCTGATAAAGCACCGGATATATATATCCTTAAAATAATTAAAGATGCAGTTACACAAGAAAGACTTCTTCTATCAGGAGATATAGATGTTGCTCAGTATGTTCCTCTAGAAGATATAGAGAAGTTGATGAATGATCCAAAACTGCAGGTAGTTGTTAAACCAAGCTTCCAAAACCTTTTAATGTTGATAAACACAAAGAAGCCTCCTCTAGACAATGTACTTGTGAGAAGAGCAATAGCACATGCAATACCCTATGAAGATATTGTTAAAATAGCTAGGTCTGGAATGGCTAAGGTTGCAAGTGGTCCAATACCACATGGCATGTGGGGACACTTCGACAATCTAACATATACCTATGACATGGATCTCGCTAAGAAGCTTTTAACAGAAGCTGGCTATCCACATGGTATAGATAGAACACTTCTACTTGTACATACAGCTGGTGATATATATGAAAGAAGAACTGCAGAGGTAATAGCATCTAGCTTAGCGAAACTTGGTATAAATGTTGAGATAAGGCCTATGAGCTGGGAGGAGCAGTGGGCATTGGCTCAAAGAGGGTGGGAAAACCCTGAAGCTGTTCAAGATCTATTTCTATTCTACTGGTGGCCAACATACATAACACCATTTGACTTTCTATACAATATGTTCCATAGCGATAGCAAAGCATTTAACCTATGCTATTACGAGAATCCAGAATTTGAGGATTTGATAATGGAGGCATCAGTTTTAGAAGGCTTTAATGAAGCAAAAGCGTTAGAGCTATACTATAAAGCTCAGAAAATACTCTATGAGGATGTGCCAGCTATACCTCTATGGGACATGATATATGTTGAAGTTGGGTCTAAAAGGGTAGGAAACCTTGAAAAGGCTATCAACCCAGCATATCCAACAGCAATATTTGCTCAGCTACTTAGCATAGAGGAATAATTACTACATTAATATTTTTATATTATGGTATTCATATATATAGCGGAAACAGCTATAGTGATATATAAAATGGTGCGGGAAACAGATATAAAACATATAAAGTACGCACCATAGCTTTATACAGTAGTTATTTAAGCTCTGTTTGGAGTTCATCATAGATAAAGTAGTTTGTTTATGAGGAGCTAGATAATGCCTATAAATAAAGGATATATAGCAAAAAGAGCAATATCGCTGGTATTTGTAGTTCTTGGTGTTATAATAATAACTTTTATTATTACTAGAATAATTCCTGCTAGACCTGAGCTTCTATGGACGGGGCCGCATGCCACATTAGAGCAGATAGAGCGTGCAAGAAAAGAGCTACATCTAGATAAACCGATATATCTTCAACTATGGTACTACTTAACAGATTTATTTTCAGGTAACTGGGGCGTTTCATGGAGAACAAAATCACCTGTTCTTCCATCTATATTAACAGTTTTACCAGCTACATTAGAGCTTGTAATAGTGGCTTTTCTAATAGCTATAGCCATTGGTGTGCCTCTTGGAATATCTGCTGCTATTAGAAGAGGAACTCGTTTGGATAACGCTATAAGGGTTTTTAGTGTTGTTGGTGCATCTACACCGGTGTTCTGGCTAGCATTGGTTCTTCAACTCATATTTAGTAATTGGCTAGGTTTATTACCAGCTGCAAAAAGGGTTGACGAATATATAGCTATATCTACAGGTTTCAAGCCATTGACAGGCTTCTATCTAATTGATAGCCTACTCCAAGGAAATATATCCGTATTTCTAGATGTTTTAAGAAGAATCATACTTCCAGCAACAGTTTTATCTATATATCCAATGTGTTTAAGCATAAGAATGACTAGGGCTCTTACTATAGAGGTTCTTGGAGAGCTTCATGTGAGAAGCTCTATATCTTGGGGCATACCAAGAAATAAAGTGCTATATAGATATGTTTTGAAAAATGTTTTAGCACCTGTAATAGCATCTCTTGGGCTATCCTTTGGCTATACTATAGTCGGTGCCTTTATGGTTGAATTAATATTTGTGTGGCCTGGTATAGGATACTACACAGCTATGTCTCTACTTAGCTATGACTATCCAGCTATTATTGGATGTGTAATATTTGTCGCAATTCTATACTCTATGATAAACACAGTTGTTGATTTAATCCATGCTGTTATAGATCCTAGGGTGAAGCTATGATGAATCTAGATGATATAGCATCAATGTTTAAGCTTATTAAATCAAATCCACTATCTGTTATAGGTATAGCTATAGTAGCCACGTTTATAGTTCTTGGAATCATATCTCCCTATATTGTTCCATATCCTGATGATGCATGGGGATATACATACAACTTGGATCTAAGGCTTTTACCGCCATCGATAAAACATCCATTTGGTACAGATGAAATGGGTAGAGATCTATTTAGTAGGGTGCTGCTTGGCACAAGATTCTCATTGATTATAGCCATAGGTGTTGTTGGCATAGCTCTAGTTATAGGAATTTTGATAGGCTTGGTAGCAGGTTATATGGGTGGCTCTATAGCTATGGTTCTTATGAGGCTTACTGATATGTTTCTCGCCTTTCCACCACTTCTACTTGCAATAGCATTTGCAGCAACTCTTGGTAGAGGTCTAGTCAATGTTATTATAGCGCTAGCTCTTTCTTGGTGGCCATGGTATGCAAGGCTTGTATATATACAGGTAAACTCTGTAAAGAATCTACCTTTTGTGGATGCAGCAAGGGTTATAGGGCTAAGCACAACCAAGATAATGTTTAGACATATACTTCCAAATTCGCTAACCCCAATTATAATCCAGTCAGCTTTAGACATGGGTTCAGCAATACTTGAGGCTGCAGGTTTGAGCTTTCTAGGTATAGGTGTTTCTCCACCAACACCTGAATGGGGTCTTCTCATAAGCCAGGGCTGGGCTCTCATAAATAGGGCTTGGTGGATAAGTCTATTCCCAGGAATAGCAATTGTTATAACAGTTGTTGGTTTTAATCTTCTTGCAGATACATTTCAAGAGCTTCTAGACCCAAGACTTAGAAGCACAATGATTATGAGAGGTGTATAGAGATAGCAGACATAATTCTAGATATCAAAGACCTTCATATAAACTACTATACACCTGAAGGTATAGTTAGAGCTGTTAGAGGGGTTTCGCTAAATCTATGCAAAGGGGAATCGCTTTGCATAGTTGGTGAATCTGGTTCAGGGAAATCAACTATAGGTCTTGCAATTATTAGAGCACTTCCACCAAATGCATTAATTGTTAAAGGAGAGATATACTATAATGGCATAGATATACTTAAGCTTAGCGAAGAAGAGATGTCTAGAGATATAAGAGGTAAAGAAATATCTATAGTGTTCCAAGATCCTGCAGCAATGTTCAACCCTCTCTTCACCATAGGTGAAATCTTGTCAGATGTTATATCAACACATCTTGGTTTAAAAGACAAAAGAAAGATTTATGAATATGGAGTTAAAATGTTAAAGCTTGTTGAGCTTCCAGATCCTGAAAGAATATATAACTCATATCCCCATGAGCTAAGCGGTGGAATGCTTCAAAGAGCTGCAATAGCTATAGCAATATCTGCAAATCCCAAGGTTCTTATAGCAGATGAACCTACAACAATGCTTGATGTAACTATACAAGCACAGATTCTAGATCTTCTCAAAAAACTTAAGAAAGAGTTTTCGTTATCTATGATATTTATAACACATAACCTTGGGGTTGCAGCAGAGATTTGTGATAGAATTGCTGTGATGTATGCAGGAAGCTTATTTGAAGAGGGATATATTGAAGATATTCTTATAAATCCTATTCATCCATATACAAAAAAGCTTCTTGAATGTATTCCAAGAGCAAGTAAGAAAAGTTTGAAGTTAAAATATATACCAGGCTCGTTGCCAGATCTCAAAACATCTATTCTAGGATGTCCATTTGCACCTCGATGTGATTTTGCTATGGATATATGTGAAAAGCAATCACCATCTATATCTGAAGTTAGCTATAAACATAGAGTTTCATGTCATTTATCTTTAGCGAAGAGGTGAAATATATGGAGCTTTTAAATGTATTGAAACTAAAAATGTATTTTCCATTGAAAAGAGGCATCTTCGGCAAGGTTATTGGATATGTAAAAGCAGTTGACAATTTAACTTTTTATATTAATTCAAATGAAGTATATTCACTTGTTGGTGAATCTGGTTCAGGTAAGTCAACAGTTGCTAGATGTATACTTAAGCTCTATGAACCAACAGATGGCAGAATTATATTTGAAGATAAAGATATAACATATATCAAGGGTAAAGAGCTTTTAGAATATAGAAGAAAGGTACAAGCCGTTTTTCAAAACCCATATCTTTCACTTAATCCAAGAATGCGTATAATTGATATTGTTGCTGAACCCTTACTCGAGCATCTAGATATAGATAAAAATGAGGCATATAAAATAGCTTTAGAGATTCTTGAAAAAGTTGGCTTATCTAGCGATATAGCTAAGAGGTTTCCAAGTGGTTTAAGTGGTGGACAAGCTCAAAGAGTTGCTATAGCCCGTGCAATTGCATTAAAACCAAGGCTTATAATTCTTGATGAACCTACATCAGCTCTCGATGTATCTCTCCAAGCACAGATTCTCAATCTTCTTGAGGATTTAAGCAACGAATATAAACTATCATATCTCCTCATATCACACGACCTTTCAGTTGTGAGATATATAAGTGATAGAGTTGGTGTTATGTATTTAGGTAAACTTGTTGAAGAGGGATATACAGAGAGTCTTTTTGAAAATCCGCTTCATCCATATACACAAGCACTTATATCATCTGTTCCAGAACCTGATCCACAGCGTGGTAAGCTAGGTAAGAGGATTTCGTTACCTGGGGAACCCCCTAGCGCAATCAACCCTCCACTTGGATGTAGACTTAATCCAAGATGTCCATATGCTATGGATATATGTAGAAAAGAAGAACCTCCAATAATAGAGATTGAAAATGGTCATAGCGTTGCTTGCTGGCTTTACAAATCTAGAGAATAGATAGCGCTGCTATAACCTTTGCATCTTCAAGAATATTATCGATTTTTGCATATTCATTAGGTTCATGAGCAGTATCGTCTACTGTTGACCAAACAGCTGCAGGTATATCTATTCTTCTAAAAGCTGCTGCTACCGTTCCTCCACCGATACCAATAATCTTTGCATCTATTCCTCTAAGTATCTTTATAGCCTTCTTCAATGTTTGAACTATTTCAGAGTTTGGGTCGGTTGGTTTTGGAGCATCTTCTCTCTGTATAATCTCTATATCTATATCTGGATATCCATTCCTTCTATATATATCTCTAACCTCCTCAGCAATTCTATTTATATCAAAAACAACATCGTCTACTCTATATATTGGCAGTATTCTACAGTCAAATGTAAATTCATGGTCCCCTGGTATAATGTTGGGAGCCTTTGCACTATTCAGCGATATCGTTGGCTCAAAGGTGCTTTCAGGTGGATCAAACAGCATGTCCTTAGAAGAGTATTTTTCATGTAGAAACCTATCTAGTTTTTGTATAAGATCTACAGCAACTCTATGTGCATTTAGCCCTCTATGAGGTGTGCTTGCATGTGTCTGTCTACCCTTTACCTTAATTCTAATCCACAGAATACTTTTCTCAGCAACCTCTATACAACTGCCATCGGAAACACCATAGTCTGGTACAAGAGCTTGGTCAGTTAATTGAAAAAGCTCTCTATGGTTCTTTATAAGCCATTCAATACCATATCTACTACCAGTTTCCTCATCACTAACAAAAGCAAGGATCAATGTTTTCTTAGGCCTTATATCTAAATCAATAAGGGTTTTTACAGCATAGAGTGAAGATGCTATTGCCTGTCCATTGTCTTCAGCACCTCTACCGAAAATCTTACCATCTTTAAAAACAGGTGTAAAAGGTTTTGTAACAGTCCATTGGCTGGGATCACCAGGTGGAACAACATCTAAATGGGATAAAATCCATATTCTTTGGCTATCTCTATACTCACCATAATAGTAAGCAATTATGTTTGGTCTAACACCATTCTTAGCTCTAGAATCGTTGGCATTAAACACCTCAATTTTATCAAAGCCCCAGCTCTTTATAATATCCATAAGCCTTTCAGCTTTTTCATATTCTCCTTCATATCCATAATCAGGGCTGATAGCAGGTATGCTAATTAAATCTATAAGAGTTTTTATAACTTCGTCTCTATAGCTATTCACAGTATTTGAAATGTTTTGTAAAATCTTATCAAGATCCATAATCGAAATCACCTATAGCTATATAGCATGGGTTTAAACTATAAGTTTATTTGTATAAAATATATACTATATACGTTTACATTATCAGCATTTGCTATATGCTTGTTAAAATAAAGTGTATTAACTCATACTATAGTTTATCATTTTAATAACCTATAATTATATTATCTTCCTTAACAAAATTTTTATTGGCTCTATATATATCTAGGTATATTGCTATGGGTATCTGTAGACTTTGTGGATCTAAAAGTATTGTCATTAGCAATGCTATAGGTGTCTGTAGTAGTTGCTTAAGAAGCAGTGAGAAGGCTCTTGATATAGCTATGGATTTGCATAGAAGGTATAGAGCTAGTTTAGGGCTTCCTCTACAACCTCCAAAAAGCTCTAAAGGCATTAAATGTTCTTTATGTGCTAACGAGTGTGTTATAGATTTAAAGGAGGTTGGTTATTGTGGGCTTTGGACTAACCATATAAATGGTTTAAGATTTGTAGAGGGTTTTGATGTAGGGGTGCTTTATGCATATCTCGATCCTCTTCCAACAAACTGTGTAGCGACACCTATATGTCCTGCAGCTACCCCATGTGGTTATCCAAAGTATAGTGTTAGTAATGGTCCTGAATATGGGTTTTACAACCTTGCAGTATTTTTTGCTGGTTGTAACCTTGATTGCGTATTTTGTCAAAATTGGGACCATAAAAACATTGTTGTTTCTACAAATCTTAGAGAAAGATATCGCTTCTCAGCTACAGAGCTTGTTGATAAAGCTATTAAAGATAGTAGAGTTACATGTATATGTTATTTTGGTGGTGATCCAGGTCCTCATATAATCTATGCTCTCAAGGTATCGAGGAAAATTGTTGAGCTTGCCCGTGGCAAGGGATTGATAAAGAGAATATGTTGGGAGACAAATGGACTTGAGAACCCCAATATAATGAGGGAAATGGCTAGAATAAGTCTTGAGTCAGGTGGTATTGTAAAAATTGATTGGAAAGCATTCACACCAGAGATATACCAAGCATTAACTGGTGTTGATGGTTATAAAGCAACTGAAAGAGTTAGAAAGAATATCGAGATTGTTGCTGAAATGTCTAAAGAGAGAGTAGAGATCCCACTTCTAACCATTAGCATACTTCTTGTACCAGGATATGTTGATGAAGAGGAGCTTAAAGGTATGGCAAGATATATAGCATCTATCGATAGAGATATACCTGTTGTTCTTCTAGCTTTTCATCCAGATCACCTTCTAAGGGATTTACCACCAACAAGTATAAGCCATGCTAAGAAAGCTATTAAAATATTTAAAGAGTTTGGGTTAAGGAGGGTTTTCATAGGAAATGAATGGCTTTTAGGCCCATATTATTAGAGGAGTATATATGGTTGATATGAATATTGTGAATGTAAAAGGTATCTATATATTTATCTTTAGAGTTCTTAATGATTTAAATATATCTATAGGTTCTCTAGGTAGAGTATATATTCCACAAGGGTTATATGGATATATAGGCTCTGCTAGAGGCTTTGGTGGCATAAAAGCTAGAGTTCTCCACCATATTAAAAAGAATAAAAAGAGGCTTTGGTGGCATATAGACTATCTAACAACAATGCCAGATGTCACTCCACTATATATAGTCTTTGCTGAAACCAGTAAAGATATGGAGTATTTTTTGGCACGGCAAATGAATTCGACTTACTGTTGGAATGGATATATTAAAGGGTTTGGATCATCTGATAAAGATAGCTATACACATCTCTATTTATGTAAATGCGATGAAGAGAAATGCATTAGGGAAATAATCAACATATTTAAATCTCTTGGCCTTGCACCTATAACTAGCAAAATAGACAATTCAAAATAGCAGTATATAGGACATCAACAGTATATTTTTAAATATCTAAGTAGAGTATATAGCATAGGTGTAGGAAATTGTATAGAGAATCTATTTTAAAGATATTGATTTTCGTGGCATTGTCATATGTATTTGCATTGATAATAGATTTTATAGCAACAATATTTAATTTAACAGCTTTTGTATGGGGCTTTCTAAGAATGTGGAGTGTTGCTCTGTCTGTTGTAATATGTCTGGCTATATATGGCGAAGATATATCTATGAACTTTAAACAATTCTTCATACTTTCGAAAAAGACTTTTATATACTATTTAATTGCACCACTTATAGCCTATGGATCTCTTGGCATCTACATAGCTATAGCTCTACCTCTAGGTTTTTTTGATTTCAATGCATATATAGAGGTAATAGCAAATGCTATTCGCAGTACCATAGCTTCATTAACTGAAGAACAGGTTCTGAACCTAGCCACTATCACGGCATATAGTCAGATAGCTTCAGGATATATTGCTGCAGTATCTATAAATGCGTTTTTTGCAATTGGTGAAGAAATTGGATGGAGAGGCTATCTATATAGAGTTCTAGGCTTTAAAACTAGTTTAATAAATACAATTGTCATTGGTTGTGTATGGGGTTTTTGGCACTCATCTGCAATATTGCTTCTAGGATACAACTATACAGTTAATAGATATATAGGTGTGGTGCTATTTACATTATATGCTATAGCTTTAACATACCCACATCTCTTAGTATCTAAAGAGACCAGTAGTGTTATACCAGCAGCTTCTCTTCATGGTGCTGTGAATGCTTTATGGGGTTTGACTATACTGGCATCAAATCTATCTATAGAGTTGAGAGAGGTTCTACTTGGACTAGGACTTCTAGGTATAGTTTCATGGATAATAACAAGCATTGTATTATATATAATAAAAAGAATGAGATAGCGCCATAGATTTATATTATCTAGACTTTACATGCTTTTTTAAATGTTATATCTATATAGAATGGCGCTATAGCTGCAATAGATATTAGCTCTGGTATAGCAGCTCCTACGGGTTGTCTATAAACTAGATGTATAATCCATGAAAATATAGCTGATATAAGAGCAACTAATGCTGTTAACCTTCTTAACAATTCTCTAGATACAGCTATATAGATAGTTAAAAGGATTGCAAGAGTTATGAAAAACAATACAGAAACCCAGAAATGAAGTCCTCCATAAACTTCGTCAAATACCGAGACAAGTATTAAGCTATAGCCAGAGAGTATAGATGTCAATCCCAGAGCTTTAGAAACATTAAATAGATATTTAATTCCCATAACAACAACAAGTACACCACCTATACTAAGACCAAAGTTAAAGATAGGTGCAGCTGAGCTCCTTGTTGCATGTCCCAAGTCGCTAAGAGCATTTCTATATATGTTAAACCAATTTGATAAAACAATTGATATACCTATGAATATTAAGGGTATTAAAAGAGATGCTATTGCAATAAATCTACATAGAGATGCTGTAGATATCATTAACTATACCCTCTATAGATATGTTGATCAATAGTATAAAAATTTTATCTTTTTAACATCCATATATATTTGGATAGTGATAGAAATGTCTTCTGGTAATCTTTATAGAGCTAGGCTATGGACTTTAGAAAAAAATTCTATTAGATGTAATGTATGTGAAAGAAGATGTGTTATACCATTAGGTGGTAGAGGTATATGTGGAAACTATGTAAATATCAATGGTACTCTATATCATTTTGGCTATGGAAAGATAAGCGCTGTTGAAAGTAGACCAATTGAAATAAAGCCTCTTTTTCATTACTGGCCAAATAGCACTGCATTAACATTTTCTTCATGGGGCTGCAACTTCTACTGTCCATGGTGTCAAAACCACTATTTAAGCTTTAGAATACCTAGAGATGAAGACCCTGTAACACAGCCTGAAGAGCTTTTAAGAAAAGCTATTATCTATAGCGATGAAGGATTTAGTGCAAGTTTTAATGAACCAACAGTTAATTTTGATTATATAGTTGATTTAGCTGAATTTGCTGTTAAAGAAGATCTATACTTTATGGTTGTAACCAATGGGTATCTAACTATAGATGCTATAGATAAACTTCTACAAGTTAATGTAGATGGATGGAGCATAGATATAAAGGGCTGTCCAAAGATGAAAAAAGCTTTGGTTAATATAGATCATAGTATTATATATAGAAATGCAAAATATATAATTGATAGGGGTGGACATGTTGAGATGGTCTATCTAGTTGTAACAAATACAAATGATTTTGAAGAATGTGTTGATTGGATAATAAATAACCATATATCCTATCTAGGCCATAGCATACCACTTCACATAAATAGATATTATCCTGCATATAAATGGTTTGAACAAGCAACATCTATAGATAAGCTAATGTATATAGCACAAAAAGCTAGAGATGAAGGTATTGAATATATCTATATAGGCAATGTTGATGACCCTTTAACTGAATCAACGAAATGCCCAAAATGTGGCAAGACTCTAATCTATAGATATAGATATAGGGTTTGGGAATTTAATCTCGATAGAGATGAAGATAGATATAAATGTCCTAGATGTGGCTATGTTGTACCTATAAGAGGAAGGTATATCCCTTGGAAGAAATTCTATGGAATTTAGAACTATGTTAATCCTAATAGAAGTAACGCTATGAAGAAATACGTTGATGCTGTTACAATATCCCCTACAGTTGTTACTAGAGGTGCTGAAGCAACTGCTGGATCAAGCCTCATTTTAGCTAAGATTATAGGTAGAAGAGCACCTGTTATGTCTGATACATAGCATGATACTAAAAGAGCTGTTGATACAATAAGACCTATTCTAACCCCTCCTTGAAGACCGATCAATGGAAATGATATCGCAAATGCTATACCAAACGCTATAGGTATTAATACAGTTAACATTACAGCTGTTGTTGTAAACTCTTTTAATAATATCCTCAATATATCTTGTCTAGATATTCTTACCTCGCCAAGAGCTAGGCTTCTTATTATTAATGACGATGATTGTGCACCTATATTGCCAGAGTTGTCAGATAGCATGGGTAGAAATGCAGCTAAAAGTGCGTATCTCTCAATAACATTTGTAAATGTAGCTATTATAGATCCTGTTATAGAGTTCATTAGATATAGATAGATAATCATTGGAATTCTTCTTAAAGCTAGTTTTAAAGGATTTGAAGTTATATAACCTCCTTTTAAAGCTTCAATTATACCTCCATATTTCAGTAAATCCTCTGAATACTCACTTACTAAAACATCAAGTATATCATCTATTGTTATAGCCCCTAGAAGCTTTCCATCGTGATCTATCACAGGAAGTTCTAAAAGATCATATTCTAGGAAAAGCTTAGCTGCATCTTCTCTATCTTTATCAACAGTTATAGCGATTTTAGGCTTTGTGACACATTCACCTATCTTTATATTTCTTGGTCTCGATAAAAACGATTTAACATCTATATACCCTACTAACTTGCCATCGCTGTTGATAGCATATATATAGTAATGTCTATCGTAGAATCCTAGCCTAGATCTAGTTAGATATATTTCAATAGCCTCACTAACAGTCATAGAATCATTGAAAATAGGTATCTGCGGGGTCATAATACCTCCTGCACTTTCAGGAGGGTATCTAAGCAGCTTCATTATCTCATATTCCTTCTCCTTGCTTAAAACAGCTAAAATTTCACTTCTATATCTAGGTGGTAGCTTTATAAGAATGTCAGCAGCTTTATCAAGTGGGATACTATCTATAATCTTTGAAAACTCATCTATCCCTTTAATAACAACAATTTCATATAATATATCCTCTGGAAATCTATCAAGAACATCAGCAAGATTTTCAAGTGTTAGATAGGCTAAGACCCTATACCTCTCTTCACTATTAAGTCTAACAATAACATTATAAGCTGTTGGAGAATCAAGAGAGCTTAGAAGTTTACCTGCTTCAACCTCTTTATCAGCCTCAAGCATATTCTTTATATTCTCAACATGTTGTTCAATAACATTATTATTCACAACAATTGTCAACACCTTTTTAAAATAATAATATTAAATTGGGGGTTTAAAAATAGTTAGAGAACTCTAAAGCCTTCTTTTAACCGCTATATCTTAATCTTTTTAGCAAATTTATCAGTAAACTCCTTAATTCTTATTATATCATTATCTGTTAAAGTAACATTAATTTTAACAACATCTATAAGCTCTATTCCAGTATCTCTAAGCATTTCTATTAGCTGTTGATCTGCTTTAGTGCCCCAAGCATATGTTACTACAGCTCCTCCATATTTTATTGGAGGTTTTAAAACTTTTAGAAGATAAGCTATTTGTATTATTAGAGGATGAGCGAATCCTAAAACAGTTGGCGTTGCTATTATAACGGCACTTGAATCTACAAGATCTTTAGCAATATCACCAACATCAGTAGATGCTATATCATGAACAACTATATCTATGTCTTGTGAAAGAATTTCATTTTCAATAAGCTTAACTATTTCATATGTATATCCCCACATACTCACATAGACTATTAAAATCTTCTTTTTTGTTTTTCCATTTGACCAATCAAGATATTTCTCAATAATTCTCTTTGGATTTCTATATATTGGTCCATGCGACGGCGCTATAACTTTTATATTTAGCGTTGATAATTTCTCTAGTGCTTTTAATGCATTTAACCTAAAAGGCATAATAATCTCACCCCAATATCTCTGTGCATGGTTAACAATGTCCTCTACCTCGTCATCCCACATACCTGCTGCTATATGTGCTCCAAAGAAGTCACATGGAAATAGAATGCCGTCTTCTTCAAGGTATGTTACCATCGTCTCTGGCCAGTGAAGCCATGGGGTATATATAAATCTAAGTGTTTTTCCACCTAAATCAATTTCATCACCATCTTTAACAACATAGATTCTCTCATCTGGTATTCTATAGAATATTTTAGCTATTTTAGAACCTATTGACGATGTTACAAGCCTTGATTTTGGAGCAATGTTTAGTATATAGGGGATTGCACCAGCATGATCTGGCTCTGCATGGTTCATAACAATATAGTTTATATCTCTTGGATCAACAATGCCTTTAATTTTATTTTCCAGCTCTTTTTCAAAACCTGGATTAACAGTATCTATAAGAGCTATGCTATTTGATCCAATAACTAGGTAAGCATTATATGATGTCCCTTTTGGTAAAGGTATTAAAGAGTCGAAGAGCCTTCTATTCCAATCTTTTACACCTACCCAGTAAACTCCTTCAGCAAGTTTAAATGGATGTAAACTATACACAGTTCCACCTCTATTAAATGGCAGATATTAAGCTACTAACTTTTTGTTGCGAAAATAGATTTGGGCAAATATTACACTTTGAGATGTCTATATATGGCTCTATGGCTTTATGTGTAGAGCATAGATATCTGTTTGATAATGCATACAGAGCTATTCTATCTATTTCCTCATATATTTGATAGAAATCTATATCTTTTCTAGCTATTCTATCTGCAACTCTTTCTATCTTCTCCATAACGTCTCTATACCTTGACAAATCTATGTTATAGCCTCTTTCACCGCTTAGATATCTAGATACAAGGGAATATGATATGTTGAGCGATCTTGCAATTTCTACTTCCATAAAGCCTCTTTTTATAAGCATCTTCACAATCTCTCTTCTTATTGCTGGTATTAGATATCTATATGCTATCTCAAATATCGACTTCATTTTAGAGCACTAGAATCTTCTTTTTAATTTCATTTACATTGTTTATAACATCTGTTAAATCTTCAACTATTTCTACTGTTCCTAGATATCTTCCATCATCATCCTTCACACCTACTATTAAAACCCTTATAACCCTATCTCCAACCCTAGTCCAAAACTCTCTATAGCTTGCCTCACCAGATTTTATTTCATCAACGGTTTTTCTAACCAATGCCTCTAGTCTTGGTGGATGACAATACTCTACTCTTCTACCAATGATTGTCTTAGTTCTTGTAAATCCTCTTCCAAATATACTCTCACTAAAGAACTTAACTCTATCATCAATATTAGCATATGTTATCTCCAATGGCAATGACCTGAATAGAGAGCTTATCTCTTTAACATTTAGAAACCCTGTACCTAAATCGATATCCTCATCTCCTTTAATTTTATAGCCATTGGGTTGAATACCATGCATTAAAGCCATTGATTTAAATTCTGGTGGAAGTTTATCGATTTGTTCTTGTGTTATAGCGACTTCTATCTCATATGGCATAACAGGATTGGTTTTTGGAACCCATAGCTTTTCACCAACATCAACTAGCCAGCTGATATCATTTGCTATCTCATCTATAGCTGCCCATTCACCTTCGCTAAATAGAGTCCATACAGCTGGAAATAGTATCTTGTTTTCTCTAAACACTAACTCAGAAATCTCTCTAGCAATTTCTAATGCTCTATTAGCAATACTATTAATAGCCATTTGATCAAGACTATCAATAGCTTTAGATATAAACTCGCTAAGCTGTCTCATCTTGACTATAACCTGGTCTTCTCTACCCCACATAACCCTTGGTACAGCGACTATACCTCTTCTCTCAAGATATGGAAATATAAGCATTTGAATTTTTCTATAGTGAATTCTGAGCTTTCTTAGATTCTGAAACACTATATTTAATGTATTTAAGATGTTTTTGATCTCTTCAACTCCTTTAGATCGAGTTAATGTAGAGGCATAAAGAGCTAATGCATCAGCTTGTTTCAATATCCATTCATTTTCTCTAATAAGCAAATCTATTGGATGACCTTTCGGAACATCCTTTAGCTCTCTAGACTTTAGAAACTCTCTAAAAAGCTCTACATGAAGATCACAAAGCTTTAGGATATCATCAATAGATATACCTTCTCTAACAAGTTGCTGCTCTATAATCGGTATTTCAAATGGTGAAATCTGTGATAATATATCGCTAAATCTCTTCTTTATCTCTTCAACACTTTCACCTCTATGTATATTCTTTAATAGCTCTTTTACTATTTCGATCTTTTTATTCATATCCAAATTTGACATGTGTCAAACACCGAGATTTATATCACACTACCAAGATAAAAAACTAATCCATATAAATACCAACAAATAAAGTATGAACTACTGTAACATTGCTTCAAATTAAATATAGAGTTTAAAACTATTTTATATTAGCTAAATTTCTATAGTGTTTAAAGCTGTAAGGTATGAAAGATGTATGGTATAGTTACACATACAGATCTTGATGGTATTGTCGGTGCAGCTATCTATGTTTTAGGTAAAGGTATTAGAAAAAATGAATATTATGTATTGTTTATAGAGCCTATAGAGATTGGAAAGATATGCGATCTTATTAACAAAAACTATGAAGCTATAGCGATAATTGATATAGGTGTTAATGTTGATGGTTTAAAGGAATTGCTAAGGTGTGTAGAGGGTAGCAATGTTAATATATATTGGTATGATCATCATATATGGGATTTAGAATGGATTAATGAGTTGTCTAGATATGGTGTAAAGCTATATATAGATTCTAACTCGAGGTGTGCAGCTGATGTAGTTGCTAAGTCGATGAATATAGAAAATAGGTTGATTAGAGAATATGTTGATGTTACATGTGCTGTAGATTCTTGGAGTTTCTATAGATGGGAGGCACCATATCTCTATCGGTATATAGACTATGTAAAGAGGTTTTATGGATTAGAGAGGGCATTTATAGATATTCTAGATGCTATTGAGAGGTCTATAGAGGTTGGTGAATTTATTAAATGGATAGATCCATTTGTTGAGAAATATATAGATGAAGAACTTAAAATAGTTTCAAACATCTGTAAAGATGTAAAGATGATTAAGATAGATGACAAGGATATATGTATATATTATAGAGGTTTTAGCATACCAAATCAAAGCATAGTTGGCAATGCTGTTCTAAATATATGCAACTGTAAAATAGCTGCTATAATAAGACATGACTTAACAAGTATTAGCTTTAGATCAAGAGATTACAATGTGAGAGAAATTGCAAAGAGGCTTGGTGGAGGTGGTCATATGAAAGCCGCGGGTGCTCCACTAAAAATAAATAGATTTTTTAAAATAGCTTTAGATATGCTACCAGATAAGCTAAGAAAAGCTATGCTATATGGATACATAGAGAAATTGCTAAGAGACTCTATAGCAAATAAATAAGAATGATTCAATAAATGCACCACTACCTAAAATCTTGAAGCTAAAAATCTAGTTTTAAAAATAAAAATGTTTAAGTGGGGTTGATGTTGTTTAAGCATAGCTAGCGTAGTATTAGTGGAAGCGTATATAGTAGGAATGATGTTAGTGCTGATCCAGCAATGCTTCCAGAGCCACCTATAAAGAATATATCTCTAACCCTCTCCCTAAATATTCTATATAGTATTATTCTTGCAGCTATAGTTACTAGAGATACAACTCCAGCCATTGGGTTAAGTATCATTAAACCAGTTGCAAATAGGATTCCAATCTGTTTCTCAGGCCCTCCCACAAGCTGAATTATAAAGCCTATAGGAGCCCACATCAATATATACCTTAGCAACTCAGGATCTGCAGCTGCAAATGAAGCTGTTGCAAGTGTTTTTGCAGCTGGTGGGAAGAGGTTATTTGAAAAGTAACCTGTGTAAACTAAAGAGACTATAGCTAAGGCTATAACCAATGCTACAATTTCTGCAAGGAATTGCCAGAATCTTCCAGAACGTTCAAATTTTGGATCTTTTCCCTCTCCTCTTAACATCCAACCAGTTTTCAAATCATATGATAGATCAGCCATACCAGGACCTGTGGCAGCTACATATGCTGCACCAATAGCTAGTGCTATTGGTGGGAAACCTAGAAGAAGACCTATCATAAGCGTGGCAAGAGCTGTTGCAAATGCTGGGAACCACCCAGCATGCATACCTGAAAGTGCACATACAAGTGTTGTCCATAGAGCCCCAACACCAAAGTATATTATCCATGCAACTACATGTCCTAGTCCCATCATATTATGAAGACCTAGACCAAAGGCTAGGGCAGCTGCTCCAAGAAGCCATAGAACTAATGCTGCCCCTATACTTCTTAAGGCTTCTCCTGCATTAACAAGTGTATTCATTTTACTACTTTCTTGTGATGAGGATCTACTTCTAACTTTGATATAGAGTATAACAAATTGAAGTATAGCTGCAATTCCAGCACCTATCATAATTCCATGTGGTGCATACATCTTATATAGATCTACTCCAAACCACTGTGGAGAATAGGCTCTTAAGATAAGCCCTATTCCAAACATCGATATAGCCCATACATTTCCTATCAATGCTATACCCATCACATCTCCTGGATATTTAAAATATGTTAAAATTGTACCAACAATGGCACCATATAGTAGGATTAGAGCTTTCTTTCCTCTTTCTAAACCAGCTCTTATTGACAACGCTGTTGATACTCCTATTGGCCATGGATTAGATGCTGGATAAAACGGAGAATCAAATATTTTGTACGCTAGAATCAAGTCTACAAGACCTGAAAACAGCAAACCTGCTAAAGCACCATAGATCATATATGGTAGTAGCAACCCTATCTTCTCACCTGCTATCCATACAATAGCTAAGCCAAGTAACAATACATTGCCAGCTGTAAACGTTGCACCTGAAATCACAGTTTGAATAATGTTTACTCTATGGACATTAAGGAAATATCTTCTTGTAAATCTCGATGGTAGATAGCCTACACCTATAGCAATGAGAGCACCTATAATTGATGTATTGGGATTTATACCAACACGCACTATTAGCTCTACACCTATAATAGCACCTAATACACCTATCAATGCTCCCATAATTAATAACGCTGGTTCGTATAGCTTTGGATGGTATTCACTTGAATTACCCATGAAACACACCTCTTTTAACTATCTTATGCAAGGGATATATATATTTTTATATTTATTTTAATATATTATGATATTATGAATTTATATATATCTTTTAGCATTGTTTGGATTAGGTGATATAGCTTTGTCTGTTTTAAAACAGTTAATAGAAATAATAGATTTATTGGAGGATCCTAAAGTAGATGGAAGAAAAGTTAAGGGTTTCTTCCATGAGAAAGGATTCAACGATATAGAGATAGATATTGAAACTATTAAAGGAGATAAAGGCTCTACAGATTTCATAACAATAAAGATACCTGGATATAGTGGTAAATCTGTTGGAGGAGTTTCACCAACAATTGGAATTATTGGTAGACTTGGAGGTATAGGTGCAAGACCTGCATTTATAGGAATGGTCTCAGATGCTGATGGTGCAATAGCGGCTCTTACAGCCGCATATAAAATTGCTGAAATGAAGAAACGTGGAGATATATTGCCTGGAGATGTTATAGTTACAACGCATATATGTCCAAATGCGCCAACAAGGCCCCATAAACCTGTTCCAATGATGGACTCACCTGTAGATATATTTACATTGCTAAAAAAGGAGGTTAGAAGTGATATGGATGCTGTTCTATCTATTGATGCAACTAAAGCTAATTGGGTTATAAAACATACAGGTTTTGCAATAACACCTACGGTAAAAGAGGGGTGGATACTTAAGGTAAGTCCAGATCTAATAGATATATATATAAGGGTTGTAGGTGAGCCTCCAGTTATAGTGCCAATAACTATGCAGGATTTAACGCCATATACAACACCTATATATCATATAAATAGCATGATGCAGCCTTGGCTCTATACCTCAGCACCTGTTGTAGGCGTTGCAATAACTGCTAAAATGGCTGTCTCTGGTTCAGGAACAGGTGTAACAAATGTTGTTGCATTAGAGCAAGCAACGAGATTTGTTGTTGAGGTTGCTAAGGACTTTACTATGGGAAGGGCAAAGTTTTACGATGAAAATGAATGGGATATATTGATGAAGATTCATGGATCTATAAGAGATGTGTTGCGAAAAGGTGTACCAGAATAATATATAAAGGTGGTTCCATGTCTTATTCTATAGGTCTTATTAGAGTTGTTACATTAACTAGAGAAGATCTTTTAAATATTCATGGAAAAATAATTGAAGAGATGTTTCCAGAGCTAAGGGTTATAAGCAGATGTATATGGGATCAACCAAAGGGTATATATGACCGTGAAAGTGAGGAGATTGCAAAGCCTAAGATACTGAAGCTTGCTAAGGAATTTGAAGAAAGTGGTGTTGAAGCTGTTATAGTTAGTTGTGCAGCTGATCCAGCAGTTGATGAAGCTAGAAAAATGTTGAAGATACCTGTTATAGGTGCCGGCTCTGCTGCAGCTGGATTAGCTTTAACCTATGGTAAAAGAATAGGTGTTTTGAATTTAACAGAAGAGACTCCAGAGGTTATAAAGAGAATTCTTGGAGAACATTTAGTGGCGGAGGATAAACCTATTGGTGTTAAAAATACTCTTGATCTTATGACTGAATGGGGTAAAAGAGCTGCTGAAGAAGCTTTAAAGAGATTATTAAAGAGAAATGTAGATGTAATTGTACTTGGATGTACAGGGTATAGCACTATAGGATTTGCTAAAATAGCTGAGGAGATATCTGGGATACCTGTTATCGACCCTGTTATTGCTTCAGGGGTTGCTACACTATATATTCTAAAAAGCAGAAAGAAGAGATGATGTAAAATGGTTATAAGAGTTGATGAATCTATAGCTGAGTATGCTATTTATGGAGGAGCATTTCTTGGCGGTGGAGGAGGGGGCGATATAGAAACAGGACTTAAAATAGCTAAGATGGCTATAGAACTTGGAGATGTTTTTATATCTGATGTTGAGAGCATTTCTGAAGATAGCTATATAGCTACAGCTTCAGTAGTTGGTGCTCCAGCTGCTAAGGAAAAATATCTTCTACCTATGCATATGATTAGATCTGCAGAGTTGTTTATAAAAGCATTAAATGGAGATATAGCAGGTTTTATATCATCTGAAAACGGAGGTACCTCAACAGCTAATGGATGGATCCCTGCAGCTGTTCTCGGGATTCCTATAATTGATGCACCAGCAGATGGTAGAGCTCATCCAACTGGTGTTATGGGTTCTATGGGGCTTCATAAAGTAAAGGAGTATATATCTCTACAGGTTGCTGTTGGTGGTGATAAGATGGTGGGAAGATATGTAGAGGTTATTGCAAGAGGTTCTCTAGACAAAGTTGATAAAATTATTAGAGAGGCTGCTGTTCAGGCTGGAGGTATGGTGGCTGTAACCAGAAATCCTCTTAGACCAAGCTACATTAAGCAAAACGCTGCTGTAGGTGCTCTTACAAAGGCTATAGAAATAGGTAGGGTTATTAGAAATTATTGGGGTGATGCTGAAAAGATATGTATAGAGGTTATAAAGTATCTTGGTGGAGGTAATATAGTTGATATAGGTGTTGTTGAAAGAAAGTCGTTAGAAACTAGGGGAGGATATGATATAGGAAGTATTTTGATAAAGAGTAAAAGTGAATCATATGAGATAACATTTTGGAATGAGTATATGACCCTAGAAAATTCTGTGGGTAAAAGACTTGGGGTATTTCCAGATTTAATAGTGACTATAGATGCTGATTCTGGTAAACCATTAACTTCTGCAGAAATCATAGAAGGTTGCAAGGTATTTATAGTGGTTATTCCAAAGGAATATATTCCATTAGGCTCAGGTGTTAAAGATCCTGATATATTGGCTCAGGTAGAGAAGGTTATAGGAAAGAAGCTGTAGAGGTTTAAAAATGTTGAAGAAGATAGCTCTTATAACCATTGGTCAGTCACCGAGAACCGATGTTGTATCTGAGATAAGGCCTATTTTAAGTGATGTTGAAATCATTGAATGTGGTGCTTTAGATAACTTAACAGAAGAGGATATAAAGGCTTTAGCTCCTAGAGAAAACAGCTATTTATTGGTTACTAGGCTTAGAAGCGGCGTTGAGGTCAGGATAGATAGGGAAAAAGTTGTTCCACTTATTCAAAGTTGTATAGATAGAGTTGAGAGAGATGTAGATATAGTGGGGCTTCTTTGCACAGGTGAATTTCCAGAGCTTAAATCAAAAAAGCTTCTAGTAGAGCCATCAGAAATTCTACTAAAGGTTGTAGAGGCATTGAAAATCAGAAAACTTGGTGTCTTTGTTCCTAATCCTAAGCAAATTGAAATAGCTAGAGCTAAGTGGTTGAAAGTTGTAGAGGAGGTTAAAGTAGTTAGTGTTTCACCATATTCCGAAGGTGTTGAGGAGCTTAGAAAAGCTAGTGAGTATCTAAAGGACTGTGACCTCATAGTGTTAGACTGTATTGGATATAGTGTAAATGCTAAGAGAATTGTTGGTGATATTACAAAGAGACCTGTATTAATTCCAAGAACACTTATGGCGCATATAATTAAAGATATTATTGAGGTGTAGATCTGTTTGAGTAAGGAATACATATTTAAATTTAAGGAGGAAGTCTATAAAGCTAGCGAAGTAGCATTGAAACAGTGTCTAGGTGTTAAGGAAGGTGAATCTATTCTTGTTATTACTGATGAAATTCTTAGAGGTATAGGGCTTCATATATGGCTATGTGCAAGAGATTTAAATACTGAGGCAATATATATTGAAATATTGCCTAGAAAGATGCATGGTGAAGAGCCTCCAAAGCCTATTGCTGAAGCTATGAAGAATGTAGATGTTGTTGTAGCACCAACATCAAAGTCTTTAACACATACAATTGCTAGAGAAGAGGCTACTAAAAGAGGTGTTAGAGTTGCTACGATGCCTGGTATAACGGAGGAGATATTTATAAGAACAATGAATGTTGACTATAGCTATATCCAGAGAGTTACAGATGTTGTTGGAGATATTCTCGATAACGGTAATACTGTTAGAATAGAATCTGGTAATGGAACTAACTTAACATTTTCTATAGGGGGTAGAAAAGCTAGAAGAAGTTCTGGAATTCTTAGAAATCCTGGTGATTGGGGAAATCTACCAGGTGGTGAAGCATATATAGCACCTATTGAGGGAAGTGCTAATGGTGTTGCTATAGTAGATGGTTCTATGGCTGGCATTGGAAAACTTGTAAATCCTATAAAGATTGTGTTTAGGGATGGCTATGCCATAGATATAGAGGGTGGTGATGAGGCTAATAAGTTAAAACAGATTCTTTTGCAGTATGGTCAAGACGCAAGAAATCTTGCAGAGTTTGGTATAGGTACAAATCCTGGTGCAAAGGTAAGTGGCATTGTTCTTGAAGATGAGAAGGTAATGGGAACAATACATATAGCTCTTGGAAACAACTTTGGATTTGGTGGAAAGGTTAAAGCGCCTATACATCTAGATGGTGTTATATTGAATCCAACTGTATATATAGATGGAGATATGATTATGAAAGAAGGAAGGCTTTTATTAGAGGTGTAGATACAATGTCTGAAGATATATTTAAAGTTATAATGGGTAGAAGATGTATAAGAAGTTTTAAAGATATGGATATATCTAATGAGTATATAGTTAAGATTTTAGAAGCTGGTATATGGGCTCCAAGTGCAGGAAATATACAGCCATGGGAATTCATAGTAGTGAGAAACAAAGATATGATTGAGAAAATAAAACTAGTTTCCCCTGGCCTTTTTGGAGACCCAAATACAGTAATTGTTATATGTATAAATTTAGAGAGGGCTAGAAAAGGTGGTAAAGCTGGTGAGAGAATGGCTCTTATGGATATTTCAATGGCGGCTCAAAACATGATGTTGATGGCTTATAGCCTTGGTATAGGCTCTTGCCCTATAGTCTCATTTAGCAAAATTGGTATTAAAGAACTACTTGAAATACCAGATACTATTGAACCTGTACTTTTAATAACTCTTGGATATCCTAATCAATGGCCAAAAGCCCCAGAGAGAAGGCCTCTTAATGAGGTTGTTCACTATGAAAAGTATGGAAAGCATTGTTAAAGATCCTCATTTCAAACTCTTGTCATTTCTAATAACAAGTGCTAGAGGCTGTGTTGATGAACCACCACTTTATGGAACGCTAAGGCTTATTGATGCAGCATCTCGGTTAATAGATATAATGAAGGAGGAAAATAAAGCTGTTGAAGAGTTGATAAAGCTTCAGAAAATGATTGAAGAAAACAAAAGTCTTGTGATGTATGATGAAAAAGCATATATAGAGTTTTTAGATAGATTAGTAAAAGAGCTTGCAAAAATAATTAAAACCGCTGGAAATATCTAACCCTTTTTCTTTTTACTGATGTTCTTCTATATCATGTTCTAGTGGTGTATCTATTGAGTAAAATCTATATAGGTATTGACCTAGCTGCAAAAGAGCATAGATGTAGTGGTTTTGCATATATTGTATGTAATGATATATGTAGAATTGACTTTGTTAAATGTATATATAGTAATGATGATATAGTGAAAATAGTAGGTGATATAGCTAAGTATAATCCTTATATCTCTATAGATGCACCTTTTAATTTAGGTAATGGTATTAGAGATGTTGATAGAAAAATGATTTCTATGGGTTTTAGAGTTTTTCCACCAAAATTCTCATATATGAAACTATTAACTTTAAGAGCTATTAGGATTATCAACGATTTAAAGGCTTTAGGTATTAGCAATATCTATGAAACTCATCCAAGAAGTGCTTTATTAAATAGTAGATGTAGATCTATTAGAGAGCTTTTGCAAAGGCTGTCAATAAGATATTCTATCGATATAGATAATTTAAAGAAAGACCAAAAAGATGCTATTATATGTGCAGCTGTATCTTATTGCATAGACAACAATTGTTATATAAAGATTGAAGGAAGCGATGGCATTATATGGATTCTAGATAAAGTATGTAGCAACCTCCTTCCTACTCTAGAAGGTGGGAATTCCCTTTAGGATCCATCAGCTTCCCACATCTATCTATGTTTATATCTATCATCTGCA
>CAYUUS010000013.1:0-38718 GCA_964447975.1 uncultured Ignisphaera sp. | reverse complement strand
CTATATCAACAGCAATCTCAACAGCTATATCAACAACAACTAAAGTTGAGACTGTTACAGAATGGACAACAACAACAATAATATCAATAGTACTACTAATAGTTGGATTTGCAATAGCATGGCTCATAAAAAGAAAATAAAAATAAAATAAATTATTTTATCCAAAATAAATTTGTTTTTTAATGTTTTATTTCTATTATTGCTGTTCCTTTTTTAGGTGCTTTAACTTCTATTGTAGTTGAGTTGATTAGGTTTGTTACTATGTCCCCTCCAATTTTTCTAATATCTTTAACTGAGTTTTGTGTATATATTTTGGCTTTCTTTTCATATCCATGGTTAATTAACATAGCTATGTCGCTTTCTTTGCCTTTGTATATAGCTATCTCTATTTCAGGGTTGTCGCATCTATATGGTCTTTCTATGTTTATCTCCTTTGCTATAGAATCATATATTTTGTAATAGTTTTTGCTCCAGTCTATGGTTTCTTGTCTAGATACTATTGTTTCTATTGGTATTAGCGATAGATATGCCATACCTTTACCTCTCTTAGCTTTGAATATAACCGGGTTTCCGTTTTTGTCTATAGCTACTGTTTCAGCATCTACAGCTTTAGCTAGGTATGTATATATTGGTTCTTGAACCTCTATATCTATTTTATCGCCTTTTCTAAGTTCTCCAAAGTCTTTTACAAATTCTATTGTTGTTAAGCCGTGGATTTTGTATCCTATAGAGCCTGCTTCAAGAATGTTTTCAACACCGAATATCTCTATCCATAGATGTGTTGGTGCCTCATGTAATGCTCTAAGATTTGCAACTCCTCTTATAACAGATGTATATACAGCTCCACCATTCTCTATATAGTCGAAAATTTTTCTCCATGTAGATGAGAGTGCCACTATTGTAGAGGGCATTATAATAAGCTTTTTGCTCTTTATAGCCCTCTCTATATCTAGTTCAAATATCATAGATGTTTGTATACCAGCTGCAGATGCCAGAATATATGCTCCTATCAACGGCTGAATTAAAAGCTGTTGCCCAGCTATGTCTCTATATCTTATGAATTCATAGTCTTTAAATATATAGAATGGTACAACAATAGATGTATTTGAAAATCTTTTAAACTTTTCATGGAGACCCATCTCCTCAACTTCTCTAAGCTCTTCAGAAAATCTCTTCACTATATATGCAGCTGGTTTTAATGAACCATCCTTTCTAACTATACCAAAAGCAAGCTCTAGAGGTCTCCATTCATATGGAGGATCAGACTCATGTGGAAAGTCTGAAAAGCACCATATAAATGCACCAGATGCTCCATGAGCTAATGCAGTATATAGAACCTCATTTATGAATCTAGCTTGCGAGTCTTCAGAAAATTGATGGGTACTAAAACCAAATTCCTCTAGAACTATAGGTATATCGCCATCATTTGAAAACAGCTCTAGTACAGCACTATATATATATCCATGTCTTACAACATCGCTGTCATAGAGATATAAATGGGGGCCAACATAATCAACAAAATCTCTAACATTTGGAGTTTCCTGCATATATTCATTTGGTATATCGCCGGATGAAACTACATGGCTAGAATCAATACTTTTTACGGTTTTTGAAAAAGCTCTTAGCAGTGCAAGGGCCTCATCTCTATTCCCAGCCTTTTTAACAAGGCTAATCTCATTACTTAAAATCCATCCACCAATACTATCATAGTCCTTAAACCTTTTAACAATAGCTTCAATAAATCTGCATGTCTTTTCAATACTTGATGGGGTATAAAGATCTTCGAATCTTGTCCATGGAATTCTCCAGTTCTTTCCACTCATATGGCCAACTATAAGGCTTGCAAATCCAGCAATTCTATTCTCTTCTAAAATTCTAAGAAACTTATCAAGCTTTTCAAAAGAATCTCTATATATATTGCCATTTTCATCAGCAAAATCCTCATCTTTAATGAAAAATCTTACAGCTCTAATACCAAGCTCCTTCATAAGCTTAACATCTTCAGCTATATCAGCTTCATTCCAATCTCTCCACATCCTAATATTTGTTTTTCTAGGCCAATAATTCACACCCAATAGAAATCTAAATCTATTATCAACTAGTATTATACTCCCTCTTTTCTCTATCCTCAATATCACCACCTAACAATAAAGACAAAATAAATAAGAAATATAAATTTTTATGACCTCCTCAAATTCAACTTCAGTAGAACTCCTTTCCAACACTTTACCAATATTTATTCTTTAATGGGAAAGGATATATTTATACTACTTTCTTTCTATGAAACCTCTTATCCTTATACATATCTCACACATATCTATGTCAGAGCCGTGCATCAGCTTATCTGAGAATTCTTTAATTATATTAGATATATTTGATGTTTTCAATATTTTTTCAAGGTTATGAATCTTTCTTTTTTTATGTATTACATAGTTGATTAGAGGTTGTGGCACCTTTGCTAGTTTAGCTGCTTGGAACTGCGATAAGTTATATCTATTCATTAAATCTAGTGCTATAGCTATTCTTATAGCAGTTGAATAGTCTCTTATAAACTGTTCGCAAAACGATTTTTTAAACATATTATTCACACCTCTAACTCTTCTACAGTCTTCTCTATATAGATTTCATAAAAGTTATCCCTATTATATATCTCCATCTTTGCTACTCTAAATAGCTCAATGGTTTGCTTTAACATATCCACACACTGCTTAGAAGTTGTTAAAACCACTATCTTCTCGTTTCTTCTTACCTTAGACAACACTTTAACAGTCTTTACCAATGGTCCTGGACACTCCTCACCTCTAAAATCAAGATACATCATTTTTATCTCCATGAACTTATTCTTCTAAGTCTCTCAACAGCATTGGGAACAACATTTAATGTATATTCAACATCTTCTTTGCTATGATAATGAGAAAGCTTAAACAATATACTTCCATGAGCCTCTTCATGTTTTCTGCCAATAGCTAGTAGAACATGGCTTGGCTCTAAAACCCTGCTACTACATGCACTACCACTAGAGACATATATACCATTTAAGCTAAGCTCAACAGTTAAAGCCTCACCTTCAACATATAAAAAGCTTAGATTAGCGTTATTAGCTACCCTCATTTCATTTAATGGTCCATTAACCAATACATTTGGAACTTTATTGAGAATGCCATACATCAATTTATCTCTAAGGTTTTTAACATAGTCTACTCTATAGCTAAAATCGCTAAACATTATCTCAACAGCTTTCTTAAACCCTGCTATAAGAGGAACATTTTCAACACCTGGCCAAAGCTTCTCAACACTTAACTGTCCTTTTAAAGGTGGTTCAAGCTCTAAGCCTTTTCTAATATATAGAGCACCTACACCTCTAGGCCCATGAATCTTATGGCTGCTAATAGTCATCATATCTATACCAAGTTTCTCTACATCTATAGATATCCATCCATAGGCATCAGCTGCATCTGTATGGAATATAGCTTTAGGGTTTATAGACTTTACAACATCTATAAGCTCTTTAAGTTTCTGTATAGTTCCAATCTCATGGTTAACCATCTGAATGCTAACTAGAATAGTGTCTTTATCTATATAAAACTTTAGAATTTCTGGATCTATAAAACCCTCTCTATCAACAGGAACTAGAACTGTTTTAAAGCCAAGCAAATCAGATGCAAATTGAGCAGGAAAAATAACACTTAAATGTTCTATAGATGATAAAACTATTTTCTTGCCTTTATTCTCTTTGTTTTTAAGTAGATATCCTAGAATAGCAAGGTTGTTGGCTTCTGTACCGCTATGTGTGAAAACAATATTTTCAGGTTCGCTTAATCCTATAGTCTTTGCTACAAGCTCTTTTGTTTCATAGATGATCTCCAGAGCTTCCCAGCCAACTCTATGAGTTATAGATGGATGGCCATAGCCCTTCTGGTTAAAGTATGGTATCATAGCATCTACAACTTCCTTAGGTACGAAACCACTATTCTCCAAATCAAAATATACTTCTTTATAAGGCTTTCCATGTGTATTTAAAAGCTCTTTTAATTTTTGAGACATCGACATAGCTAGGTCCTCTTTCTAGCTATTAGTAGACTAGATCTATCATCAATATTCTTTATATCTTCTACAACATATCCATATTTAGATAAAAATAGCTTCATAGCTTCTTCTGGTATATCATCAGATCTAAACAATATCCTTATCTCATCTATATCTTCAGAAGCAAGTCCTGCTAAGGCATTACCCAATTTTATAACAGGGTGAGATGTACAGCTTACAGAAACATATCTTAAATCAATCTCTTTACTCTTCATCTATTTTCACCAAGAGCTTTTATAGATCTATAGTATCTCTCCATCATCTCTTCCTCTTCAAAGACCTGTTTCTCTTCAATAGTAAAATCTTTAGGAAGCCAAGAAGGATTCTCTTCAATTTTTCTATAGTAAGCTCTTATACCTCTTTTTAAAGCACCAACAGCTAAAATACTACAGTGATATTTTATCGGTGGCAAACCTCCAAGAGAATCTGATATCATTTTCCATGAAATTCTCCAAGCATCTTCTAATCTTTTCCCAGTTATAATATCTGTTAAAATGCTTGCTGCAGCAATATTTGCTGCACATCCATAGCTCTCAAAAGTCGCCTTCTCTATAAAATCTTCTCCATTTATACGAACAATCTTTAGATAAAGCCTTATCATATCTCCACATGCAGGACTACCAGCACTTTCAACAACAGTAGCATCGCTTAGTGATCCAAGATTCTTTGGATTTCTAAAGATTTCAAGCACCTTTGGACTATATGGCAATGGTATTCTTGTACTCAATTTAAACACCAATAACAATAGTATTAATAAAAATTATAAACTTTGCCTAAATGAATATCATTTATTTGACTAGCTATAGATCTATTGAAACATTTCTAGTATGATTAAGAAAACAGTTAGCAGGGAAAGTTTTAAATATATTAATATAAACATTATATCGTTAAATTTAAGATGATAGTGGTGAGATGTTATAGCCTTAGAAAATGTTGTATCTATACTTGATAATGGTATTAGAGAAAAGTTTTTGAATCTTATAGAATGGTATAGATCTGTTGGAGGACCTGTTATAGTCTCTTTTTCTGGTGGTGTTGATAGCTCTGTTGTGCTAGCTACGGCTGTGTTAGCTCTTGGTTCTAATAATGTTGTTGCTGTTACTGCATTGTCTCCTACATATCCTGAAGAGGATTTTCTATGGGCTAAGAAAATAGCTGAGATATTTAATGTAGAGCATATCTTGGTTGAGAGCAGTGAGCTTAGCGATCCAAATTTCATAGCCAATCCTCCAAATAGATGCTATTTCTGTAAAAAAAGCCTTGCAAAAGAGCTTCTTAAAGTTGCAGAAAAATACAATGCTAAAGCTATAGTAGATGGTACAAATGCATCTGATATATCTAGCCATAGACCGGGTTATCTAGCATTTAGAGAATCAGGTGTTAGAAGCCCTTTAGCAGAGATAGGCTTTACTAAAGAGGAGGCTAGGATATTAGCAAAAGCCTTAAATCTACCGAATTGGGATAAACCCCCTATGGCTTGTCTAGCATCTAGAATTCCATATGGAGAACCAATAACAATTGAAAAGCTAAATAGAATTGCAAAAGCAGAAAGTATTGTGAAGAAGCTAACAGGTGTAGCTTTGGTTAGGGTGAGAGACCATGGATATATAGCTAGAATAGAAGTAGCTCGCAATGAAAGAGGGAAATTCTTTAGCGAGGATATTATGGATAAGATAGCTGAAGAGCTACAAAAACTTGGATATAGATATGTAGCATTGGATCTATATGGCTATAGAAGTGGAAGTCTAGATGAATTATTGCTGAAGAAAATCATACCTAAAGAGATAAACAGAGATAATAGAGATGTGATATGACAAACTTGATTAGAAATATAAAAACATTGCTATTTAGCTGATCTCTCTATCCTAAAGAGCAAGAGCTCATTGACTATTCATTGGATCCCCTAATCTATTCATGTCTACCTGTGAACAGCCCAAAACCCCTCAACCTCAAGAAGAGGAAAAAGGTTAGATCTATAAATATAGCTTTCTCTGCTAAGGAAGTGGGAGATTTATTGTTCTTTTTTCCTTACTACTCAGATATATCGCCTCTATTATTTCCTGTGCTTTAACAGCATCATCAACAGTTATAGCAGGTTTTCTATCTGTTTTTATAGCCTCTATTATATCGTCTAAAGCATTTCTAATAGATGTTTGTGGAGGATTTGGTTTAATCCATGATTTTCTATCTCGAGAGTAATATATGATTCCTATAGGGGTTCTTAGAGCCGTTCCCTTATTTCCATAGATCTCTAGTGGTGATAGTGGTGGATTTTCAGCTACTTGTGTCCAACCACTTTCTAACACCGATATCACTCCCTTTGAAAAGATAATTATTGCTACACCAAAGTCGTCTATGTCATATGTTTTTGCTAAATTTGCAGCAATTCCTTGAATCTCTATAGCTTCATCATCTAATATATATCTTAGCAAATCAGCAGCATGTATCCCTAGATCAAGCAGTCCTCCACCTCCAGCCAACTCTTTTATTCCAAACCATAGACTCCAGTCTTTAAACCATTTATCGATTGCTGCTGAATGTGCTATTCTTACTCTAACTGTATAAATATCTCCAATTTCATTTTCATGTAAAATCTCTTTAAGTTTTATTATATCTGGATTAAATCTTGAGTTAAATCCCGTTGTAAAAAGAATTCTATGTCTCTCTACAACACTTTTGATTTCTCTAGCCATTTGAAGATTTAATCCAATAGGCTTTTCACAGAATATATTTATATTGTTTTCAGCAAGCACTTTAACATATTCTAGATGCTTAGAAGTTTCACTATCTATGATAACCAAATCTGGCTTCTTTTCAATAATCTTCTCCAAAGATTCTACAAATTCAAATCCATATCTATTAGCGTAGTATAAACCTCTATCTCTATTTTCATCAAATAGACCAATAACCTCAACATCGTTTCTAGATACAAGAAACTCGGCATGTCCAGGTGCATGGACATGTGCAAAACCAGCGAAACCTATTTTTAGCTTCATATATATCTACCTACTCTACTAAAAGTATATTGTTATTCACTATAGCTTTAACTTCATCTGGAATATATATCTTAACCTCTTCGCCACCATTGTAAGCAGAGCGATAAAGAGCATCTATTATTATCATTTCATAGACGCTTTCTCTTGGATCTATAGGGCTATCTAAACCATTTATAATAGCTTCAACAAACTTCCCTATTTTATCAACCCATACATCCTTCTGAGGTAAAACAACTCTAGATGTAGTCATATATCCATGTTCATCTCTATAGATTTCAAGGGGATAAAGCTTTAAACCGCCTCTTAAACCAAGAAAGAATGGCCTGCCTAAATCATCGTTGTGCATAGCCCATGCAACTTTAAGCCATAGAACAGCATTATTCTTAAACACAATTTTACCAACTGCAAAATCTTCAACAGTAAATTTTTCAACATCCCATGAACCCCAGCTACCAACAACTGATGCAGCTTCTTTATCTTTACCTAAAGCTGTATATATATAGCCGCTAACCTTTATAGCCTCAGGATAGCCAAGTATATACATAGCGTTATCAATAGCATAGCAACCAAGATCTAGAAGAACACCACCACCAGATAACTCTTTATCTATAAATGATAAACGCGGTGGCACAGCTCTTCTTCTCTCCCTACCTTCTACAGTTTCCCCATAATAAAAACCCTTAAGAAGACCAGATTCAGCAAATCTTCTAGCTGATATGATTTCAGGGGAAAACCTGTTTTGAAAACCAACCATTAAAATCCTTCTATACTGTATAGCTGTACGAAGCATCTCTAAAGCATCTGAAGCTGTTGCAGCCATAGGTTTCTCAACAAGTACATGAACACCTCTCTTAAGAGCATATATAGTTGGAGCTACATGGTGTTTATGAGGAGTGCAGATACTTACACCATCGAGTTGAACCTTATCAAACATATCTACATAGTCTTTAAATACATTCTCCTTTGGAACTCCATATATTTCAGCAAATTCCTTCGCCTTTTCAATATCTATATCAGAAACAGCCTCGAATTCAACAAATGGTATATTTTTATAGTATTTTGCATGTGCTCTAGCTATACCACCAGCACCAACAAAACCTATTTTAATTTTTTTATCCATAACAAATCACATGATAAATTGTAAAATTCCTTAAATATAAAAGCATTATTATCAAGTTAGATATGCAGTGAACTATTTAACAACATAGTTTTTGTTTTGGCTTTTAAATAAACTATTCTCTAAAGCTAAGCTTTTAAGAAATCTAAGTCTCTATATCTAATCTATATCATTGGGATATATAATGATAGGATACATAGCTATAGCTATAGCGTCAGCTATATGGAGTTTGAATCCAGCACTTATCTCTAGGTTTAAAAAATATGTAAAACCAATAATATTTACAGCAATGAGAGCTGTAATGGCAGCATTATTTCTATTTCCAATGGTTTTTCTAAATAGGATTGAACTACCATATTCACAGCCTATAGTCATAGCTATTATAGCGATATCTGCTATTTTAGGTCCTGGAATAGGCGATGCTGCATATACAAAAGCTATCCAGATAATCGGCGGGTCTTTAGCAGTTGTAATCAGCTATACATATATGTTTATAGCCCAGATAATTGCAGCAATGCTATTTAATGAGAAAATAACTATATTTCTAGTTATTGGAACAGTAATAGCTTTTATGGGAGTGGTTATAGCTACACTAGAAAATTCTAGAGGTAGCTTTAAATGGATTGGAATAACATATGCTTTAATAACCTCTATCTCATGGGGTTTAGCATCATCGATGCTTAAAATAGCTTTAATTTACTCAGATGTATTTACGCTAACCATAACTAGAATAGCTTTAATAGCCTTGTTCTTTCTTCCAATAGGACTTATTTTTGAAGGTAAACCTGAAAAAAGTTCGTTAAAGCCATTGATATTTCTAGCAACAATAACAGGGATTCTTGGGTGGGGAATAGGAATGTATCTATTCATATACTCTATAAACAGTATAGGAGTTTCAGCAACAACACAAGCAACATCACTAACCCCAGTACTCTCACAGATTACAACAAAGCTATTTGCAAGGGAAAAGCCATCAAAGACAAATATAATTGGTGCTTTAATGATATCTATAGGGATAGCTATCTCAGCTACATCTATATAGCTCTCAATAAAATTATATAGATCTAAACTTTCATACCTCGAAACATCTTTATATAGCTATACCATTAATCTATATAGGTTTTATATTGTTGAATAGCTAATATAAGCTATATTAATTTTTAGTTGCCTGAATTCTATTTTGTGGTGTATATTGTTATTTAGAAATATTTTTAGATATGTAGATTGGTGGAAGATCTATAGAGAGATAGCTAATGCACTTGACATAGAGTTTAAGCAAGACTATACGGCAACCAATATAGCTTCTTATCTCATCTCTAACATAGATCCGCCTCTAAATGATTTATCGAATATTATTTTTAATAGAGATATTATTGTATTTGGGGCAGGTCCTAGTCTTATTAAACATATAGATATGGTTAAAGGTTATATAGAGTTAAACAGATTTATAATTGTAGCTGCTAACGGTGCTACTAAAGCTCTTGTTGAAAAGGGTTTTATCCCCCACATCATTGTTTCCGATTTAGATGGCGATCTAGATGCAATTCTATTTGCCATTTCTAAAGGATCATACATTGCTATCCATGTACATGGAGATAACATAGAGATATTCATAGATTTTATCCAGAGGATTTTAAGATTTAGCAGAAGATTTGTTGTAACAACACAGATAGAGGCTATACATCCTGTAATCAACTTTGGTGGGTTTACAGATGGCGATAGAGCACTGATTTTAGCTCTTTCTTTCTATCCAAAAACCATAGTTTTAGCTGGTATGGATTTTGGTGATGTTGTTGGGAGATATTCTAAGCCTTGGATGGATAGAGACTCTATAGCGACTCCTAAAAAAAGAATAAAGCTTGACTTTGGACGTAGAATCACCTCTGAGATGTTATGCAGATCAGATACAAAGATATATATTCTTCCACCAACAAATATCGATAAATGTGTAAATGTCTTAAATTCTATAGATGATATAGAGAAAATATTTTCTTAAAACAAAATATCTTTAAATAATTAACAAAGATAAGCTTTAACAAACCCCGATGAAACTAATGTGGAGGCTCTAGAGCTTCTTAGCATAATATAATCTGAAGATAGATATGTTTTTGGAGATTATGGATATATTCCAAAATTGTCGAGAGTTTATTATATTATAATTAATGAATATAAGTTTTTGCTCAATTTAGCATTCTGTAAAACGATTAAATATTTATATAATCATTGAATAAGCAAATGTTGTAACAGGTGAAACTCTATGGCTATTAAAATCATGAAATTTGTCACAGGGATTTATAAAACAAATACCTATATAGTCTATAGTGATGATATTGGTATTGTTATTGATGTTGGTGAATATGTTGACGACGTTGTTAAAGCTGTTCAGAAACTTGATGTAGAGGTTAAAGCTATACTGATTACCCATGGACATGCAGATCACTTTGCAGGTGTTTCTAGACTCAAGCAATTCTTTCCAAATATTACAATATATATGAATTTCAATGATATAGATGTTGCTGAGTATACGATGTATCAACTTTATCTAGATATCTATGAATATCTATATAACTCTTTTAGAATTGAAAAGGATTTAAAGGAGAATCTATATGATTTTAACTCAATAAATATAAAGGTTCTTGAAACACCAGGGCATAGTCCAGGCTCTGTAGCAATCTATATCCCTGATATAAATGCTTTATTTACAGGAGATACAATTTTTGCAGGGTCTATCGGAAGAGTAGATTTAATAGGAGGTTCGGAAAAAGATATGATGAAAAGTATATGTAAAATCTATAGAACGATACCAATAAATGCTGTTGTTTATCCGGGCCATGGTCTAGAAACAACATTAGAGAAAGAGCATAGAGATAATATCTATATTAAAGCGATATTGGATAGTTGCTAAGCAGTTCTTCTCTATATTTAATGTTCTTATACAGCTTTAGATTGTATATACATCCTGGGTCAGACTCTAGAGGATCTTTTAAATAGGCATATGCCTTTGCTCTACACCCACCACAAGCATTTCTATATGGACACATCCTGCAGAATCCTTTAAGCATATCTCTATCTCTTAGCTTTAACAACAACTCATTTTTATCCCATATATCTTTGAAAGAAGTATATCTTATGCTACCAATATTTATTGGCATAAATACACATGGAGCTACAACACCATCTGGTTGTAGAGCAACATATATTCTTCCAGCTCCACAACCACCAATAAACTCAGCTATAGCTGTTGTAACAACATCTCCTCTAGCTACAAAATGTGTTGGTGCAACCTCATTACCTCTACTCATCTGTATAACTACTCTTCCATATTCTGGTGCTGTTGTATATATCTCTATCTTTCTTCTCTTCATCTCTCTATATATATGTCTCATAAACTGCTCTCTTTCAACTGGGTCAAGATCTATATCAACAATATCTTCTCCTCTACCAACAGGGATAAAGTTAAAGAAGACAACTCTCTTTACACCTATGCTTTCTGCAAGGTCAAGAATATCGTCAACTTCATCAATATTGTATTTCGTTATTGTCACAGCCATTGCATGGCTAAGACCGATTTTAACGGCATTTTCTAGAGCTTTTACAGCTTTATTCCAAGATCCTTCAACACCTCTAAACCTATCATGTCTATTCATATATGCAGAGTCTATAGATACTTCAATATATCTTAGACCTGCATCAACAGCTTTTTTAAGCTCGTCTAAATCTGCAAACCTCCACCCGTTTGTAGCTGTTGCTACATATATACCTCTTTTAGCAGCAGCTTTAACTATAGTTAGATAGTCGGGGTGGATAGTTGGTTCACCGCCACTTAAAGCAATAGCGGCTATACCAGCCTCATCAAATTCTTCAACAATCCAAAGTTTTTCCTTTAGAGAAAGCTCTGATGGTAGAGGTCTATCAGCTTTTTGATAGCAATGCAAACATCTCAGGTTACACATATTTGTAAAGTTCCATACGATCATAAATGGTGCTGAAAGTTTCTGTGGAACTGTAACACCATAGAGTGCAATACTCTTTAATACACTCTCTATACCTCTTCTAATAGCAGGGTCTTTTAATGTTTCAACAACATCTTTATCATCACCACCTAGAATCCTAACCCCCAACTTTATAACAATATTTATTAGATCTATTGAAAATTCTACTCCAATTGGACAATATATTTCTGTACCACTATATTTTGTCAATGCATGATATATAATGCTATGGCTTTCAAAGTCTTCTGTGTAGAGACAGCTGGTTTTCTTAATTGCGTGTTTTAAAACTATTCTTATCAATGGGTTACCAAGAAACAGCTTTATAGAGGCTAGAAGTGCTGAAACTCCTCCTCTCATAGAATTTCACCGTCTATTGCTTTATCCACGACACTATGGATCTTATAATCGTAGGTATTATTGATACTATTCTTCCTTTTCTAGCTTCTCTAAATAGATATTTTAGCCTTAGATAAAACTTTAGATATGCTTCTCTAAGAAGCTTCTCAATTGTTTTTGCATCCATGAGAAAACCCCTCATAACAGCTCTAAGTGTTGTGTAATGTTCCCAATTCCAATTAACAATCAAATTATGTTTAACAGCATAATCATACAAAGGTGTTCCTGGATAGGGTGTAGCTATAGTGAATTGAGCATATGGAGGGTTAAGCTTTATAGCTAAGTCTATAGTTTTTCTAACATCTTCTATACTTTCCCATGGAAACCCTATAACAAAACTTGCAACAACATCTATATCATTCTTATAAACCCTGTTTAAAGTCTTTATGTTATCAAAGAATCTTCTTATATGATCCATAGATATATTTTTGCCAATTCTATTCAAAGTTTTCTCTGAACCAGATTCAACACCTACAAAAACACCTATACAGCCATTATCAACAAGCATTTTTAGGAAGTCGAAATCTTGTAGATGGTCAACACGAGCCCCACAGGTAAAACTAATATCGATTGCTCTTTCCCTCAACTCTTTTACTATATCAGAAACATACTTCTTAGACCATGTCAACTCATCATCTATAAAAACTATATACCTAGCTTTATATTTGTTAACCAGATCCTCAATTTCGTCACAGACATTAGATGGGCTTCTAAATCTTATCCTTCTTCCCCAAAAATAAGAAGTTGAGCAGAAGGTGCATCCATATGGACAACCACGAGATGCAGATATATGTGCAACTCTAATATTTTTACCCAATACTGTGTATCTATCCATTGGGAGAAGATGCCTAGCTGGAAAAGGAAGCGCATCTAGATTTTCTATAAATCTTCTATTACTAGTTACAACAATCCTACCCCCATCATCTCTAAATGCTATACCCTCTACATCTTTTAACACATCTTTAGAAAAACCATGTCTCTCTATAACCTTCACTAGCTCTAGCATTGTATACTCACCTTCAAATCTAACAACAATATCAAAACCATTGGATAGAGCTTCGCTATACATAAATGTTGGATGGGGACCTCCCGCAACAAATACTATATCAGGAAACATCTCCCTTAACTTCCTACATATTTTATAACCTTTTAAAGCAGTTGGTGTTAGTAATGAAAACCCTATTACATCAGGTTTAAACTCTTTAACAATCTCGATAAACTCATTAGATGTTAGTCTAAGGGTTGGGGAATCAACTATTTTCACACTATATCCAGCATTTTCAAGAACAGCAGCGATATAGGCTAGGCCAAGAGGAGGAGCATTGATTCCTCCAATTCTATATATCTCAAGGCTATGTATATCTGGTGGAAGAGCAAGCAGCACCTTCATAGCTATCAATATATTTAATGGTATTAACCCTAAAATAGAAAGTCTTAAAACACACAATAGATTATTTAAATAAACTACTTCATCAAGTTGATGTAGTATGGTAAATATAACTTATTTAGATGTATCCATATGAATTTAAATGAAATCCCTACGTTGATTCAAAGTAGCCATTCATAAACCACACTATATTAAGTGGTGCTAGGCAAATGAAGTATAAGGTGTTTATAGCGCTTTAATAAACCTTTTAACACTTTTCATTGTTGAGGTTAGGGATTGTGGTCTTGGTTAAGGTGTGGGTTAACCTATATGGAGCCAGGGGATGTCCTCGAATACTCTCAAGGCTTTAGAATACACATACTTTCTATACCTTGTAGCTAAAGAGTATTCACCACAACGCAAGAGGTGTATAAAATGGAAATGATCCAGGATAGGAATAAACTAGCCAATTAAGAAAAATATTGTCCTTGGTGAAAAAGATAAAAATGTCCATTGCTTAGAGAAGCAGAAATAAACCTCATATATGAGAGCACTGTATAACCTAAGATAAAATCTAGTTTAGTTGAAGTCTCTTTGAGGCATTATATCCATGATCTTAAATATTTCAGTTAAATATTTCAGGTAGAATGAAGATGCTGGGTTATCAGGTTAAGTTGTTTTAATGGTTATATAGATATATATTTGTATGTTAGCTTATAGATGTTGATTGTTTGCTGTAGAGAGTATCAGAGTTTTTAGCTACTGGTGGTGCTGGTTTTATAGATAGCCATCTGGTTAGAGCTTTGGTGAATGCTGGGCATTGTGTAAGGGTCTTTCGATAATTTATCAATAGGCTCTATAGATAATATTGGGGATGTGTTAAATGTCATTGAGTTTGTTAAAGGTGATGTTATTAGAGATTGTGAAGCTGTAGAGAGCTTTGCTAGAGATGTTGATGTAGCGGCTCATCTAGCTGTGTTAATCGATGTTGTTAAATCTGTTGAAAGGTTTGATCTCTACTTCGATGTAAATATTAAAGGAACATATAACATTGCTAAGGCATCTAAAAACATTGGCATAACGCTTTCTTACATCTTCTAGTACTGTCTATGGAGATCCTATTAAAATTTCTAGAGGTATCATAAAGAAGACTCTTGAGTTTTAGAATTGGGAGGAGGTGTGTTTATGGAATCTTTTAACTATTGAATATAGAAGTGTTGATAGAATTAATAATGTTGCTGATAAAACTATTCCATATTTTATTGAATTTGTTAATGTAACTATATAGCCGTTTATGATAGATGATGCTATACCTGCGAAAGGACCTGCTAATGTATATACAACACCAAATCTACCAATGTAACCAATAGGTATAACTTCATTTACTATAGACCAAAAGGAAGGCGTTGCAACTCTATACATAATTATAGATAGGGTTATGGAAATCATTTTAGCTAGTGTATTGCTGAATATTGTTGTAGATAGAAGCAGTATAGCTGATGGGATTAAACCCATGTACAGAATTTTCACCTTTCCTTCTAGACCCCCTATCTTATCAGAATATATCCCAGCATTAATTTCTAGAAAGCTTGCTACTATAGCTATGAAAACCATGTATATAGCTACATAGCTATAATCATATTTTAATTCATATATTAAAAACGTTGAAAGCCAGTTGATTATAAAGCCCCATGTATATAATGCAAAAAAGAATGAGAAAAATAACAGTATCTCTAATTTAACAAAATCTTTTCTTAACTTTGTATTGTTGGTTAAGCTATAGCTTTTATCTATATCTTTGCTTCTTACCTTAACATCTACTTCTTTTCCTTTAATAAAAGTTCTCCATGTAGAAAACATAACAATTGTATAGATAAAACCAAGTATACTGGCTGTAATCATTGAAATTCTCCAGTTACTACCTATTAAAGCTATAATGACATAGGTTAATGCTAATCCAATCATTGAACCGATGTTATACAAGGCTGTTGAATATCCATACCTATTGCCAACATATTGCATTGAAACAATCTTTGCGCATATCGGCCATATAAATGGCATAGAAAAGCTTAGCAATATTCTAGCAAAACTCAACATAATCAAATTGCTAGAAAATGCTGTTAATAGCGATGATATTGATAAAATAGCTAGTTCTAAAATTGCAAACCTAAATATATTTACCTTATCTATATATCTGCTAAGAATTAAAGCTGCTATAGCTGATACTGAGATCCATAAAGCCATTAAAACCCCTATTAAATCATAGCCTATACCAAGATCCATCACTATAATAGGTAGAGCAGTTCCAAATAAGCTAAACTGTATAAATGATATTGTTGTAAGCCCTAAAGATATCAACGACGTTCTATACATAGATTGCATCACTACATCGCTTTACTATTAACTGTTGAAGGGTGGTGTGGAAATTTAAGTTTATATCTATACACTTTATAGATATTTTGATAAAACAAAGTGCTAGGGTATATATGGTGGCTACACTATGGCTGATAAACATCTAATATATGCTGATGGGCATCTACATTCCAATCCTGTAAAAGGGTTAGGTATGAAGTCTATAGCAAAGAGATTTATAGATGGTGGTGGTTGGTTTATGGTTTTAGTATCTCTACCTCCTCATCACTATAGCCTTAATAATGATTTTAACGGATATATAAAATCTATAGAGATATTAGTCAATGAATGTAGAGTTGCACGTGGATATGGAATTAAAACAGTTTGTTTAGCAGGTATACATCCTGCTGATGTTGAGGATATGGTTAATAGAAATGTGAAGAATGTAAAAGATGTTATTGAATTGGCTATAAAGGTTCTAAACCATGTTTCTCAGCTTATTAAAAATGGTTTGATAGATGGGTTTGGCGAGGTTGGTAGACCTCACTATAAAGCTTTACCAGAAGCATTTACTGTAAACAGTATATTGATGAGATATGCATTGATGTTGGCAAAAGATCTTAATACATATATACATCTACATTTAGAGCAAGGTGGATATGCAACTATTAGAGATGTATATGAGTTGCTAAGGGTTTTAAACATAGATAGCAGAAGGGTTATTCTTCACCATCTAGATATACGGACAGCTATAGAAGCTGAAAACCATGGGCTATATTACACCATTCCTGGAAAGTATCCTATTTTAAAAGAAGCTTTTAAGAGATTAAAACCGTTTTATATAGTGGAAAGCGATTTTATCGACGATCCTAAGAGACCAGGGGTTTCTTCTTATCCATGGGAAATAATCGAAAATCAGAAAAGATTGGTTGAGGAACATGTAGTTGATATAGAGTATATCTTTAAAATAAACATTGATAACGTTGTTAAGACATATAGTGTAGAACCATCATAGGCTATATTGTGATATTAGCTAATATCTCTACATCAATACAATTGCTAGTGAGAAGCCTATAATCAATGCCGTTAATAAGAAGGGATATATACCAAAACCTAGCATTAGCCCGCTTATCAAAGACCCCATGATAGACCCAATTTCTCTAGATATGAAGTAGTTTGCTGTTGAAAAACCCGCTGAATTCTCTACAAACATATTGTATAAAGTTATATCTATAAACATATAGAGTAGAGATGCCATCGCTATATATATTGCCAATGTTAAAGTCTCTCTTATAAAGGTTAATCCAAATACAAGTAGACATGTCCTTGCTATAGACATAGCTATAGCAAAGATTTTTCTATTTATTGAAGGTGTACCAACTGCTATGATTATAAACGCTGAGAATATAGATGCTATTCCGTAGGCGATCCATAGACTGTATATAGACATGTAGCTTTTTAGAATAATCGGTAAAACTGCAAAGATATAATCCCCTATAGCTGTAGCCATCATTATTGCTATAAGAACTCTATATATTGAAGCCCTGTTTTCTTTACCCCAGGATGTGGTGTATATATAGTAAGCTATGCTTGGCTTATCTAGAAATAGAACAGATGACGATGCTCTAATATACATCCCAATTTCATTTATATTTCTATTTAATCTATAGAACTTTCTTTCAAAAGACCATGATATAGAAGGTAATATTAAAATAGAAACAATATTAAGCAATATAGATAATCCGAATAGATAACCCATCGATATTTCTCTTCGCATCGCTAGTAAAAGTAGTATAAACCCCCGTGAAACACTGCTTAAAGATCTCTGTATAATTGATGCTCTAGACCAAGAATCGCTATCGCTATTTTCAAGCATTGTTACGGAAATGGCTAGATTCATTAATGCAAGAGCTATAGCATGCATAATATATAATAACATTGCTGTTACATGGTTTATCGATCTTAGACATATATATGAGATTGATAATGATATTAATGCAAATAGCGATAAAAGCTTATTGTTACCTTTATCAGCAAAGCTATTGAAGATTCTACTTACAGCTATATATGCTATACTCCAAAGAGCACTTAACAACCCTAGATATACTCCTGATACATCTAGAGTATACCCTATAAATATAAAGAGTATTGGATCTAGAGATGCTATTACACCATATATTATAGAGACTATAGCTAGCCATACCAACTTTTCTCCTCATCAACTTCTGATATGGTTAATACTAATAAGATGTTATATACATAGACATTGAAAATTTATTGCTATATATTCGGAACTCTTCTTTTACCATATATATACATAGATAGCCTTCCAATAAAAGACGCTATAAAGACTATCTGCATCGATATAAGATTTATTGAAGCTATTGATGAACCTATTTTAGAAGCTGTTGCTGCTGCTAGATTAGCTGATATTCCAAGCATAGACAACATATATATTCTTTCACGTTCACTAGCTATATAAAGGTTGTATATACCTACAACAAGGTTAAATGCAGACCAGCTAAAACCTGAATATAGATTTAACAAAGCTTGATAGGTCATTGTGTTTGCCATTAGAAAGAATAGAGGTACCAAGGATATTGGTATAGTAGTTGATATAAGGATTCTCTTTGGATCTATTTTGTGATAAAATTTACTAAGAACAAAGTTTCCCAATGCCAAGGCTAATGTGCTGGTTATATTGTTTATTGAGATCCATGTTTCAGAACCGTTGAAAACATTTATTATGTAGTAGTTCCATAGAGCTCCAGGCAGATTTATAAAGAATGTAAATGCAATCATAAATATAATATAGCCTCTAATTCTTCCATTGTTAAATATATTTTGATAACCTTTATAAATATCATTAAGAGTTAGCTTAGTTGGCTCTCTTTTTGTGAGATCCTTCATCATAACTAGAAATGATATTGAAATCAAAGCAGCTATGAGGGATGTTGTATAGCATATTCTATAGCTTAAGATACGAGGCCCCATAACACCAAATAGCGTTGTTGTTGATGTCAATGCTATCAATGCTGACGATGTAAGAAATGTATTGACCTTACTAAAGATTTTTATAGATTCCTCTTTTGGTACCATATCAGCTATGGTATCTGAATAGGCGAGATTTCCTACAGCACCTGTAAACTGTGCTAATGCAACAAATAGATAGAGGGTATATCTAGTTGGCAATATATCAGAAAACCCTGTTAAACTCCATGAAGCTATATTAATAGATGTAAATATCTTCCATAAAACAACACGTCTACTTCTATATCTATATAGAAAAACAGGTGAGATTAGATTTCCTAATGCGAGAAAAGCTAGGTTGATAAATGTTAGTGAGCCAAGTTCATTAACATCGTATCCCAGTATTCTAATTGCATATGCCTGGTGAAATATTGTTGATATAGTTGCTGAAAAGCTATAAAATATTGAGTGGTTGACCCAGATCCTATAGTACTTACTCCACTCTATTGAATTCATTGATATTAAACACCAAAATTTAGATGCTATCTCTCTATGTTCTAACTACGGCATCTGGAATCCTTTCCTTAATCTCCTTCTCTATAACTGATATTATCTTACCTAGTTTTCTATAGTTAATTATATGAAACTCTAAGGTGAATTCAAGCATATTGTTTCTTGTTCCAATATATGTTACATCAGGTTCTGTTGCAAGATCAGGCTCTATGATTTTAGCTACCTCTATTATTGTATTTCTAGCGTTATCTATTGAATAGCTCTGCGGAATACCTATAAATATTCTCGTGATTAACCCTAGAGGTGTTGTTCTATTTATAATAAGGCTACCAACTATCTTTGAATATGGTACATATACTTTTTCAAGCCTATGTGTCTCACCAACTACGCCAAAAGCATCTAAGTCAATTACTCTAATATTAATTCCATCAACTTCTATCCAATCCCCTCTCCTCACAATATTTCTTGTCCTGATATAGAATTCTGACCCGATGTTTCTTAAAATATCAAAAAACATAGCTATAAGTGAAAGACCTATCAAAAGCATTAGAATTGATAGTACCTGTATCTCAGGAGCGATAATAGTTGCAACTACTATTGCGACTATCACATATATACCTATTCTAACGCCTTCAACAATTCTATGGATATACTCAGCTTCAACACCTCTTAAAAGAGCAAGTAGAAGTCTCTCAAGTCCTCTCACAATAAGATATGTAACTATGACAATTATAGCAGCTGCTATGAGTCTATATATCAACGTCATAATATTAGGTGTCAATATCTCTAATAGGTTATTCATTTTAATCATCCATAGCCTCTTGTAGTTGTTCTAAGGCTTTCTGCATATCTTCTAGCAAAAATCTCTTCATGCTTTCTAAAAACATTTTCAATTTTATTCATAGCCTTTTTAACATCTTTCTCAAGACCTAGTACCACAATTATATCACCTGTTTCAATAGTTCTTAAACTATCTATAGCTACTCTACCACTTCTATCCAGCAACATAAACCTGACATTAACCTCGCTAACAGCATCCTCTAACTCTTTTAGAATAACACCTAATACACCTCTTCTAGCAACACGATGAAAAGCAACCATCAGATTGACTACACATGGAAATCTCATATATACCCATGTATCTGTTAAAAACAATGACTTTATACTATTTATTGCGAATTCATTTATATCGATAATATAATGAACTCCTTCTTTTAATAGAAGATCTCTATTAGAAGAATCATTAAGTAGTGAAATTATTATAGGTATATTCATAGATTTTGCAGTTCTCACTAAAACAATATTATCTTGATCATCATCCATAGCCACTATCGCCATATCATATTCCTCTAGCTCTTCACTTGTGTAAAGCTTTTCTATTGATAGATCTGACCTATATTCTATACCAAGTGTTTTTGCAAGAATGGCAACCTCTTCATCAAGACTCAAAACAGTTATTTTTGGTTTTGGTTTAACATCAGTTATAGCATCCATTATAAGCCTAGCATATCTCTTGCTAACTGCTAGAAGAATCTTCATGTTATCTACCATCAACCACTATATTTCATCTATTAGCTCTGTTTTATTTCTTTTAGGTCTAGCTTAGAAATAAGTTTTTTAGCTAGTATATCCATAAAGATGTTTCCAAAGCCTGTAAACTCTTTTGGTATAGAATCTATACATCCATCGTTTTTAACCCTTATAAATTTTCTAGGAATATTAACAGCGATTAAGGGTTCTATACTCCATGGCGTATAATCTGTTGATAGAAAGAATTTGCGTCTACCTACAACAATATTATATGAGGGATACAATATATCTTCAAGACCAACCTTCTCTAAAATTCTATATACAAGATTTTTATATGCTTCTAAAAATTCGTTATCTATAGAAGGAGATGTGAAGTATAGCTGTGATTTTCCATTTATAACATTTTCTACAGAATCTATAATCTCATCCTCTTCTAAACAATTAGAATCTAGGTTAAGAAAAAGTACAACAGGGTTTTGAACAAGCTTAGCACCTACTACAAATATTTTTCCCCTGTTATATGGAGGTTCAAGAAAATATGTAGATAGAGGTAGAGTTAGCTTTGGTTTTGGATAGCCATAGAAAACAATGTAGCTCTCACCAACATCAAAATATCTATGTATAACCTTATAGATTTGTTTAGCTTTGGGAAATCCTTTCTGTGAAAGGGTATACAAAACAACACTAACATCTGTATAGAACCTTCTAGAAATTTCTCTGCTATTCATAACACATCACATCAAATAAACTCTATCTACAGCTCACCAATAGCTATATAGGTTACTAAAGCTTAAAAATCTTCACATATCTAACAGCTTGTGAATTATCTGTAAATGTCTTTAATAAGTAGCAAGATAGTGGAAATAGTTTTCTAAGATTTATAGCGATAGAGGTTATATTAGGGATTTGTATTAAATAGCTAATTAGAATAGGTGTAACTCCATATTTATCTAGTAAGATATCTATATATGGTGTTTAGTTGTTGAGCTATCTTCCAATATCTGGTAGAGATATAGAGGCCTTGGTTAAAGCTGTTAGACTTGGTGAAGAGGTTAAGCCTAGTCAACAGGCTAAAAGAGATGTTTTTAAGGAGTATGGTATTGCTGGTACTGAAAAGGATAGAATCCTCACAGCAATATATTATGATATATGGAGGAGGGTAGGTATTATAGATAGAATTGCCTCTGAGTTGATAGGGGTTAAAGATGTTGCTATAATAGATCCTTGGCTTAGAGCTGGTGTTAGGGTAGCTATAGAGTTTCTAGTTTTTGAGAGATTTATCAGAGATTCTAGGTATAGAGATCTTAGAGAAATTTTGATTAGGTATCTAAAAAGCAGAGTCTCTAAACTTCTATCTAGTGAAACACATCCATATGTAGGCATGTATTTCTGGAATATTGTTGATGCAATTGCCCAATATAGATGGAGGCCAAGAAATATGTATGAGGATTGGGAATATAGATATATGGTATCTAAAACAATTATAGAGAAAATTGTAGATCTTATTGGTTTTGATGAAGCTAGAAAGCTTCTTAAGGAATTCAATAAAGTTTATCCAATATGTATAAGAGTAAATATACTTAAATCTTCTGTTGATGAGGTTCTCAATAAGCTTTCTAGCGAAGGTGTAGAAGCATCTATAGGTAGCTATGTAGATACAGTTATAAAGTTTAAAGGACCATATAACTTTGATAAATCCCAGCTTTTTAAAGAGGGAAAAATAGTTATACAAGATGAAGCTGCAGCTCTTGCATCAATAATTCTTGATCCAAAACCAGGTGAAGTAGTTGTTGATATGTGTGCTGCACCTGGTGGTAAAACTGAGCATATAGGTGAGCTTATGAGGAACCAAGGAACAATCTATGCTTTTGATATTGATGAGAAAAGAATAAAGAGAATGAAGGAGCTTCTCAATAGAACTGGAATAACTATTGTAAAGATATATAGAGAAGATGCTAGAAAAGCTCCAAATATTCTAGGTGAAGAGATAGCTGATAAAGTTCTGCTAGATGCCCCATGTACATCCAGTGGTACGTTGATGAAGAACCAAGAACTTAGATGGAGAATTACAGAGGATGAAATTAAAGAAGCATCTATTCTTCAATACGAGTTGCTTAAAACAGCATTAAAGCTTGTAAAACCTGGTGGGAGATTACTATATACAACATGTTCAATATTTAAAGAGGAAAACGAAGATATAGTTGGTAGAATAGTTAAAGAATTCAAAGATAAAGTTAAGCTAGTTCCTCTCAATAAACCCTTTGACCAAGGATTTATAGAAGGGACTATGAGGGCTTGGCCACATAGACATAAAACACTAGGGTTTTTCTATGCATTGATAGAAAAAGTTAAAAAAATATAGCATAGGTGCTCCAAAATCGCTATAACCCTTTCTTCTGCTATCCTATGGCACTTCTAAGCTTTTCCTTTATATATTCTTTATCTATTTTAGACCTCTCTATAACTGCTTTAATTAGCTGTATAAGCTCCTTATCCTGCAGAAGTATTTCAAGTGAGCTAAAAATCATATTCTCATCCATATAGACCATCTTCGAGGTTATACCACCATCAATAACAATATTAACACCTGTTATCCATTTAGCCTCATCCGATGCTAGAAAAGCTACTATAGCAGCTATATCCTCAGGTTTACCGACTCTTCCAGCTGGATGCCATAGATGATCTAGAGGGGTTAGCTCTGGTTTCTTTGGAGGTATCTGCCACTCACTTGTATCTATCCATCCTGGAGATATAGCTATGACTCTTATTCTATACTTTACTAAGCTAATAGCTAGTGCATGGGTTAAAGCCACTACACCACCTTTTGAAGCTGAGTAAGGCTCTGTATTAGGCTCTGATTGAATGGCTCTTGTAGATGCAATATTTATTATAACGCCACCTGATTTCTTCATATATTTTACAGCATGTTTAGAGCATATCCAGATACCGGTAAGATTAACATCTATAACTCTTCTCCATTCATCATAGCTTTGCAACTCTAGCTCTTTTCCACTAAAACCTATACCTGCATTATTTATAAGAATATCTATAGCTCCATATCTACTATATATAGCCTCCATAGCTCTAGCTATCTCTGTTTCTATAGATACATCAGCCTTTAGATACATAGCTTCTATACCTTTCTCTCTAAAATCTTTAACTCTATAGCTAGCTGCATTCTCGTCTATATCAATTATAGCAACTCTACAGCCTTCTAAGCCAAGTCTATAGGCTATAGCTGCACCTATTCCTCTAGCACCACCTGTAACCACACATACTTTACCATTAAATCTTTTACAACATGACATAATACCACTTTACAATTTTAGGTAGAAATAGATATATAAGTGGTAAATAAACCATTTACCATTGATATAAATATTTATTTTTCAGCTATTAACTGCTTTGCTATTTCATATGCAGCTCTATAGTCGAATATCCCTTTTGGAGATTCAACAGCGCGTTTAAATAGCTCTGCTAATATTCTATTCTTTAACCCTCCTATCCTTAAAGCACCCACTCCATAGACGCCAGACACAATCTCTCTATCTTCATCGTTTGGATCAAGACCCTCTATACCAGTAGGTGGAACAGCATTTACATCTGCAACTATCTTAACCCTTCTTCCATAGCTTTTCAGTATCTCTATTGGTAGAAGTCTAACTCCAGCTGCTCCAGATGCCAATACAAGCTCTGCATCCTCTATAGCCCTACCTATCTCCTCAGATGTATGTGCCTTTACACCTACAGCTTTCTCAGACCCTATCTCTCTATTTACCTTCTGAGCAGCTGTTTGAGCTTTTTCAAAGCTACGAGACGTTATTATAACATTTGCACCTTCTAACCCAAGTAGAATAGAGGCTATGATGCCAACAGGTCCTGTACCAGCCAATACCACTACAGTTCTATCTTTTAAACTATCAACTCCATGTTTTATAGAGAGTTGAAGCATCTTAGCTACAGCAGCTGAAGCAGTTGTATTTGCACCTCTAGGATCAACAACTACAGAGAACTCAAATGGTGGAAACATAGACTGTTTAACTATCTCAACAATTTTCTCAACTTTTTCAAAGTCGTAACCCCCTATAAACATCTTTGTATTTCTAACACCTTTAGGACCTCTTGGAAACATAGCATCTTGAACAATTTTCCTAGCGTCTTCAGGCTCCACATTGCTATAAAGCAATATTTTCGCATTGGGGAAAAGATCTATTGCCATTAAAGGTTCAAAAGGGCTTACATGTTTATCTGTATCTAGAAATAAAATAGCTAGCTTTTGATATGCCTCAGACATGGTTTCACCAAATAGTCTCTTTTAAACTATCCCAGTGTTGGTAAATCATTAAAAACTTATATGCCTAAAGATAATTATTAGCGAAAAGAATATTCTTTATCATAGCTATGGAGATATAGAGAACTATCCATTTAACCTCTGGAAGATAATCAGTAGAAAGGTTTTTACTTACCAACTACGTATTTACCATCCCAAGGGTAAAAGCCCTCAACAGACTTGCCAACCATATAGCTAGCACATCTACCAAGCCAACCATCACATCCATTCAAAGACAATCCATGTCACAGAAATCTAAACATGCTATAAATATTTAATCAAGTCAGCATTATCTTAAACAAAAGAGTTGATGGTAGTATACATTCTATTAATGTTTTTTTATCTCGAATGCAAATAGCTTTAAACGCCATATTAATTAGCTTAGTAAATGTTTTAGACAACCCGAATAGCTCTATATCTTTCCGAAAAGGTTATATATTAAATTAGCGGATATGTTCTAGATGGTAAAATTGGCTATAGATAAACTGGTCAAAACATCTATAATAGTTTTACTCATCGCTATCTTCCCAATAACGCCAATATATCTATTAAATGCATCATCCCAAACAATAAGAGTTATAGTAGGTTTAGACCCTAATGAGCTAGCTTTGCATAGAAATAACCTTAGATTATTCGGATATATAGCTAGCGAGATTCCAGAGATTGGAGCTGTTGTTATGGAGATACCTATACATGTGGTTGACAATGTTAAGAAAATACCGTATGTTAAATATGTTGAGATAGACTATGAAGTTAAAATATATGGTGAGGTTCAATGGAACATAGAGATGATCAATGCTACAGATGTCTGGAGCAGCTATAGCAGCTATGGGGATGCTGCATATGGATATAGTGCAACAATTAGGGTTGCAGTTGTTGATACAGGTATAGACTATACACATAAAGATCTTCAAAAAGCTGTTGAATGGTGTGTGGCATCTCTCAACAATGGAAAAACATTTTATAGAGGCTATAGTCTAGATAAATGCAAGGATTTAAATGGACATGGAACACATGTAGCTGGCATCATAGCAGCTAGACTCAATGGATTTGGCATAGCTGGGGTTGCACCAAAAACAATACTCTATGCAGTTAGAGTCTTATCAGCATCTGGAACAGGCTATGTAAGCGATGTTGCAAAAGGCATTATAGAAGCCACTAAAGGCCCCGACGAAAACCCTGGCACAGATGATGATGCAGATGTTATATCAATGTCTCTAGGAGGACCCGACTCAACAACTCTATATAATGCTGTAAAATACGCATATAGCTATAATGTAACGCTTGTTGCTGCAGCTGGAAACGAAGGTGCTTCAACACCTAGTTGCCCAGCATGTTATTCAGAGGTTATTGCTGTAGGTGCTATTGACCAAAGCTATAATGCTCCAGACTGGAGTAATAGAAAACCAGATGTTGTTGCACCTGGCGTCAATATATTGTCTACATGGCCAAGAAATAGATATGCATATGCAAGTGGAACAAGTATGGCATGCCCCCACGTCTCAGCAACAGTAGCATTGATACAAGCACTTAGACTTGCAACAGGTAAACCAAAGCTTACACCTGACGAAATAAAAGGAATATTAACATTAACAGCTATAGATCTTGGAGCCAGTGGCTACGATGATGTTTATGGATATGGTCTTGTAGATGCCTATGAGGCTGTTGGAAAGGCGTTGAATTGAATTGTGGATATCAATATTAATAGTTTAATTATTTTTATCTTGATATTTAAAACCATATCTAAAGATTATAATATAGAAATGTAAATGTTATAGGGTTTTATAATTCTTAGTGTAGTATTTTAATATATTTTCACTATCTATATTCCATGGATTGGTGTTGTGGGATCTTTGTTTAAATGATTTAGACTTCTATATTCTTTAAATGATTTAGCTAAACTTATAGCCCATAATATTTTGTGTATTATTTTTTATAGTTTTTCTAGACTCTGGTTGCAGTGCTGTATATAGTGCTAGATGCATGGATGATTTAACAGCTTTCTCTAGGTCTTCTTCTCTAACTAGATTATATATCAATGAAGCAATAAATGCATCTCTAACACCAACGCTATTAACAATACTTATCTCTGGCATCTCTATATCTACAGATTTTGCTGTTTTGTCTTTATAGAGAATAGCTTTCCGTAGCCCTTTCAATATAATAATGTTATCTACCCCAGCTTTAAATAGGTCTTCAGGTATTTTGAATTCTTTTCTTAGCAACGCCTCTACTTTATCCTCATCTAGAACTAGTAGTGGGTTGTATCTAAGTATCTGGCTACATTCCTCCCAATGGAGTTCTATAGATTGTTTCTGTGGTCTATATACTATAGGTTTTCTATCTCCAATACTTTTCAATATTTCAACATATATATTGCATATCCCTTCACCTAGATATATAGCTTTAGATTCTCTGCATACATCAATTATATTGCTGTTAAGCTTTGTAATTACTGGTGGATTATCTGAACTATAGCTACAGCTAATCTGTGGATATTCGCTTAGCCAATTCGATACAATACATATTGCTGTTTTTAGTGATTCATCTAACTCTACTAAACTTATATCTACACCTTCTTCAACTAAATCAACTAGAAGTTGAAGACCTATAAAGTCTAGAGGGGCTTTACCTATAAAACTTGTATTTAGCCCTAATCTAGAAGATGATACAGCGATATTTGCAGCTGAGCCACCTGGGAAAATCTTTATTGGTTGAGTTAAATAAATATCTAATGCTATAGAGCCAAAAACCACAAGGTCTCTACGTCCCTTAACGCTTTTTCTTTTTATACTATCTACTACACCTGCTATAATGCTATATAGCTGTTCTTTTATATCGATATCCAATTCATCTCCATATACTAGAAACCTATTTAGAAACAATGTAGCTAACCCAATTATACTATTCCTCACTATTTTTCTATCAACTGTTTTTTGGTCTCTAAATAACAGGTTATACCATTTACCAATCTCTGTAAGTTTATAGCATTTTATCTTAACATTTCTATTATTACGTTGAACAGGTTTTACCTTCTCCTCAAGAATACCAATCTCTACAAGCTTCTTTAGCATAGATATAACAGTTTTATTGGAGTGGTGGTGTAGAGCAGCAATAATCTCTCTTTGACACAGCTCTCTATCCCATTCAAAAAGGTTTAAGATCTCTAGCGATATCAGTGACGAGAATAGGGTTGACATATATTTAACTCTTTCATTAACATCTGTAGGCATCATAACTATAAATGGCCAATAACCATCAAAGCTGTTTTTATGGAGCATAGTCTCTGCTGTGTAGCATATTTACATAGAAATATTTAAATATTTCCCTGTGTTAAACATGACACAGGTAAGTGAAATGGGCAGAGATAAAAGAGTTGGGCCAAGCTATATAGCTGGTTTTGCAGGTGTTGGTGCCGCGATATACTATATGTTTCTATTTCTTCCAGGAGTCCCGGTTATAGGTCTTCCACAGATAAGGATGGATATAGGGGCATCGCTAGCTCCACTGCTAGGTCTTGTTCTAGGGCCATATATAGGTGGTTTAGCAGTGTTTGCTGGAAATCTAATTAAATCTTTAACCCCTCCTAATCCCTATGGAATGCCGTTTATATTATGTGCACCTCTTTCTGCTTTAGGAGCTGGGATGCTTGTTGTAAAAAAGTGGAAGATGCCTATGGCAATTTTAGTAGCAGTACTTATTGCATCAATGTTTACACCTCCATTCTATCCAGTAACTAGCTATTGGTATGTATATCTCTTAGCATTTTTTGATAAAATTGTAGCTGTTGTCATTACCCCAATAGCTATCAAAATGATTGATAGTAGGAAAAGTAGCTATAGATACATAGCTCTATACCTAGCATTCTTTATAGCTAGAGAAATGGATAAAGCATTTGGAAACCTTGTGTTTTCACTGCCATCTATATATAGTGGATTGTTTGGAATAACCGATGTTGCTATAGTAAGAGGTTTGTTTACAATTGCACCATTATTCTATGTAGTTCAATATATATTGGAGGCTGTAATAGGGTTTGCTATAGCTATACCAACAGTAAAAGCATTGCTTAGGGCACCAGCTATTAGTGAAATACTCTATATAAAGAATCTTAAAAGCTTTAAATAAAAGGAAATAGCTATGGCTAATAAAGCCATTGAATTAAAAAACATAACATATTTTTATCCAAATACCTCGGCCCCTGCCTTAGAAAATATAAATCTTTCTATAGACTATGGAGAATTTATAGCTATAGCTGGTCCCTCAGGAGGTGGAAAATCAACGCTTTGCAGAATTATTGTAGGGCTTATACCACATGTCTATGGAGGTTCTCTAGCTGGAGAGGTATATGTGGATGGTGTTAACGTTGTTGATAAAGGTATTAAAGGCGTTGCAGGGAAAGTTGGTATAGTTCTCCAAATACCTGAAAACCAAATAGTTAACCTAATTGTTGAAGAGGAAATTGCTTTTCCTCTTGAAAATTTTCTATTTGATATAGATACAGCGTCAAAGAGATTAGAAGATGTTTTAAAGGATCTAGAGATAAGCTATCTACGTTATAGAACAACAAACACTTTATCAGGTGGTGAGATTCAGAAAGTTGTGCTAGCTAGTGTGCTAGCCTATAAACCAAAGATACTTATTTTAGATGAGCCGCTAGCCCATCTAGATCCATATAGTGTTAGAGATCTTTTAACATTGCTCTATAAAATACATGAAACAGAGAATCTAACTATAGTTGTTATAGAGCATAGGTTAACAGAGCTTATAAAATATATATCAAGGCTCATTGTATTAGATAGACATGTTATTGTAGATGATGAACCTAGAAAAGCTTTGTTGAAGATTATAAACAGTGGTTTTAGTAGAGGTATAGAGATTCCACCAATATCAAAGCTCTTTAGCATGATCAAAACAGATTTTCCTCCAATAAATATAGATGAATCTATAGAGTATTTTACAGAGCTTCTTAATAAAGATAGTATTAGATGTAAAGATAGTGCTATCCATGGAGAAAATAAAGATGTGGGGAATAGTGAAGAACCTGTTATTACTGTTGAGAATCTATGGTATGTATATCCTAATGGAGTAGCAGCTTTAAGGAATGTAAATATCGATATATATAAAGGTGAATTCATAGCTTTAGTTGGTGCCAATGGCTCTGGGAAAACAACCCTTATAAAGCATCTCAATGGAATTCTTAAACCATCTAGAGGCAGAGTTCTAGTTTTTGGCAAAGATACATCTAGATGCTCTGTAGCTGAGTTAGCTAGATATATAGGTATAGTTTTTCAAAACCCTCTCCATCAATTTTTTAAAGAAACTGTATTAGAAGAGGTGATATTTACAGCAAAGAGTATGGGTGTTAGAAACGCTGATGAAAGAGCTACATCTATTCTAAAAGCCTTTAACCTACACCATTTAGGTGATAGATCACCTTATGAAATATCTGTTGGAGAGCAGAGGAGACTTGCAATAGCATCTATCCTAGTTTACGATCCACATATAATTGCTTTAGATGAGGCTACAGCTGGCATAGATTTTTCTCTAAAGATGGAACTTTTAAAAATACTTATAGACCTTGTTAGAAAGGGTAAAACAGTGATATTGGCTACCCATGACATAGAATTTTTGACTTATGCTCCAATAAACAGAGTTATTGTATTGAATAATGGTGAAGTTATAGCCCAAGGCCCCTCTAGAGAAATACTGTATAATGATGCTGTACTTGCTAAAGCAAGAATAGCACCGCCGCAGATACCAACGTTAATCAATGGTATAGGGATAGGTGGATGTATAAAGCCATTGAATGAAAAAGAGCTTTATCTATATATAAAGAGTGGTATAGATGGATAGACAAGGGGTTTTCGAATCCATAAACCATGCTCTTCTATATGAAGATTTCAATACCGTTTTTCATAACCTTGACCCTAGATCTAAGTTGCTATATATAGTGCTAACCATTGTTATATCTATGGCGATAAACAGCCTCACTACACTTATATCAATACTTATTACAAATATAATGCTTCTAGCGTTGCATAGAACCCTTCTTAAAAAATTCATATCACTTTTAAAAGGGCTTTCACTATTCATCTCTATAATAATTATATTTAACGTTGTAACAACATTAATATTTACTGAAATGTCTATAGTAGATATTGTTTCTACTCAGATAAAATCTATAGCTAGGGTATTGAATCTTGTAATAGCTATACTTATTCTACTTACTACAACAACTCCGTGGCAGATTATACAAGCATTTACGAAAATTAAAATTAGATATACATATATATATCCATTTATAATAGCATTGAGATTTATACCGATAATATTTAATGAAATGAAAAATATTTATGATGCTCAAAGATCAAGAGGGATAGAGTTTGAAAAGGGCAGTATATTAAATAGAATTAGAAAGTCCATAGCAATAATAATACCAACAATAGTGTGCTCTATTATCAGAGCTAAGGATTTAATTGAAGCTATGGAGCTTAGAGGGTTTGGATATAGAAAGGAAAGAACATTTTATAAACCAATACAATTCAGAAAAATAGATATATTATTTATTACAACCATCTCTACAATTTATCTAGCAATTATACTACTCTTTACATCTATATCGAATTTATTTTAAATTATTTATCATCTTTATCTTCAAGCCCACTCTACAACTAGAATTAAGATTTCTAGTGAAAATTAACATAGATCTATACCTCGATTCCTAAATATATCTTACCATAACAAACTATAGCTATGTTATTTGGATAAGCCATTTTGTTTTTTCATAAAAGTTTATTAGAGTTTATTGATAGATATATTAATAGTTTTTAATAATATCTTAATTTAAATTTATGGTGTATATATTTGAAGATTTATGATGCTATATCACTTATTATAAAGGCTGTAAATGATCAGGTTTCTAATTGTTTGAGATATAATTTGAATTGTTTAGATCCACCGTGTATTACATCAGGTCAGCTTGATAGCTATGGTTTAAAGAGCTATTCATCGAAAGCAAGTTTTTGGAGGGCTGTAGAGTCAATTGTTTCTAAATATAGTGGGGTTATAGTTTTTAGAGGTAGATTTGGTGTTTTTAAGCTTCTTATTGTTCATAGTGTTGAGGAATCGTATAGAATAGAAAATACCTCTATATATGTTGATTCACTTGATTGTGAATATGTTAACTGTTCTATTGTTCCAAAGACCCATAGCCTTAGAATTTATTTAGAGGGTTCATATAGTGATAGAGTTATATTTAGAATGAATATTATAACCCTACTTAAGCTTGCTATATCTGAAAATCCATATTTTAGAGAATGTTTAGAGAGGTTTTCTGAAGAGCCGTTTAAAGAGAGCAATATAATTCACATCGCTAGCTGTAGCCTAGGTGTACTTTCTAAGCATCGCATCATATATGATGTTCTATTTAATAGATATCCCAAGAACATTATCGAGGTTTTAAGACATGTACCTGTTCTTAGAAATATTCTAACCTCTTCCCACGCTATAAAGGGTGAGGGTTCCTGAAAATGTAGAGACAGGCTGTCTAATAGTCTGAGGTTATATTCATTGCTATATTTAAACCCTAGATATAGAATACTAGCTAGAGTTGAGTTTTATTGGTGTTTACAGTGTCTGAGGATAGATACGCTATTAGTGTAACACCTGATCTAGCACTAGATATTGGATATACATATTCCGGTGGTCTAGGTGTTCTCGAGGGGGACAAGTTCTATGCTGCTGCAAGGTTGGGTATAAAATATATTGTTATGTCTCTATTTTATAGAAATGGATATGTAGACTATGACTTTGACTCTGACGGTGTTCCAAAGCCAAAGCCGCAGCAACAGCCCGATGAATTTATCAAGAGCCTTGGCAATGAAGATAGGTTTAAGATAGGTTTAAAGGGTTTTGAAGCAGAGATAGAGCCTCTTGTATATAGAAGTGGATCTGCAAAGGCTGTATTCTTCAATGTTGTGTCGCCTAGCTGGGCTTCAAAACTAACCGAGAGAATATATATTGAAAATGGTGTTGAAGAGAAGTTCTATAAATACACAATTTTAGCTAAAGCTGTAGCAGAGTATATAAGAAGAAACATGAGGTTAGAGGATATAGCTTATATAGATCTCCAAGAGGCATATACAGCTCTTTTACCACTCCAGCTAAAGATCCCAGGTAAATATAGACTTGTTATCCATACTGCTGGTATATGGGGCCACCCATCTTTTCCAAGAGAACTTCTTGCTAGGGAATATGGATATAGATTCATAGAGCCAGAGATATTTCTTACAGAAATAGGTTTAGCTGCTTCTGAACATGCATTCGCCGTTTCTGCTAAACACTACGATGTTCTTCTTAAGATATTTCCACATTTCAGCGATAAAATAAGCTATATAACAAATGGTGTAAATATTGAGCGTTGGATGAGAGAAGATATTAGAGAAGCCTATGAATCTCTAACTCTATCGCTAGACAACCTTGTTAAACTTAAAGAGAGAAGTAGATATGAGTTAGAGAAGTTTCTTCAGAGATATAAAAAAGATGTTTCACTAGATGGAAAATTTGCTGTTGTTTGGGCAAGGAGAATAACAGAGTATAAAAGGCCCTGGATGGCTATAAGACTTGCAAAAGAGTTGAAGGATATGCCAATAGTTTTTATCTTTGGTGGTAAAGCCCATCCAAATGACCATATAGGTCTAGAGTATATGAAGCTATTTAGAAGACTCCACAACGAGGCAAACAATGTGGTGTTTATCCACGACTACGATGTTTCAAAAGCAAGAATCCTTCTATCAACAGCAGATCTACTTCTATTTACACCATTCTCAGGGCTAGAATCATGTGGAACAAGCTATATGAAAGCAGCTATAAATGCTGTTCCTTCTATAGCATCTAGAGATGGTGCTGTGCTTGAATTTATTGTTCATGGGGTTAATGGATGGCTATTTGGAGAAGATATACGTGACCCTATAGAGATATATAGCCAAAGAGCTAGCGAGATAAATGAGAAGGAGTATGCAGAGCTTAAAGAGCTGTTGCTAAGGGTTTATAGACTGTTTTGTGAAGAGCCTGAGAGATACTATGGAATATCGCTATCAGCATTAAGATCATTTATATCGAGAGCAAGTATGTATAGAGTTTTAAGAGAATACTACCCCGATTTAATAAAAATACCTATAGTCTAGCCATAGATATTAATCTATTATTTAAAAAGTTATTTAAATTAAAAATCTATAGCTATCTATATCGATGCGAGGTGGAGTAATTCATCAACTATTTCCTTGTTCTTTGCAACCTCTCTGAAAACCAATGCACTTGGTCTAAGATACCTCTTCTTTGTTTCTAAATCAACATAGTTTAAGCCAAACTTCATTCTAAATCCTTGTGCCCATTCATAGTTATCTACAAGTGCCCAGTGTAGATATCCCCTAACGTCTATCCCTTTCTCAATAGCTTTATATATATTTGCGAGATGCGAAACTATGTATCTAGATCTATATTTATCGGTAGAGTCTGCAATTCCGTTTTCCGTCACCATTAATGGCAATCTATATCTTTCCCAGAACCTCTCAAGAGCTGTATATATCCCCTCTGGATATATCTCCCATCCAAATTCGCTACAAGGTCTTCCAATAGCTGAAACCCCTGCTGGTGTACATGCAAATCCATATCCAGGTACAGCGCTCCAGCCCATTAATGTTTTAGATGGGGATACAACGAGTCTAGAGTAGTAGTTTACCCCTATACAATCAACATGTTTCTCAAGGTCTTTCCTCTCACCTATAAAGCTAGACTTTCCAAATGCTATAGCATCTAAGAATTCAAAGTTCTGCATTCTATATGCCTGTTCAGCTACATCTCTATATTCGGGGGCTAGAGGCTCTATAACCGATGTTGCATATATTATGCCAACAGGCTTCTTTGTATATTTCTTCAACATGTCATAGGCTCTTGCATGCGCCTCAATTAAATGTTTAGCTGCTTTTAAAGCTGCTTCAAAACTTAGGTAACCTGGTGGAAACCCTGACTTAACATTGATGTAACCCATGCTATAAACAACATTTGGTTCATTCATTGTGCTCCATAGATCGGGAAGATCACCAAGTTTCCAAGCTATATATGCAGCATATTTAGTGAACTCTATAACAGTTCTGCTATCTAGCCATCCAGAAGGTGCTCTATCTGGCCCAAGCCTCCTAACCTTTATAGGGTCATGTATCCATATAGGCATGGGCCAATGATAGAGGTTTATTATGAGGAGCTTACCTCTATTCTTCCAATCACTAAACATCTCTCTATAGTGGTTAACAGCATCTCTATTTGCTAATCTATCTAGCTCTTCAAGAGCCTTCTCATCAACATCTATATACAGTATATTTCCATCTCTATCAACATCTACAGAAACCTTTACATCGAATGTTGGCTTTGGGAATATTCTACTCCACTCAACACCTATTCTAGCACCATCCATCCCAAGTCTATCGGCAAGGTCGTGGTCCTGTCTATAGAGGTGCCAGTATCCAGGTCCATTCTCAGGTAGATCCCCACTCACAATACCTGCTGTTATATTTTCTGCGTCGTGTACCCATATCCACCAATCTGTGTTTGGGTCTTCGGATCCTGGTAAACCCATTTCAAATTGAAAACCAGCTTCTGAAAATCCAAATATGAAATTCTTAGGGAATTTTAGACCCATCTAACACCTACCACTATATCTGTTTTGTTGAAGAGGATATAAAAAGGTTTACAATATACTATATCTCTATAACATGATCTTTCTCAGAGGCTATCTCTCTAAATTCGCCATCTATATAATAGATGAGTGTGCCTGGGGCTCTCAACTCTACATAGATCCTGTTTTTGGTTTTTGTGACTTTTAGTGGATATGGTGGAAGTATATATTCTTTTAGCCCTATAACAGCTTTGCCACTCTCTATAGGTGCTATAACTATAACCTCTGTCTCTAACTCTTTAAGAGTTATCTTAATCTTTTCATCTCTATTTATAACCCCTCTTCTACCGCTAAACACCATATAGTATGCATATCTATTGTGTTTTAACTCATATGGTAGTATGTTAAGAGATATATCTTCAGATATTTCTGTTTCTTCTTTATTGACATTGAATAGAGCTAGAAGATATATGTCTCTAATTCTCGATGCTATTTTTAAAAGTGTTTTTTCGTTGTATGGATCTCTAAACAGTATATCTCTTGTTGGTAAACCGGGTTCATCAACTCTTATAATCTCTCCATCTTCTAAAACAAATCTCTTAATCAATTCAACATCTGTTTTCTCTGGATGTCTATCTGTTATATATATAGGTCCACCGCTAAAAACTCTTGAAACTGCATGTATCTTTGCATATGGGTCATATGATATCCACATATCGTAGTCTGGGTAAGCTATATAGCTAAATAGAATTGAGTTGTATATACTGAATATTGTGTGTAGCTTTGCATCTCCTTTCCAAAACGGTATATAGTCTATTGAAACCCTCATAGCGTTGCTTAAAAAGTAGTTGCTGTAGTCTTCTGGAGCCATAGACATGCAGTTTAGAATCTCTAGACCATTTACAGCTGCACCTACTTGGAGAGCTATCTGTATATTTCTAGCTGCTTCGCCAACTGTAGACTCTCCCCAGTAAAGGGCATGTATAACCCACTGGTTATCGACTTTGATGAAGCTGAAGCCGTTTTCTTTAACCCATCTATAGAACTCTTTATAGAACTCTATAGCTTTTTCAATTTGTGGTGGTGGTACATAGGTTTTTGTTAATGGGTATCTATATCCCTCTACACCAAGCTTTCTAGAAACATCTTCTTCAAAGCCTCCCCAGTGGATATTTATTGTATGCCAGAGGCCAACATGTTTAACACCAATTTCTTTAACCTCATCAACAAGTCCCTTTAAACCTTTTGGAAATCTGTTGCTTGCAGATAGATCCTTTAAAACTCTGATGAACCATTCCTCGCCTTTTCTAGCCTCGTTTTGCCAGCCATCATCGATAATAATCCAGTTTATTGGAACACCTCTATCTTTTAAACCCTTCACAATTCTAACAACGTTTTCATGTGAGAGATCCTCTGTTAGTAATGCGTTCCAAGAGCACCATCCAAACCTATCTATAAATATCGGTGTCTTTTTATCTATTCTCATCTTAAATATGCTTCTTTTTGATGCATATTCAACGCATTTCTTTATAGCTTCATATGGATCGCTAGACATAGATATTGATAGAACCCAGGATTTTCTAACACTATATCTCTCTCTTCCTAGAAATAGCTTTATTTTGAAGCCAGGCTCTATATATGCTGTTGCATCTCCATTGCTAAGAGCCATCATAGCTATATAGCTGCTGTTTGCCTTGGCTAGTATAAATATTGTGTAGCTCGGTATTGTTTCCGGCGATGCTATAACTGGGTATGTCCAACATGGAAAGCCTTTGGCAAATGCCTCATGGGTTAAAACATCGAATTTTGGTGGGTAAACAGGGTTATCCTCAGGCTTAGGAGACGCTGGCTCTCTATCTACAGCTAAAGGATTATAGTATCTAAAAGCTGGGGAATAGATAGATCTACCAGGATCTGGATGCAGAGTCAAAGCAAGAACCCTACCACCAACAGGTAAACCAAGCATTACCTCAGCAAAGAACTGGCTATTCAAAAGCTTAACAGAGCTAACCTCAACACCAACCAACCCACCATCAACATATATTGTAAGAGAGCCACTAACACATTTAAACACATACCTACCACCAACAACCTCACTCAAAACACAGCTCTCTCTAGACCCATCAGCAAACAACAAATCAACACTCTCAACCCTAAAATCAAAACCATCAAACCTCACAACACACTCCAAAGCCAACCACCAAAACAAAAAACAAAACAAAAATATAAAAATTTTACCCCTAACAATATATCTCAAGCGGCGGTCGTCTAGCCTGGTCTAGGACGCCGGCCTCCCAAGCCGGAGATCCCGGGTTCAAATCCCGGCCGCCGCACCAAGCAATCGACTTCCTTTCTACTCCTCTAATAGATCCTGAATACTATATTTCATGTAGCAAGT
>CAYUUS010000012.1:0-41357 GCA_964447975.1 uncultured Ignisphaera sp. | reverse complement strand
CTCCAAGTCTAGTAGGCACTCTGTAGATGGGAGCCCCGTGCCGTTGGGCTCAACAGTAGCCCATGACCCCGTAGGGATACCAAAATCCCTATAGGCGAGGTGGAAGCCCCTAGATACAACAAATAAAAATAAACTAATGAGAATAAGCATTTAGGGATAAACGGAAGTATAGGTATATTAGTTGTATAGTAGTGGTTATCTGATGTTGCTCAATATACTCTAGAGATGTGTTTTAGATTTTACTCTATAATGAATTTCAATATTTGTTGATCAGATTAGTTTATAGTGAAGATACTATATTATTCTATATTTGTTATTATATTATTATAGTGTTTTAAAGTTAATGTCTTATTTCTGTTCACAATTTATATAAATTGATTTTGCTTTCTTTAAGGATATGCTTTTATTTTCTATAAAGCTTATAGCTATTGAATTTATTTTATTCAACATGTTTTTCAATATCTACTATAAACTCTTTGAATATTTCTCTAAACAGTTTGTTAGAGATTATAGGTCTGTTATTGATCTCTATTACTGAGTTAGATGGATTAATTCTTGGATATAACTTTATTCTATTCGATATCCTTTCTTCAAATGTTGAGACATGAGGATTTACATAGAATATTCCTATTGGTATTCTAGCACCAGGTTCTATAGCTTTTTCAATGGCTTTTAAAAGCTTTTCATTAGATTCTCTAGGCTCTTTAACATATGGATCCCATGAAGAATCACTATCTAGTTTATAAACAGCTTTTCTATAGAACTCTGATGTAAATACATCATTGAATGTTACACAAGGTTGTAGAACATCTATGAAAGCAGCTCCTTTGTGCTGTATAGCTGTTTTTATCAAGTTCTTTAGATGGGTCCCATCAAATGCGTATCCTCTTGCAACAAATGTGTAGCCAGATGCTAAGGCAAGAACGATTGGATTTAAAGCTTGTTGTATATTTGGCTTTGTAAGAGCTTTTGTCTTTACATTCATTGGAAGTGTTGGTGAAGCTTGACCCTTTGTAAGACCATAGACACCATTATTGTGAAGAACAACAACAATGTCTAGATTTCTTCTGCCAAGTGCTACAAAATGTCCTGCTCCAATGCCAAGCAAATCACCATCGCCACCATGGACAACAACAGTGAGTTCTGGGTTTGCAAGCTTTATACCCATTGCAAATGGTATTGCTCTACCATGGATTGTATGAACACCGTTTACATTTACAAAATGTGGTATTTTGCTTGAGCAGCCGATTCCTGATACTATAACAGTTTTCGATGGTTCTAAATCAAGTTCCTCAAATGCTTTTAAAACAGCTGTTAAGATTCCAAAATTACCGCATCCAGGGCACCAATCAACCCAGATGTTTGTTTTATAATCTCTACGCTCCATATCTAAGCACCACTCTTCTCTCCTTACCTAAAATAACCTTCTCTAAAGCATCTACAAGCTCGTTTAATACAATTGGTCTACCGGTAAACTTAACAATACTATTATCAATAGATATCCCTGTGAACATAGCTATCAACTTTATTATGTTGGCTCCATAGCTATGCTCTATAGCAATGACTTTACTCTTTGGAACTCTTGAAATCTCTTCTAAAATCTCTTTTGCTGGAAATGGCCATAACATCTTCACATTTATATACCTGCCTCTGATCCCTCTACTATATAGCATTTCTATAGCTTCTAGCGCAACGCCTTTGACAGAGCCCCAACCTATAACTACATAGTCCGGGTTTTTATCGCCATAGCCAATAATTTTTCTATTTATCGGAGTATTTTCTTCAATCAACCTCAGTTTTTCTATTCTCTTAGAGTACATAGCTATTCTATTCTCAGGATCTTCAACTATATGACCACATTCATCATGCTCATCTCCAGAATACCACATCACAATGTCTTTAGATCCTAGGAATGCTCTTGGAGAAACATGTTCATTTAGATTAAACCTCTTATATCCCTTATTTTCTTTTACGATATTACCCCTTTCAATTGATAGTTGGTCTAGATCTGGAATAGGTATTGTAGCTGTAGAATTTGCTAAAAATTTATCTAATAGGTGTATAACAGGAACTTGAAACTTCTCAGCGATGTTAAATGCAAATACTGTGTCGTAAAACGCCTCTAGATGGTCACCAGAAGAGATAACAACTCTTGCAAATTCTCCATGGCTTGCAAAAACAGCATTTAGCAAATCACTTTGGCTCCCTCTTGTTGGCTGTCCGGTACTTGGACCCCCTCTCTGATAATATGTTATTACAACAGAGGCCTCATTTGCACCAGCCCAAGAAAGACCTTCAACCATTAAATCAAAACCAGGTCCACTAGTAGCTGTTGAGCTTCTTGCTCCAGTTAGTGAAGCTCCTATAGCAGAGGTTATAGCAGCTATTTCATCTTCTGTTTGTATAACTATTATAGGTCCTATTAAGGTATCTTCGCTTTCTATATATTCAAATCTTTCTAAGAGGAAACTCTCATCAGAGGCTGGTGTTATCGGATAGTAGCCTTGATATCTAACACCAGCAACAATCTTTGCTATTGCAACTATATCATTGCCTGATGCAAAGACCACTTTATCCATGTTTATTTCAGGTTTAGTTAACTTTAAGCTACCTCTATATCTACTAATCTCGTTAGCTACTATTCTAAACAGTTGAATATTTTGTTCAACAATTGCTTGTCTATCTCTAAATTGAGTAGATAAGGAGTATCTTACAGCATCTTCGTCTATATCCATTATTGTAGCTATAGCAGAGACAATTATGCCGCTAACATATCTAGATATCTGCCTTGGGTCTATCTTAGCTAATTCAACAAGTTTTCTAAGAACGCTTTGAAAATTTATCTCAGCTAATCTAACTCCCTTTTCCCTTTCTAGAAACCTTAGAAGAGACTCAACAGTACATTGTACTTTAATATCGTTGCATCTATCTTCAATTCTCTTTCTAGTTATATCTTCAATGCTTACAGCATCGCTGATTTTTTTACTAAGTGATCCACTATCATATATTACAATACCATTGCTAGAAATATCTTCAAAATGCATAAATATTGTTTCAGCATCCATAGCAGCAACAAGTTCAACAGGATATTTTAAAGCTCTTGGAATCCTATTGCTAGATACAAGCATGTGTATATAGCTATGTCTTCCTGTTATATTAGAGAAATACTCTCTATCAGCAATAAAACCATATCCTCTTCTAGCCAAAGCTCTTCCAATAACCATCATAGAAGTTTCTATTCCAGCTCCTTGTGGGCCTCCAAGAATAGCCCCAACCTCGCTTAATGGCAGAGTTAGTCACCAGCTGGAGTTTCTTCAGCTATAACATCATCTATAAAAACACTAGAGGTAACGAAATGCTCCTTGATATGCTTCTCTAACTCCTCTTCACTCACTATAATCTTTCTACAGGTAACGCAGTAAAGCCATCCATTTTCAGCTAAAGCACGCTTCAATTCATCTAAAGATGAAGGTTTAAAGTTATCGCAAATCTCTATATTATCAACAACACCAGCGTCTTTAATGACGCAAAAACCTATATATGGAAAATATATATGAGGTTTAAAAAATATACATCTAGAGCAACTCTTCTTATCCATTAAATCAATCCTCTATCTTCTCAATCTTTATAGCATTAACAGGGCAGACATCAGCACCGCTTTTAGCACATTCATATAGCTCTTCAGATATCTCGCCAATGGATATATTATCATCAGTTTTAACGCTATATTTTTCAACCACTCTATTCTTAAAATTATCAGCTCCAAGTTCATATATCTCAGGACAAGCAGCAGGAGCTGCTCCACATGATATGCATATAGCTCTATCAACTATAACTCTATATCTAGCCAAATTAACCACCGAGAACATTTTATTTTTAGAGTATAAAAAGTTAGCGATTATAAAAAGATTCGCTAATGCGGTTAATTAAAACATTTAAACATTTACATGAAAATTATTTTTACATTGGTGGAATCTCTAAGAATTTTATAAGCACAGTAGAGTATCTAACAATGGCATATCTTATGTCATTTCTTATAACTGAAAATCTTGTTCTTTAGAATGGGAAAAAGGATAGATCTTTAAGTAAAGCAACTTATGGAGGCTTAACATCTCTAAATCTTTCACTAGCTAGTTCTCCACCTATAGCCCAATTCTCTTTTGAAATTTCATGAATTATAATCTCAACAGCATGTATAGGTATTCCTATATCTTCAAAAACTTTTGTAATACCCTTAACTATTTTTACCTTGGCTTCTTTTGATAGCCCACTCCACATATATACATATACCACTGGCATTTGAACACCAGCCGTTTCTGTTTTAAATAACCACATTAATATAGCTATATCTTAATATAGATTCTCATTTAGGAATTGTTTAGAGAAAGGTCTTAACCTTTAGGTTAGAAGGAGATTAGCCGTAACTCTATCCTTTTTTTATCTATCTATTAACCAAAAATTATAATTAGACGATATGTTGTAACCGGTCTATATTATTACAATAAATCTTATGAGAAAGCAAAAGTTTGTTGAAGATATCAATATAGGTTTTTCATCGATTTTAAATAAAAAATTGAAAGGATATAGAGATGGCTATATTTTTCAACACTTTGTAAATATTTTATCTAAGAGTTCTTTTGGTGGTGGTTTTGTGAACATGCTTACAATTGGAGGTATTATAAATGATGCTATTATTGTTGGTGCAAATGAATAGTATGTCCATGGAAACTTGAATCCTCCATAAGCTGCTACTGCTATTGCTATGCCGAGACCTGCTATAATTGAAGTTGTTATAGCCGTTGCTGTTGTTTTTCTCCAAAAGAGTATATATATCATTGGACCTGTTAAAACACCTGATAATATAGATGTTGTAACGCCGAATAACACCATCAACATTGGGGGTGGATTTAATGAAAATAAAATGCATATTATTGTAACTAGGGTTAGTACAGTTCTATAGAGTTTAAACTCAAAACCACTACTATTATTTTTGCTGCTTTTAAATATGTTGAGATCTTTTACAATGATTTGTGTTAAGGTTGATATCATAGGGGCTATAGTTGACATAGAAGCAGATAGAATAGCTACAAGAAATAACATATCGAAGCCTGTGGGAAATATTCTTTGGACAAGATATGAAAATGCATAATCTGGAACCTTAACATCACTTACAATAACTCTTGAAGCAGCTGAAGCAAGGTTTAGTGAAAGTGTTAAGATAGCTACCAACGTTGTTGCAATAACTGATGCGTTTTTTAATGATATTCTATTCCTTATGCTTATAAACCTCATAAGAAGTGCTGGATTTCCCCATCCAAGAAATCCAAGACTTAGATAAAGCATAAACAAAGGTAAAAAGTCTCTATATGGCCATTTAACCAGTGTTAAATCTATAGAGGATAGGGTATTAAATAATCCTGTAAAGCCACCAACATTAATCATTGACACAAAGGCTATAGCTATAGCCATAAACATCATAAATATAGCTTGAAAAGCCTGGGTCCAAACCTGCCCAAGATAACCACCAAGAGCTGTATATATCAGCACTATTATAGCTGTTGTTAAAAGAGCTATATTGTAGTTCATTCCCATAATAACCTCTAAAGCTCTTGCAGTTCCAATCAGTATAGATATAGCATAAACAGTAAGCCCTATTATCATAGCTATAGCAGCAGCAAGACTTGGTTGACGTGATCCAAACCTCTTCTCAATAAGCTCTATAACTGATAACGCTTTAAGCCTTGCAGCAACATTCCTAAGCCTTGGACCTAAAAAGATGAAAGCTAAAGTTGTTCCAATTAAAACAACAAAGACGTCTTTCCAAACAATTGGAAGACCATATTTCCAACCAAGAGCCGTGGCACCAATAAATATAACAGAGCTAAAATATGTTGTGAAAAACGATAGTGCTGTGACAATTCCTCCAATTTTCATACCACCAACATAGAGATCTTCAATAGTTTTTGTTTTTATCATACCGATAAAACCTATTGCTATAAGCAAAGAAAAATATATAGCTATAAAGACTATAGCTAATATCATGAAGCCTCACCACAGCTTTCTTCATCAGAATCTTTTTTAATAGCGTGAATTATTGATATTACAATAGCTACTATATATAGTGATATAGCTAATGCTATATCCCATGATACAATAAACCACACCTTACTTGTAATGAAATGATAGAGGTTTAAAAGCTTTTATAGTCTATAAAAATGTTTAGGCATATAATACAAAAATACTCAAGTTAATGTTATCAAAGTAAATAGTTCCTACATACTTTTGCAATGTAATTAATCTGTTTACTAAATGAAAATATTTTTAGTGAAGATGTGTTGCTAAGAAATATTTATGTAAGTAAATTTTAAATAGTGTATAGTCTAGAGTCTTTAGTAAAAGGTAAAAGAGTTTAGAGATTTAATGAAAATTCAGATAGCTGAAGTTGATATTAATAATGCTTTGTCTAGATCTGGTCTACCTGACCTAGATTATGCCCTTAATCCATACATAGGATGTGCACATGGCTGTTTATATTGCTATGCGAAAATGTATACAAGGTTTAGAAATGTTGTTGACAACTGGGGCCATATAGTTGTTGTTAAGAGAAATCTTATAGATGTTTTAAGTAGAGAGGTTAAGAGGTTTAGAAAAGGTATTGTGGGTCTTGGAACTATAACAGATGGCTATCAACCTATTGAAGCAATATATAAGCTGTCTAGAAAATCTATAGAGATTTTAGTTGAAAATGGATTCAAAGTTAGTATACAGACGAAGAGCTCTCTTATATTAAGAGACCTTGAGATTTTAAAGAGATATAGAGACTTCATAGATATAGGTATAACAATAACCTCAACAAATAACACCTCCTTAATAAAGCTTTTAGAACCATTCTCATCACCGCCAACAGCGAGAATAAAAGCTTTAAAGAGACTTTCAAATGAAGGTATAAAGACATGGATATTCTATGGTCCAGTAATACCAGGTTATAACGATAGTATTGACGAGATTTTAAAGATAATAAGTTTAGCTAAGGAAACAAAAAGCATGTTATATATAGATAAACTAAGGGTAAAGAGATTTATGTGGAACAATAAACATCTTAGACAAATAGCACAAATGAGTATAAAATATAATTGGGAAAAGTTCTATGAAAATATATTGGAGCTGTGTAGAGATGAAGGAATAATATGTAGATTGGGATTCGAATATAGCGAAGAAGATAAGAAGTTAGATAAATATATTAAAAAATAGAATAATATTGCACATTCATAAACTATAAATATTTTTAAGAATCATTGTGACATGTTTTACTAAAATTTAATAGAATTGAAATGTATTTAGTTTATCTTCATAAAGTAAGCCAATGGAGAATATAATTTATTTGAAGGAATAAAACTTTTATGAATACAAGCCAACTATCAAGTTTTAATAATAAGAAACCTAAATTATCTATTGCATTCTAATGTTTAATTGAAGTTAAAATCTATTGGTAAATCATTATCTGCTAACACTATATTATTGTTTTTTGGGTCAAAGAATATGTTTATAGATTTAAATACAACGTTATTTCTATACGCTATTTTCATTGCAGAACATAGGTCTGGATCTATATCACAACTCGGTTTGAATCCTTTTATATTTGGTAATGCAGCTATAAATACTACATAGGACTTAACATACTTAGCTATTTTAGATAAAGACTCTAATTGTTTTCTACCTCTTTTAGATGGACAATCAGGATAAGAGGCATATATGTTTTGAATTCTAAGCACAGCACTCTTTAATTCTATAAAGATTTTAGAACCATTACAAAGAAGGCCGAAGTCTATTATAGAATCATCAACATTGATGTTTCTACCATAGATAAAACAGTTAGGTAGCCATGGAATAAAGTTTCTCTTTATAGATTCTATAAATGCTACTTCATGTAGCTTTGTATCGATTAAAGCAGCATATTCTTGGTCTTCAATAGCAATGATTCTATATCTTAGCTTAGAAGCTTTAATCGGTATACAGAAACCTATTTTACCATTAACTAAATAATCACTTAAACGACCAGTGTTAGCTAAATGGGCAAGTGTTTCAACATTATTGATATTAACCCTTACTACAAATCTATTAATTCTTTTAATAATGTTGCATAAAATTATATTGTCTATTCTTAAAATGGGTAACAATTACATAACCTCTTAATGATAATGAATACTATATATTATAGTTGTAAAGCTAAAAATAATTTTAATTAATTTAGATAAGGATTTTCTTAATCTCAAATTATGATATATTTATTAAGTTACTGATTATCGTAGTAGTTTTATAAGTCATAAAGTCTTTTATATCTCTTTCAAGGCACAGATCTATAAATGGTGATGGAATGTCACGAAGTAGCATGTCTAATATAAAATCTTTTCTGTATGGATATGGTAATTTGATGGGTATAGGATCCTCTCTTATTGTTGGATGGCTTCTATACTATTATTCTCCTCCAGAAGGTGTTAACCTAGTACCACTAGCTCCTATAGTTGCTATAGGTATTGTTAATTTATTTGGAAGGGCTATTGATGCTATATCGGATCCTTTGATAGGTTATTGGAGTGATAGAACAGTTACTAGGTGGGGGAGGAGAAAACCATTTATATTAGTGGGGTTTATTTTAATGGCTCTTAGCCAGATATTGATATGGAGACCATTAATATGGGGTTATTCTATATGGAATGCTATATATGCTGGCATTTTATTAGGTTTGTTTTGGTTTGGTTATACAGCTGCGATTGCACCTTATCTAGCTTTATTACCAGAGATAGCTTTGGATGACAATGAGCGAATTAAGCTTGTTGCTTATCAAACTCTTTTTAGTCAAGTATCGCTAGTGATAGGAGGTGTTATAGTTCCTATTCTTCTCGGGATGATTGGGTTTTTAAATACATCTGTATTTTTAACATTATTAGCTACCTCTAGTATGTTGCCAATATTGTTGGGTTTTAGAGAAAGGTTTACTGCAAGTGAAAAAATTGCAAGTAGACTTAGTTTATTGACTGCATTAAAAGTGACTTATACAAATAAAGTATTTGTAATATATTTAATACCAACAGCTATACTAGTATTATCAACTACAATGGCTCAAATCGCCCTCCCATATCTAGTTACTGTATGTGGTGGTCTAAGCGAAGCTGATGTAGCATTGTTCTATCTTCCATTAATAGCCACATCAATTCTAACTCTACCACTATATAAACACCTTGCCTCTAGATATGGTAAGAAGAAGCTATATATGATTGGCATTGGTTTATTTACTATACCGCTATTATTGTTATCTACAACAGGGATGTTCAAGGCTATGTCAAAGATGTTTTTAATTGCTATGGGTTTTCTTGGAGGCTTCTTTGTAACACCACTGTTAATGCTTCCCAACGCTTTTATAGCTGATATAACAGATATTGATGAGAAGATAACAGGGTACAGAAGAGAAGCTATGTATTTTGGTGCACAGGGATTTATAACTAAAAGTATGGCTGGATTAGCAAGTATATTAACATCTATATTTCTAGAATATTTAGGTTATACAACAGGATTTGACCTTGGTATTAGAACTGTATACATATTTAGTGGTCTGATATTAATACCATCTCTACTTATATTTTCAAAGTATCCGCTAGAGAAATAGTATATAATTTTTTTTAATTTAGAAGAATAGATAAAAATTAACATTCAAACTCAATTCAAAGAAGAAACAATTATACAATAGTGTTCTAGTCTTAGCCTATTGATGTAGTATTGAAAACATATTTCAAAAAACTAAAAACATATTTATTAGAGTTGAGTATGTTTTTATTTAGAGATTTTTAATTATATTTTACTATAATGTATTCTATATTTGTATTTCTATATTTACATATTTATGTATATATATCTTAGAATATGTAAATGAGTTGCTTATATATCGTATTACACAATTAAAATAAATGTGGTTATAATGAATCTACAGCTTATTTATGAAGGTAAAAGTAAACGTGTTTATGCAAGAGATGAAGATACTCTAATAATTGAATTCAAAGACGATGTTACAGCTGCTGATGGTGCTATTAAGGCTATTGCTTTAGGTAAAGGTGTTTTGACTGCAAGGATATCTACCCATCTATTTAAGCTTCTTGATAAAGCTGGTATAAAGACCCATTTGATAGACTATGATGGCTATAGAAAAATGCTTGTAAGGAGGCTTGAAATAATACCTGTTGAAGTTATTGTAAGAAACTATGCTTATGGATCTTTACTAAAGAGAATACCTCTTTACAAACCTCTTCAAAAACTTGAGCCACCGTTAATAGAGTTTCATTATAAAGATGATGATCTACATGACCCACTTGTACTTGAAGAAGATTTAATTAGAACACAGGTTTTAGATTTTAATATACTTGACTACATTAAGAAGACTAGTTTGAAAATCAATGAAATTCTGTTGAGTTTTTTCTCTTCTAAAAATCTGAAATTTGTTGATATAAAGTTAGAGTTTGGTATATCTAAATCAAAAGATATTGTATTGGCTGATGAGATTTCTGGAGATACATTTAGAGTTCTTGATGAGAATAATAATCATCTTGATAAAGAAATCTTCAGAAGAACTAAGGATGTTGGTCTTCTTCTTAAGGCTTATTTAAGACTTGCTAAAATAATTGAAGTGAATATAGATGACATCTATCCAGCAAGTTGAGGTTATAATAACAAATAAAAAGGGTGTTAGAGATCCAGAAGGAGAAACTATTCATAAGCATCTTATCCTCAGAAAAGGTTATTCAATGGTCTCAGAGGTTAGAACTGGAAAATACATACTTCTCTCTATAAATGCTAGCAATAGTGAAGAGGCTATCAAAATAGCTAAGGAGATCTGTGAAAAGCTAAGGATCTACAACCCTGTTGTCCATGATATAGAGGTAAGGATCCATGCCTAAAATTGCCATACTTAAGTTTCCTGGAACAAACTGTGATGAAGATGTTGCCCACGTTCTTAGAAATATCTTTAGACTTGATGCAGAGATTATTTGGTACAAAGATTTCTCTTTAGATCATTGGGACAGTGTTATTATTCCAGGGGGTTTCAGTTATGGAGACTGGCTTAGGGCTGGAGCTATAGCTGCTAAAACATTTGCTATTGAAAAGCTTAAGGATGCTAAAGATAAGGGTATACCTATCTTGGGTATTTGCAACGGTTTTCAAATCCTTGTTGAAGCAAATCTATTACCAGGAGCTCTACTGTATAATGAGAATGGTAGATTTATTTGTAGATGGGTTAAAACATTTGTTGAAAGAGCTAAAGGGCCATGGCTTTCCCTAGCTAGAGATGGTCAAGAACTTGACATGCCTATTGCACATGCAGAGGGAAGATACTATGTTGATGAAGAAACATATAAAAGTATTCTTCTTAACTCCCCACTCCTAAAATATTCCCCAGGTTTCAATCCAAATGGTAGTATTTATGATATAGCAGGAGTTGCTACGGAAGATGGCATGATATTTGGTCTTATGCCACATCCTGAAAGAGCATCTGAAGATGTTTTAGTGCCTAGAGGGTTCAGGGCTGGTGGAAGGATAATATTTGAGAGTCTTAATAAATCATTAAAAAGGGGATGGTAATGCCACTAACAAAAGAAGAAATTAATGAAATTAAGAAGATTCTTGGCAGAGATCCTACATTGGAAGAACTTGCTATGTTTGAGGCTCAATGGAGTGAGCATTGTTCATATAAAAGTAGTAGGCTTCTTCTAAAGCTTTTACCAAGTGAAGGAAAGAATGTTTTAGTAGGACCTGGTAGAGATGCACCTGTTGTTAAACTATTTAACGATATTGTTGTTGTTTTTAAGATTGAGAGTCACAACCATCCATCAGCTGTAGATCCATATAATGGTGCAGCAACAGGTATTGGAGGTATTGTAAGGGACATTCTATCACTTGGTGCAAAACCTATAGCGCTTCTCGATATGCTCTATATGGGAATTCCTAGAAATCCCCATTCAAACTGGCTTATTAGAGGTATTGTAAAGGGTATTAGTGACTATGGTAACAGAATAGGTGTTCCAACCGTAGCTGGGGATACATGGTTCGATTCTTCATTCAATACACAACCCCTTGTCAATGTTGCATGTATTGGCATAGCTTCTATTAATAGCATTGTGCTAGATTCTCCAAAGCCAAAAGATCTCATTTTGATTATAGGTAATGCTACAGGTAGAGATGGATTACTTGGAAGTAGCTTTGCATCAAAACCTCTTTCTGAGGATGTTGATAGAGATATTGGTGCTGTACAGGTTGGCGACCCTCTTACAGAAAAGCTTCTAATAGACTCTATACAGCTTCTTGTATCTAGAAAGCTTGTTAAATATATTAAGGATCTTGGCGGTGGAGGTCTAACAACAGCAATAAGTGAGATAGCCTCGGATCACAATCTAGGTGTTGTTATACAGCTTGAAAAGCTTCATACAAGGCAAAAACTTACAGCTTTAGAAATGCTTGTTTCTGAAAGCCAAGAGAGAATGCTTATTGTTGTAGACATAGCTAAGATTAGAGATGTTGAAGAGACTCTAAATAAACTTGATATACAGTATAGCATCATAGGGTATTTTACAGATGATGGTATTATAAAAGTGTTTTACAATGGTATTAAAGTTGCAGAGGTTCCGGCAAAGGAGCTTGCAAAGCCAAGGCCTATAAGAAGAGAATCAAATCCACCTATAGATGCTTTAAAGGGATTAAAAACCATCTATAACACATTCCCAGAGCCAGATATTGAAAAGGCTATTCTAATATTGCTATCTTCTCCAAATATAGCATCGAAAAGATGGATTTTTGAGCAATATGACCATGAAGTTGGAGATAGAACCGTTGTAAAGCCTGGATATGGAGATGCTGCTGTGCTAAGATTGTTAGATAGCTCTAGTAGAGGAATCGCTATAAAAGGTGATGCTAACCCTAGATACACATCTATAGATCCATTCAATGGTGCTGCCAATGCTGTTGGCGAATGTTTTAGAAATCTTATTGCTGTAGGTTCAAAACCTACTGCAATAGTTGATGAGCTAAATGCTGGAAACCCTGAGAAGCCAGAGCATTTCTGGTACTTTGAAATGATGCTGAAGGGCGTTTCATGGATGGCTGAAGAACTTAAGCTTCCTGTTGTAGGAGGTAAGGTGAGTTTTTATAATGAAGACTACATGGGGAGGCAAGTAAAACCTACAACAACAATTGTTGGAGTAGGTAAAATGAGAAACATTTCTGAAGCTATGACTATGGATTTCAAGGAGACAAACTCTATAATAGCTATTGTAGGTGTCACATATCCTGAGCTTGGCGGGAGTGAGTATCTTCATCAGTTGTTTAACATTGAAGAGGGTGAGATACCAAAGCCTAGACCTGCATCTGAGCTGAGAAATGCTAGGTTTATTTTAAATGCAATAAAGCATGGTCTTGTTAATGCAGTTCATGATATTAGTACAGGTGGTATAGCTATAGCTTTATTGGAGATGGCTATTCTTGGTGAACTTGGTTTTGAAGTTGATATAAGCAAGGTCTATGCTAGAGGTATATATAGAGTTGACGAGTTATTGTTTTCAGAGACTCAAGCTAGATATATTGTGGAAGTTAAAAGCAATAGAGTTGACGAGTTTAAGAGCCTTGCTAATAAGATGAATGTTAATGTGAGTATAATTGGTAAAGTTGTTGGAAGCTCCAAGACCTCTATATTCAATGGTTCTAAGGTTGTAGCAATATTGGATTTAAATGCTATGAAGGATATCTATAACAATAGTTTATATAGAGAGATAGAGGGTGGTATGTAGATGTGCGGAATAGTGGGATATATAGGTTCTAGAGATGTTGTTTCAACAATAATATCGATGTTGTTTGAGCTTCAACACAGAGGTCAAGAAGCAGCTGGGGTATCTATTGTAACTAAGAATGGAGATATTTATAGCGTTGTTGGAAGGGGTTTGGTATCTGAGGCTCTAAACTATACAAATCTATATAAGTTATATAAAGTTGAAGGAACTTTTGGTGGGATAGGGCATATAAGATATGCAACATCTGGTGGTTATTTAGATTCACAAGTACAGCCAATTGTTGTAGGAGAGGATAGGTTTAAAGCTGCTATTGTTTTTAATGGTACTATTGCCAACTATATTCAACTAGCTAAAGAATTCAATATAAAGGTGATTAATGGTGATACCTTAGTATTTGCACAAGTTTTATATAAACTTGCTAAGGAGTTTGGAAATGATTTTATAGAGGCTTTAAAGGTTTTACCAAACTATGTTATAGGAGGCTATAGCATAGCAGTTTTAACCTCAGAGCCTAGAATAGTTGTTGCCAAAGATCCAAGAGGTTTTAGACCTCTTTCAATTGCTGTAACTAATGAGGAGTTCTTCGCATCATCTGAAACAGCAGCTTTAGATGTTATAGGGATTAACAATTGGAAAGAGATATTACCTGGTGAGATAGCTTCATATGACGGATCTTCGATAGAGCTTACAAGGACTTCTACCCCTGCACTTGTATCGCCATGTATCTTTGAATATGTCTATTTCTCTAGACCAGATTCGATATTCAATGGCGTGAGCATATATATTGCTAGAGTTAGGATGGGAGAAGAGCTAGCAAAGAATGTACCAGCTAATGGCGATGTTGTTATACCTATTCCAGATAGTGGTAGAGGTGCTGCAATAGGGTTTAGTAGAGAATCTAAAATACCCCTTGAAGAGGGAATTGTTGTAAATAAGTATATTGGAAGAGGCTTCATAGCTCCACCAACATATAGAGAGCTTATCTCAAAGCTTAAGTATGGATTCATAAGAAGTGTTATAGATGGGAAGAAGGTTATTCTGGTTGATGATTCTATAGTTAGAGGTACTACAATGAGGAGTATTGTAAATAGGCTTAGAGTTTATGGGGCTAAAGAAGTTCATGTAAGGGTAGCTAGTCCATCATTTAAATATCCATGTTTCATGGGGATAGATATAGCTTCTAGGGATGAGTTATTGGCTTGGAGAACCATGAGCTTAACAGATATCGCAAAAGTTGTTGAAGCTGATAGTGTGGGATACAACACTCTTGAAGGCCTTTTAAAATCTGTAGGTCTTCCACTTGTTTGCCATGCATGTTTCACAGGTTTATATCCATTTAAAAATCTTTCAGTTGATGACCTTGAAAAAATGTTTTCTAGGGAGCCTCTATGAATGGAATAATTTCAATATATGCATTTGATGAGCTTTGGAATTTATCAAATATTGTTAGATATGGCTTAATGGCAATACAACATAGAGGCTTTCAACAATATATTGTTTGTACATATAACAATGACATTGAATGCTTCAGTAGTGAAAACTTTGATGATATCCACAAACATGATATTAGAAACGTTGCAATAGCTGCAACATATAGTGAGCCAGTAGAGGAAGCTGTTATAGTTGAAAAGGAGGGCAATGAAAAGATTGCAGTTATATGTGAAAGGCCTTGGAACAAGGTCCATGAATTTATTCATGAACTTATCAATGCTCTTAAATCTAATAGAAATAGGGTTGAGGCTTTTAAAAATACAATCAACTCATTTGCTACCTATTCATCACCATCTCTAGCTATTTTAACAAATAGAGAAGAAGTTGTGATATGGAGAGGTTCAAGACTAACACCACTTATACTAGGTGGCTATGGATTTGACATGGTTATAGTGTCCTCTGAAAGTGTTGCTATCGATATTCTTGGTGGGGATGTTAAGAGGTTTCTAAAACCTGGTGAAGGTTTATATATTTCAAAACATATGCTGAAAACTTTATCGATAAACCATACCAATGATTGTGGTTTATGTTTCTTTGAGCTTCTATACCTTGCAAGACATGACGCAATTGTTGATGGTGTTAGTGTTTATGAGTTTAGAAAAGCTCTTGGGGAAGAGCTTACAAAGCATCTTAATAATGATGTTGATGTTGTTGTTGGCGTTCCTGAGACAGCTTTACCTTATGCTATAGGGTTTGCTAATAGGATTGGTAAACCTTTTGAGATGGCTTTTATTGCAACTGGTGGTAGAAGAAGATCTATGCTTTTTAGCGATCCATTTGAAAAAATTGTTTCTATACATCTAAAGATGAATCCTATTAGAAGCTCTTTAGAGGGAAAGAGAGTGGTCATTGTAGATGACAGTATGGTTACAGGTTCGACAATGAAGACTGTTTCGCAGATTCTTAGGTTTAGAGTTGGTGTAAAAGAGATACATTTATTTATAGCTTCACCGCCACTTATAAAACAATGTCCATTCAATATAATGAAGCTTGACATGTCTAGTCTCCTAGCTGCAAATCTGTCTCAAGAACATGCTAAAAGCTATCTAGAGGTTGATTCGCTTCACTGGCTTTCTAAGGATGATGTTAACAGAGTTGCAAAGATGTTCGGTCTTAGGTTTTGTGGTAGATGTTTTGGTTTAGAACTTTTTGGGGGTGAAGAGATTTGAAGGTCTTTATAATAGGTTCTGGAGGAAGAGAGCATGCAATAACGAAACTAATTAGAAGAAGTGTGTTTGAGCCAAGAATATATGTTGCTATGGACTATAGAAACCCTGGTCTAGAGAGAGAATCTGTTGAAACAGGGGGTAAATGGTTTATAGTTAACACAGCAGATCCTAATATAATTGCTAGAATTTCTGAGGAAATTTCACCAGATCTTATTGTTGTAGGACCTGAAGAGCCTCAGTTTTCAGGTGTTTCTGATGTGCTTAGGGAAAAGGGTTTTACGGTATTTGGAGCTAGCTCTAGATGTGCTGAAATCGAGAAGAGCAAGGTTTTTGCAAGAACGTTGATGTGGAAATATGAAATAGAGGGAAGGTTATACTTTAAGGCATTTAGAGATGTTGAGGAGGCTAGGAAATTCATTGAGTATGCAGGTGATGTTGTGATAAAGCCTGCAAGGCAAGCTGGTGGAAAGGGTGTTAAGGTTCTTAGAGATACACAGGCATATTTATCGAGAGATAGAACAGAGGTTAAGAGAAACTATGTTGAGAAGTTATTTGCTGAGGTGAGTAGATATGGTGATATAGATTACAAAATTCTTGTAGAACAAAGGGTTGAGGGTGTTGAATATACATCGATGGTTATAACAGATGGTGAATATGTTTTGCCATTACCTTTGATCCAAGATCATCCACATGCATTTGAATTTGATATAGGACCTGAAACAGGTGGTATGGGAAGTATACAGGGACCAGGCTGGATACTCCCATTTGTAACTATTGATGAATATAGAAAAACAATTGATATAGTTGCAAATGTTCTTAACGCTTTAAATAGAGAGGTTAAAGAGCCTTATATAGGTGCCTTTGCAGGGCAGATGATGTTAACAGGTGTTTGGGGACCTACAGTAATAGAGTTTTATAGTAGATTTGGAGACCCTGAAATATCTAACCTTGTTCCAATAGTTAAAAGCGACTTTTTAGAGGTTCTAGATAGAGCTGCTGAGAGAAGGCTTGCTGGTGCTAAGATTGTTATAGACGAAGATATTGTAACTATTGTGAAAGCTGTTGCACCTGCTGGGTATCCAGATGATAAGAAGCTAGCCTCAGGGCATCCAATAACAGTTGATGAGAATAGAGTTAAAGAGCTAGGTTGTGAGGTTCTATATGCGAGTGTTGAGCTTGGAGCTGATGGTAGGCTATATACCAAGGGTTCTAGAGCCTTTGAGATTGTTTGCCATGGCAATAGCTATAAAGATGTCTATACAAAGGTTGAGAAAGCTGTTTCACAGATTGTATCTTTAGATAATTGGCCTATTTTCTATAGAAGTGATATTGGTTCTCAAGAACTTTTAGAAGATAGAGTTAAAACTGCAAATAGAATTAGAATAGTATATCAGTCTAGAACTAAAAATGGCTTACTTGGAAAAATGCTTGTTTGGGTTCCTGGTGAAGGTGTTTTAAATAATCCTTTAATAGGTTTTGTAAGGTGAAATCCAAATGGCTAGTTATATAAAAAGAGACTATCTTGCAACACCGATGTTTGGAAAGCCAATAAAAATGGTTTTACTTGGAGGTGGGGAGCTAGGTAAGGAGATAGCTATAGAGTCACAGAGACTTGGTGTAGAGGTCATTGTTGTTGATAGATATGACTGGGCACCTGCTATGCATGTTGCCCATAGGAGATATGTTATCGATATGTTGAATCCTGTTGCAGTTAAATCTGTTGTTGAAAGAGAGAATCCAGATGTTATAGTACCTGAGATAGAGGCTATATCATATGAAGCTTTAGAGGATCTTGAATCAAGAGGATTTCACGTGATTCCAAACGCTAAAGCTGTTAGAATAGCTATGAATAGAATTGAGCTTAGAAAATTTGCAGCTGAAGCCCTAGGGGTTCCAACAACTAGATACAGCTTTGCTGAAAACCCTGATGAAGCTGTTGATGCATGTGATAAGGTTGGATATCCATGTTTAATAAAACCTGAGATGAGTAGTAGTGGCCACGGGCATGTAAAAGTTATTGAGCCAAGTCCAAACAATGTTAGAAAGGCTTATGAATATGCTGTTTCACATGCTAGGGGAAGAAGTAGAAGAGTCATAGTAGAAGAGTTTATACAACTAGAAACAGAGTTCACAGTATTAACATATAGATATGTTGGGGATTCATCTATTGTTACAGAGGCTTGTGAACCTGTTGAGCATTGGAGATATGGAAAATATCACTATATAGAGTCTTGGCAGCCTTCAACAAAGTCTAGAGAAATACTTGGAAAAGCTAAAGAGATAGGAATTAAGGTAGCAAATGGTCTTGGAGGTCTTGGGATCTTTGGTGTAGAGGTGTTTTTAGGTAAAGATGGCAGGATACTGTTTAGCGAAGTTGCTCCAAGGCCACACGATACTGGAATGGTTACCATGGCTAGTCAAGAGCTAAGCGAATTTGCAATACATGTTAGAGCTGTTTTGGGTCTTCCAGTTCCAAAGCCAAGAATACTTACACCAGCTGCTTCCATAGCTATATATACGGATAAGGAAAATATATGGGCTCCAAGAATTATAGGGGTCTATGAAGCTCTTAAAATAGAGGGTGTTGATATAAGGGTTTTTGGAAAGCCTTTTACATATAGAGATAGAAGAATGGCTGTTGTTTTAGCAAGGGGTAGAGATATTGAAGAAGCTTTAGAGAAAGCTAGAAAAGCTGTCTCATACATTGTTATAGAGTGATTCTATGGGCTGGACATATAGCAAAGCAGGTATTGATTTATCTAAGCATAGATCTATGCATCGCTACGTACTAGAGCTAATAGATAAGCTAAATAATGAAATGGGATATCATGTAGATGGTCTAGGAAGCTATGCATCAACTCTAAAATACAGAGACTTGGAGATATCTTTTCATGTTGATGGTGTTGGCACAAAAACAATTGTTTTGCAAAGGCTTAAGAAACTTAGGGTTGCTGGATGGGATTGTGTAGCTATGAATGTAAATGATGTTGTATGTAGTGGTGTAAAGCCTATTGCAATTATTGACTATATAGCAATGCCAAGAGCTGATGAAGAGACATTTAAAGAGATTGTTGAAGGTGTTGTAGATGCAGCTAGAGTTGCAGGTGTTGCGATATTAGGTGGAGAAACAGCTATCTTACCCGATTTAGTCAACGGTATCGATGTTATATGTACAGTTTTTGGGATAAAGCAGAAGGATTTTGCTAGTAGGGCTAACGTAGGTGATGTTGTTGTTGGGGTTTCTAGCCTAGGTCTTCATGCAAATGGTTATAGCCTGGTTAGAAAAATCTTAGAAGAGGCAAAGCTAGATTATAACTCTATAATCGAAGATGTTAACCTATCAACAGAACTTGCAAATCCTGTTGCAATATATTCAAATCTTATTTTAGAAGTAATAGAAAGAAATCTTATAACATCAGCTGCTCATATAACAGGTGGTGCTTTTACAAAGCTAAGAAGAATAATATCATCTAACATTGATATTGTTTTAACAATGCCAGAGCCTCCAAAAATATTTAAATTGATTATGAAACTTGGTAATATTTCTATAGAGGAAATGTATAGAGTTTTTAACATGGGTATTGGAATGGTTTTAACAACAAGTAGAAATAATGTAGATGCCCTTGTTTCATATATTGAAAAACATAGTTTTAAGGCGTATATACTTGGTGAAGTGGTTGAGGGGGGTGGGAGAATAATTTTGAAGTCTTTTCAAGGAGATATAATAATATTTTGAATCCAAGGATGTTTAAAAGGTTATATTTATAAGTTTCATGATCTTTAAATTGATAAATATAACAATAGTTGCTACTATATTAAAAATAATTAAAAATATAAAGTTAAAAATATAGTTTCGCAACGCAATTGCAATAATCATATCAGTTTCGATATTGTTATAAAAATGTTTATTCTTGGCTATTCAAGCTTTATAGATAAAACCTCGTTTTTCATTTTCTCCATAAACTCTTTAACCCTTTCAGCAATTTCTGAATACTTTATCCCTAGAATCCTTAAGGCAAGCAATGCAGCGTTTTTAGCATTGCCAATCGCAACAGTTGCTACTGGAACTCCATATGGCATTTGAACAATTGAAAGTAAAGAATCGAGGCCGTTAAGATGCTTAGAAGGTATTGGAACACCTATGACAGGTAAATGGGTGAGGGAAGCAATAACACCAGGTAGATGGGCTGCACCACCAGCACCAGCTATAATAACTTCAAAGCCTTTCTCACTAGCTGTTTTGGCAAATTCGAATACAGCTTCAGGTGTTCTATGGGCTGAGAGAACCCTTGTCTCAACCTCAACTCTAAATTGTTTTAACAAATCAACAGCTTCTTTCATATATTCCCAATCGCTTTTACTACCCATAATAATGGCAACTTTAGGCATATTCCCACTTAAAGTAATTCTACCATGTCTTTGGTTTTAAAAGAGAAATATTTACATAAATGATATAAAGTGTATTTAAAGACGTTGTTTACAATATCTAAAACTAGACAGTTTTAGGGTTTACCTAATATATTGTAATGTATGGCTATGTACCTGTACATCTATCTTCTATTCTTTCTTTGGAAAGCATATCTTTTAAAGCTATAATAAACTTTAGCGCTGATATAAATGTGTCTATCTCATCTATTGTGTTATATATGTAGAAACTTGCTCTTACAGAGCCTTTGAATCCTAATCTATAGTGTAGTGGATGGGCACAGTGCCCACCGCTTCTTACAGCTATTCCAAATGAGTCTAAAGCCTTGGCAACTGTATGGTAATGTAGACCACTTAAATTAAATGACACTATACCTGTTCGTTTTTCGGAGTTAATAGGTCCTAGTACAGTTACTTCATCTCCCAGTTCTTTGAATTTCCTTAATGTATATTCTGTTAACTCTATATCGTGTTGTCTTACATTCTCCATACCAATTCTCATTAGATATTTAACAGCTTCTGCTAGACCTATCATACCAGCTATATGAGGAGTCCCTGCTATGAATCTCCATGGAAGATCATGCCATTCTATAGCATCTAGAGTAACATCCTTTATTGTATCACCTCCTACTCTAAAAGGCTTCATCTCCTCCAACACATCTCTTCTACCCCATAGAATACCTATACCTGTAGGTCCAAGCATTTTATGGCCGCTAAAAGCAATGAAATCTATTTCCAAATCTCTTACATCTGTTGGAACATGAGGTACATATTGAGCACCATCACCAACAACAATAGCTCCAACAGAATGAGCTATTTTGCAAACCCTTTTTACATCAACTATTGTTCCAAGTACATTGCTTGCCATTGTAATAGCAACAACCTTTGTTTTTTCACTTATAAGCTGTTCAAGTTGCTCATAATCTATATCGCCATCATCTTTAATATCAACATATTTGATTTTAGCACCAATTCTTTCAGCAACTATTCTCCAAGGAAGCATATTGCTATGGTGATCCATAACAGTAAGTATGATTTCATCGCCTGGCTTTAGGTTGAAGAAACCCCATCCCCATGCAACCATATTAAGCCCATCAGTAGTATTTCTAACCTCTATAACCTCTTCCCAAGAATATGCATTAATAAATTTCGAAATAACGTTAAACGATTCTTCATATAACATACTAGCTTCTTGGGAAAGTGTATGCATACCTCTATGAACATTTGAATTGTATTCTCTATAGAACCTAGTTATAGCATCTATGACCTGATTTGGTTTATGGGTGGTCGCTGCATTGTCAAAGTATATAAGGGGTTTTCCATTAATCTCTTTTTTAAGTATAGGGAAATCTTCTCTGATTTCCATAACGTTTAACATATTTACACCATAACAAAATATTATGCTGTGTATCGAGATATATAGATATATAAGAGATATGTAAGGTTTTAACCTTAACTTTGTTTTTAGGTAGATAAAATTGAATTATTTTGTTATAGGTCTAGAGCTATAGGTTTTTATATCTGAGGGGTCTATTTACTTTGTTGAGGTAGGTTATATGGATTTAAGAGATGTTGAGAGGAGAGTATTTGATATAATGGCATCGTCTGTAATAAGAATTGCTCCTGTAGTTAACTGGTATTTAGATGGCAGGGACGTTAAGCTACCTATAGCTATTGAATGCGAACCTAGTAAATTATTTACATTTAGAACAAAGATTAGTGTTCCAAAAAAATCTTTGGATTCATCGACATGGTTTCTAAAAGTGGTTCTTCAAGGAAACGCTTTGTTAAAAGTTGATGGAGAGCCTTATGGAGGTATAGATGAGGCTCATACATATATACCAATAGAGCCTGGAGACCATGAAATTGAGCTTAGAATATCGCCGAGAACTATGTTTGGATTCCATAGATGGTATATGGGGTTCGAAAACTCTTATCTTGTTGAAGTTGAGTGGAATGTTATTAGATTAGGACTTAGAATTCTAGCTTTATTAAGCTATATAGAGCAGCTACCTAGAGAAGACCCTGTTAGAAAAGATGTGGAGATGTTGCTCTATAAAATTATGTCAGATGTAAGGGTTGTTCCAGCAATTTGGCAAATTACAACATTAATATCTTTAATATATGAAAGACCCTTGGCCCAGTATTTCAATAGAAGGGATTTAAGGAATCCGTATGGGGACTATCTATATATCTCAGGAGTCTATGGCGTCGGTATTTTAAAGGGGTATATGAAAGAACCGGAAGCTAACTACACATCTATAGACACGGTTATAGCTATCTCTAAGAAAATTGAGAAAAGTTTATTTGATGAGCTTAGGAAAATTAGTGAGAGATATGGCAAAGCAGGGGTTCTATATATAGCTGGTCATAGCCATATAGATGCTGCTTGGCTTTGGCCAAGAAGTGAAACAATTGAGAAAAGCATAAGAACATTCTCAACGATTATAAGGCTATTGAAAGAGTATCCAAGGTTTACATATGTTCAAAGCTCTGCACAGTATTATGAATGGATTGAAAAGCTAGAGCCAAAACTGTTTGAAGAAATTAAAAAGCTTGTTGAAGAAGGTAAATGGATTATTGTTAGCGGTATGTGGGTTGAAAGCGATGTTCAGTTAGTAGATGGAGAGTCTCTAGCTAGACAGTTTCTCTATGGCCAGAGATACTTTTTATCAAGGTTTGGCAAAATAGCTAAGATTGGCTGGATACCAGATAGCTTTGGTTTTGCCGCATCGCTTCCACAAATTATGAAGAAGAGTGGTATAGAGGTTTTTATAACGCATAAGGTTATGTGGAACGATACTAACGAGTTTCCACTGCATTCATTTATATGGAGAGGTGTAGATGGTTCAGAGATACCTGTTCAAGTGCTTGTAACAGGATATAATGAGCCTTTAACACCCTTATCTATTGAGAAACACTGGGCCATATATAAGAACAAGGATATAGTACCTTTTCTAGTTTATAGCTATGGATATGGAGATGGTGGTGGAGGTCCAACAAGAGAAATGCTAGAATATGTAGATTTAATAAACATTATGCCAAAGATACCAAGTGTTAAGTATTTCAATGAAGGTGAATATATAGAGGCTTTAAAGAAATACCTTGAGAAGATGCCTATATGGAATGATGAGCTATATGTTGAAATACATAGAGGTACATATACAACTAATCTACCTGTGAAAGAATATATGGCTAGAGCAGAGATTGCCATAAGGGAGTATGAGGCTATAGCAACTATTGCTGAAATTCTCAAGGCTTCTAAATACAATAAAGAAGATATAGACGAGTTGTGGAAGCTTGTATTATTTAACCAATTCCATGATGTAATACCAGGTTCATCTATTAAAGAAGTATACGATGATTCAATAAACGATCTTTCAAAGGTTATAGAGAAGTCAAATATCGCATTTAAAAACTATGCAAGAAGCATAACATCTACTGCAAAATCTATTGATAGAGGTGTTGCAATATTTAATATACTTCCATGGAGAAGAAAAGATATTGTTAAAGTAGATAAAGTTGGTGGGTTGCCCGAGGATGTTGAATGTCAAGAGGATGTAGATGGCTATTACATCTATGTAGAAGCTCCACCAACAGGATATACTGTATATAGATATTCAGAAAAGAGTTGCAAGGCTTCAGAGGGTGTAAAGGTATATGAGCAACAAGATGGTATTGTTATGGAGAATGAATATATATCTCTAAAAATAGATTATAGCAGTGGTAATATATCATCGTTAAAGCTGAAGAAGGAGGGTATAGAGATGCTTTCAGCACCCTCAAATAGACTTGTAGCACATATTGATAGACCTGGGAGATGGGATGCATGGGATGTAACCGACGAGTTTCTTACACAAGGAGAGGATATGAAGCTTATTGAAAAACCCACTATTGTTTCAAAAGGACCTTTAGTAGCATGTGTTGATGTAAATAGAGGTATAGGTTTATCAACAATTAAGCAAAGCATATGTCTCTATAAAGATTCTCCAGTTGTTGAGATTAAGAATAAGATTGTGTGGAAGGAGAAAAGCCTTTTGATAAAAGCGTGGTTTGAAACAACACTAAACTCTAAAAAAGCTGTATATGACATACCATATGGTGTTATAGAAAGATCAACCTCTAGAGAAACGTCATGGGAGAAAGCAAGATTCGAGGTACCAGCTGTTAGATGGGCTGAGATATATGATGATAAAGCTGGGTTAGCTATAGTAGCACCATCTAGACATGGATATACAGCCATAGGAAATAAGATAGCATTGAGCTTAATCCGATCCCCTATGTTTCCAAATCCATGGAGTGACCTAGGCGAGTTTGAAACCATCTACTATATCTATCCACATATAGGGGATTATAGTAAAGCTAACTTAGCTAAGATAGCTCTTGAGAAAATGTTTAAGCTAAAGGTAATCGAAGATGTAGAGCCATCGACAAAAACATTCAGCTTATTTAACATTGAACCAGATGGTATAGTATTTGGAGCATTTAAGAAGTCAGAGAATGGTGATGGATATATACTGCGATTATTTAACCCCTATAAAGATGTTAAGACAGTAACAATAAGATTTTCAAAGCAGCTAACAAAAGCAGTTGAAACAAATATTATTGAGACAGAAACATATAGAGAGTTAAATATTGTTGATGGCAATACCTTAGAAATAGAAATGAAACCACTTGAAATAAAAACCATATTAATTTCTATCTAAATAGATTTTTTATGGCTTTAATTAATAATAGAATATAGCAACAAGCTACTTAAAATAATAAGATGTATATTTCGCGGTAAAGTGTTTTTAGATGATTGCTGTTGAACTCTAAATAACATGCTTTCTAAATTGTATTGTATTAGACTAGACATGTTTTATCTATATGATACTCTAGACATGTTCATAGCTATTATAGCTATAGTCAATATGATCAAAATTATCAATACAACAATTATCTTAATAGAGATAGATTTCTTGACTTTGTTAAATAAACTAGAAACTGGTCTAAAACCCCTTTTCTTGCTATGTTCTTTATATCCCTCATTATAGAGGATCCCACTATGAATCTCCTGTTGCTCTATTTGCCATGTAGGGGCTCTTGTATCACTACTAAAAACTTTTATAGGTTCAACTTTTTTACTAGCCTCATCAATAGATGCAATTATTAAATGAGAGTATTGATTAAGTATTGTAAATCTTGGATCATGTAGAATCTTCATCACTACATAATCTTTTTCATGAGCTAGACCCGAGAGAATTCTCATAGTCTCAAAATCGTGTAGAAATTCATTGACAAGTAGTGAAGCAGAATAATTATTAAGTGATGCAGAAGCATAGCTACGTATATCATATAAAGCTGATGAAAGTTTAATTAATATGCAATCAATTGTTTTACAATCTTTAGCACCTATAATAAACCTTTCAACAAATTGTCTAACTATAGACAAACCATAAGCACCAAAACAATTTACTATAAATTCTTATTAGTAAATATATAAGCTTATTTTATACAGATACAATATTTTTCTAAAGAATAATTAGAGATGTGATTCATAATAAATCTCATATTATGGCTTAAGGCTTCAATTCAATTAACTGTTACACAAATGATAGATGTGGCTTAAAATAGATATAGGAATCAATGAATGGGCTCTAAAGGCATACTAGCCATTTAAATTAAAGAGAGTTCGCTAAGCAAAGAAGGCTACAGGTGCTCTATAGTGTTCTGTATACAGCTAGGCTTGTTGGAGCCTGCTTTTGTACTGGAAAACCTCTTCTCGATTAAGAAGAGAGATTCACAAAGAACCCTAACGCTAATAGAAAGATATCGAGGTTCGCGAAGAGACTATTGCTTATTCATGGAGTGCTTAGAGCGGTTAGAATGGAGTTTAGAGTGTGTTGATAGACCTAACACCTTATAAATATCTATAGCATATCCTTACTAGAATAAGATATAAGGTTTGTAGGAGGTTGTTGTGAAGGGTATTAAGCTGTTAAGTGATTGGGTTGAGAAAGCAGATGTTTTTCTAGTTAATGCTGAAAGACATTTTAGTGAAGGGATATACTGGCTAACGTGTTTTGAGGCTCATCAGGCATCTGAGCTTTATCTAAAGTCGCTTATAATTGCAATTACGGGATCTCATCCATATACACATGATCTTGGAGAGCTAATAGATGTTTTGAATGCTATGGGCTTTAAACCATCTAGCGATGTTGTAATGTCTTGTGAGCTTCTAACACCACATTATATACTTTCAAGATATCCTGGTAAACATAGTATTAAGTATACTATTGATAGAGGTAGAAGATGTGTTGAATATGCAAAGAAAGTAGTTGAGTGGGTGAAGAGTATTGCAGATCCATAATGATTTAAAAACAAGGTTCTATATAGTTATGATGGAAAGGGTTATGGAAATGGATAAAGAGTTTAAAATTTTTATAGATAATTTATGTAGAAGTGGACTAGGTAAAGAAGTTTATCTTGTTGGCTCTAGAGCTAGAGGTGATAATAAGCCTTATAGCGACTATGATATTGTTGTTGTTATAGATGACAATCAAGATCATATAGATGTTGTCGAAAAGATACAGCTTTTAAAGAAAAGCAAAATACCCATAGATGTTATAGTGGTTAGAGAGAATGATTTAGGGGATCCAATATATAATGAAATGATAAAGTATAGAAAAAGTCTTTGTAAACATCACTCTGCTATTCAAAGGTAATCGCCGTATAAAATGTCCTTTATAAATTTTAATATTTAATTCTTAAATAATTGTATTATCCGCTTAATGGAAACCTATCTTTCAAGGTAAGAGGAAGTCAAATACTAATGATAAGGGTTATGATGCATGATATAATTATTGATATAGTTACTCTATATTGAAAAATAATTATATAAAGAACTAGCCTCCTAGAAATATAACTATATACTTTACTTAGTAACCATTTTATAATTTCTCCATCAAGATGATAAGAATGTGTAGACTTAATATCAAATTATATTGATGTTTAAACATCTTGCTATCAATAAGAAAAACAATATATTTTTAATGATGTATTATTAATGTGTTGCATTCTCTATATAGAGTTTATAAAGTCTTGTTATTAACGTTTCTATGCTTTGGATAGCTATATATATACATATAGATATAAATGCCTTTACAGATAGAGTTAAAGAGTTAACCTTATTTGCAAAACCTTTACCACTATTAACTCTATATATACTGTTTATAGTTTTCCATAGCTCTACAAAGCTCTTTATAATTTTTATAGAAAGAGTAAATGCTATTGCTAAATTAGGTGAAACTCTATATAGCTTCTTCACTATTTTTGCTAAATCTATATGCTTTATAATTATAAGAGATAGAAATGCTATTGAAATAATCTTTAGAAAGTTTATAGCCAAAGTTTCTATATCTATATATCCAACTATAGCTATCTGTATAGCTAAGGCTATTACAGTATAAATCAAAACAAAACTTCCTACAAACCTTGCTACATCTATAGCCTCTTTAAAATGCAATGCAAAGGCTATTGTGATAATAGATAAAGATATTGCTACAATAGCCATATGGTTTCTTAAAACCATGATAACTATAGAAGCTATTGTTAACAATGTGATGAGAGCTATAGGATTTTCTAGATCTATAAAAATAAAAATCTTTTTAAGTATATCTTTAACTATCATTATTCTATACCCTTCTTAAGAACTCCACCATCTATAGAGTAAACGCTTTTGAAAATCTTTGCAAAATCTCTATCATGCGTAGCTATAATAACCGATGATCCTTTCTCAATAAGAATTCTAATTATTCTTGCAACAAGTTTCTTATATCTACAGTCAAGTCCAAGCGTAGGTTCATCAAATACAACTATATCTGCATTTGAGATATATGCTAAGGCTATTGATAACATCCTTATCTTTCCTATGCTAAGGCTATAAACATTTTTATCTAGATCTTTATCTAGATTAAAAAGACTTGAAATGCTATCTATAGACTCTCTAGATCTAAACATTTCTAGAAAACTCTTAATGATGCTATATACTGTTTCCCCAGGAAGCCAATAAATAGGGTTTTGAGGAACCATGAAAAAGCTAACATCTTTACCAACATATCTATAACCATGACCTTTTAAAACACCTATCAATATCTTTAATAAAGTTGTTTTACCTGAGCCATTTTTGCCAACTATAGCTATGGATTCACCTCTTCTAATAGCTATAGATACATCCTTTAAAATCTCATTATCATTGTAAAAGAACTTTATATTTTTTAAAACAGCTATTTCTTCATCTTCTCTATTAATATCTAATACCTCATTAACTATACATCTATCTTCTACATCATCTAGATAGATTATATAGTCACTAAATCTTTTCAATAGCTCTATCCTATGATCAGCTATAAATACAGTAACATTATTTTCATAAGCAAAACTCTTGATAAGCTTAAAAATATCTTCAATACTCCACCAATCTATATGCGATGTAGGTTCATCCAAAACAATAATCTTTGAACCTTTTGCTATAGCTATGTAGAGTAAAAGTCTATAGAGCTGACCATCCGATAATTTATATAGATCTTTATCAACATCTATATTACCTATATCTAGTGATGAGATGTCTATATCCAAGATAGATGCTTCTTCTCTTGCTGTAGACCCTATAAAGAAACTATATGGATCTTGGGGAACATATGCTATTAAACCATTAGACAAAGCATCTATAGGGCTATAGCCATATATCCTTATATCTCCATATACCTTAAACCTCTTATATAGATAAGGTATAAGCCCTGTAATAGCTTTAAGTAATGTTGACTTGCCAGAACCTGTAGAACCCACAACACCTACGACATATCCGCTAGGTATTTTAAATGATATATCGTTTAGAATTCTTTTCCCATTAATCTCAATAGATAAATTATTAGCTACAATTTCATTATTCAATATCAATACCTCTAGATTCAAGGTATATTGATATGGTTTTAGCCATGGCTAAAGCTACTGCATGATCCATTAATATATCTTGAGGAATGAATATAGCTACAGAAGCTATAAATATCATAAAAAGCTTATCTGAAATAGTTAAGCCGATGGCTTTTGAAACTCCTTCAACCCATTGAAATAACCTTTCATTGGAGAGAGCATAGCTTGTAAAAACTATAAATCCAAGGACATATATTGGTATTGATGCTATAGCTGAAAAAGCTAAAAGAATAATAAAATCCTTTCTATTAATTCTGCTTAAAGACCTTCCAACTCTTTTTAAATACCATCTACTAAGAATGCTCATAGCTGTAGAGGCTATTGGAAAACCAGCTAGATATCCACCTGTATATCCAAGAAGAATAGCTAGACCACCTCTAAACCCAGAGGCTATTGGAAAACCCAAAGCTATGAGCATAAGATAGAGAAGCTGTGAAAATAAAGCGTATCTAGGGGGTAGAAGCAGAGCAGAAAGAACGATACCAGCATTCTGCATGGTGTATGGAACAGGACCTAGATAAAATATAGCTTGAGCCAGTACACCAGTTATAACAGCTAAAACAACACAAAAAACAATTCTAATTATGGTAGAGACGACGTTGCTATAGATCTTCATATTACATCGCCTAGAAACAGTTTCATAAAAGACAGATATAAGAAACTTTTGTATAATAAAATATATAATGAAACAGTTTAAAATACTATAATATAGAAGATAGCTTAAATATGCTGAATAATTGTGTCTAGATTGCTATTTGAAGTCTATCTACTCTATAGAAATCTTCATATTTTATAATAGAGATGAAATTAATTTAAATCTCTAATAAACTATAGTTTTTAGAAAATTGATAATATAAGAATACAATATGTTGAAGTCTTATCTATTATTTTGATGTAGTGATGCTTCGAAGCTGTGAATTATTTATTACAGCTATCTGTTTTTCTTTAGATTCGTCTCTGCTTTCTATTAGATCTTTATATAATGCATATTCGCTGTTAATAACTTTAAAGCCCATGGCTATAAGTGTTTTTAATAGAGTTGATTTTGTAGAGTCTACAGGTATAGTTATTGTTTTTCCAAGTCTGTTTCTATCTATATATATTTTTATGGCTTTTATCAACTCTTTGATTGATTGTGATGGTCTGTAGTAGGATGTAGCTAGTCTATCAACTATGACTTTGTTCTGCTCTATAGATATCTGTGCTATTCCAGCTATGCGTCTACCTATATATACCGTTATTGTTGTTGCCTCTTCATTGCTTACCTTATATATGGCTTCATCTATGTCCCATGTAAAGTTGCTCCATATGGCTGTATCTAGAAGCTTTATTTTTGGAAAGGAACCTCTTTTAATATTGTCAACTCTGATCGATATCTTTTCAAAGTCATCTATATCTATATTCTCTATAGATGTTTCTAGAACTAAGACTATGTTTGATATTCTATAGCCTCTTCTTATATATAGCTCTAATGCTTTATTGTTATGGTTTTTAACTGTTAGATATATCCTTTCAACGCCTTCGCTAAGCATTGTATTCTCTACATAGTTTAGCAAACAGCTTCCTATACCTCTACCTCTATAGGATATATCTACAGCAAAGGCATCTATGTAAGCTTTATCTCTTTTCTTATATATGATTATAAACCCTGCAACCCTACCTTTTAGATCAGCTACATAGATTCTAGCTCTTCTACTTCTTCTTTTTATTATGCTTTCTATCCATTCTCTACTCTCTATATCTAGATAGTTAATGCTGCTATTGTAGATATTAACTATATCGTCTATATCAATGGTTTTTGCTTTTCTCAAAACAATATCTATGCAATGGTTAGACGAATCATCTTCCGAGTTCTCCATATATTCCACAACATTTGGATAAAACTTTGTTTAATTAGGTTAAAAAGCTTTGTGTATTGAAATGCTATGGAATTTTTCTATATGATCCCAGTATCTTAATAGATGTTACCCTATTTTTTAGCTCATCGATAGCTTCTTTAACTATAGAGTCTTCTAGAGATCCTAAGAAGTCTAAAAAGAACATATATTCCCATGGACTACTTTTTATAGGTCTAGATTCTATTTTTGTAAGATTTATATTTCTAATTGCAAATGGTTCTAAAGCTCTGTATAGTGCTCCTGGTACATGTTTTAATGTAAATATTATTGATGTCTTCACATTTGCGCCTTTTTCAATTGGTTCAAAGCCTATGGCTATAAACCTTGTATAATTGTCTCTATAATCCTCAATGCCCCTAGCTATAATTTCTCCACCATATAGCTTTGCAGCAAGCTCTGAACCTATAGCAGCTACACCATCTTTTTCAACAGCCTCTTTAACAGCTTCAGATGTGCTGGATCTTGTCTCTATTCTTGCATTTCTAAGCCTTGTATAGATGAAGTTTCTACACTGTGCAAAAGCCATTGGATGGCTTAAAACAACTTTAACTTCATCTAATCTTGTTCCAGGTTTAGCTATAAGGTTGTGGCTTATTCTAACCTCTGTTTCACCACATATCTTTACATTGCTCTGTGCAAGCATGTCAAGAGTTTCACCAACGCTACCCTCAAGCGAATTCTCTAAAGGTACAACACCATAGTCAACCTCTCTATTTTCAACAGCTCTAAACACATCGTATATAGATATATAGGGTGTGGGTCTAGCACCACTATCGCTAAAAATCTTTAGGGTTGCCTCCTCTGTAAATGTTCCTCTTGGACCTAGAAAGCCTATAGTTAAAGGCTTTAGAGATGCTGCAGCAATTCCATCTATATAGCTAAATATATTTAGAAGTATATCACTAGGTAAGCCATATTCATAAGCAATGCTGTTTACAATACCACTTCTTCTACTATTTAAAAAAGCTACAGCTTTATCATATCCTAGAATGCTGACAAGCATAGCTCTTTTCTTTATAAGTTCAACAATCTTCTTATCTATCTCCATTAACTCGCTATGGATATCCCTCGCCATATACCACACCTCTATATTATGTAGAGATGTTTCTCGGAAAATAGATATAGAGTTGGGTAATTTTAAATAGATTTATAATGTTATTTTCTGGTGGATATGTTGATAGTATTTATATATTTGTATAGATATATAGCTCTATATGGTATTTACCTCCATGTTTTGGAGATGGTAAATGCCACATATTTTATAGCTCTATATGGTGGTTTTAATGGATGATCTAGAGTCTAGGGTTCTAAACATCCTTTTAATGAGTAGTGGATATGTTTCTGGTGTAGGTATTGCCAATGCACTTGGGATTTCACGAGCTACTGTGAATAGAGTTGTTAGAAGGCTTGTATCTAGAGGCTTTGCTATAGAGGTTCATCCTAGGCTTGGATATAGATTAATGAATATAGATGACATCTCTATAGCTAGTAGATATGTCTCTATAATTGATACACACATCAAATTCTCTATATATTATCTAGAGACATGTAGCTCTACTCAAGATGTAGCTGATTCCCTAGCAAGGGAAGGGGTTTCCGAAGGAACTGTAGTTATCTCTGAAAAGCTTACACGTGGAAGAGGCAGAATGGGTAGACATTGGATTGCCGATAAAGGTGGTCTATGGCTATCCATAGTCTTTAGACCTAAAGAAATGAGATACATCCATCTAATGAGCATTGCAGTGGGTGTAGCTGTTGCGAATACAATTAAACAGCTTCTCAATATTGATGCAAAGGTTAAGTGGCCCAATGACATACTTGTAAACGATAAGAAAGTTGCTGGTATATTGGTTGAGGGAAAAGTTGAAGCAGATAGAGTGCATTATCTAGTTGTAGGAATAGGGATAAATGTAAATAATGATCTTCCAGAAGAACTTAAAGAAAATGCAACAACCTTAAAAGAGATTATTGGAAGGCAAATTCCAAGGGTACCTATACTCATCACATTGCTAAAAAACATTGATGAAATCTATAGAGAACTATCTAGAGATGCAAAAGAAAGGGTTCTAGATTTATGGAGAAGCCTCTCAGCAACGATAGGTAGAATGGTAAAGGTTATTACACATGGTGAAGAGATTATAGGTATTGCTGAAGATATAGATAGAGATGGTTCATTAATAATTAGAAAGCCCGATGGATCTAAAACAAAGATATATGCAGGTGATGTGATACATCTTAGATATGGTTAGCTCTATCTAAAATACCCTGTAAAACATCTATGAACTTTTAAACACTTGATAAACAGTTTACCAAGTCTACACAATAGGTTTTTCGCATTGTTGTTATAGTATATAATGTTTATAGCTTTAAATATCTGTGAAGATGCTCTAAGGTGTATAGATTATATGTTTAGAAATGAATTACTCAATATCTTAAATAGTGTTGAAAGACAATCAGATAAAATGTTTATACCTAGAATAGGTAGAGATGATGGTATAGCTATATATACGTCTCTCTATATATATGCATCGAATAGAAGTAGTGTTGTTGCTATAGATGCTGGTGCTGGTATAGGTTATTCAACTCTATGGATTTCCATGCCCTTAGAAGAGCTTTGTATAAATAGCCATATATATGCTATTGAGAGAGATAGATATAGATATGAAATTCTAAAAAGAAATATTGCTTCTTTTCCAAGGAAATGCATAGATATGGTTCCTATCTATGGTGATGCTATAGAGTATATTAAAAGTAGTTTCTCTAGCAATTCAATAGACTTTATATTTATAGATATTGATAAGTATCTCTATGGTGTAATATTTGATGTTGTTAAGAATAAGATGGTGAGAGGAGGGATTATAGCGTTTCATAATGCTTATATGGCTAGTGATGTAGTTGCTAAAATAGTTGAAGATGCTATTGATTTAGGATGGAAATCTACTATTATACCAACAGAAGAAGGAATATTAATGTTGAAAGTTGTATAGCTTTAAAATATCTATTTAATAGCTATGATATTTTCTCTGTATGTATTCTATCTATTGTTTAGATATAGATATTATACTGTTTAATAGCTCTTCTATTTTCTTATTCTCTTCTTCATCAGGTATAGCCTTGGTTTCAACAACAGGTTCAATTATTTTAAAACCTGCTTTTAATAGCATTTCAGTTGCTTGTTTAGCTGTTGAAGCCCATGCAAATGTATTTACAATAGCAACATATCTTCCTATTCCAACTTGTTTAAGCTGGAATATTCTAAGTATGCTATCCATATATGGAAATATACCTGCGTCATATGATGGATAGACCAGTACAGTGATATATGATTCAATTAAATCTGATAGTATATATGATGGATGTGATAAAGATACATTATGCTCCACTACTAATAAATTCTCTTTCCTAAGTCTATCAACAATTCTATCAACAATAGCTTCTCCTCTACCATACATAGAGCCATAGACAACCAAAACTCTATTTTTATCTACATTAGGCTGAGACCATTTTTTATATAGATCCACTATTCTATTTGGATCTGATCTATATATAGGGCCATGGGAAGGAGCAATAATCTCTATGTCTATTTTTTCTAGCTTTTTAACAGCATCTAAAACATTCTTTGTATATTTAGCTACAATATTTGAGAAGTATCTCCTTGCTTCCTCTATATAGAAATCCATATCAAGCTCATCATCAAATAAACCGTTTTGTAGAGCTCCATAGCTTCCAAAGGCATCACATGAAAATAGTATTTTATCTTCTTCAAGGTATGTTACCATTGTCTCTGGCCAGTGAAGCCATGGGGTATATATAAATCTAAGTGTTTTTCCACCTAAATCAATTTTATCGCTGTCTTTAACTACAACAACTCTGTCTTTAGGAACTCTATATATAGAATAGAGGATTCTGCTACCCATAGACGTGGTTACAAGTTTTGCGTTAGGCATAAGCTCTAATGCTATAGATGTTGCCCCATGGTGGTCAGGTTCAAGGTGATTTACAACAATATAGCGTATTTTACTAAAATCATCTACAACTTCTTTAACCTTACCTATATATTCATATGCATACCTCTCATCAACTGTATCAATAAGAGCAACACCATCTCTACCTATAACAGCATAAGCGTTATATGATATTCCAAAGGTTAAAGGCCACAGAGACTCAAAAAGATCTTTAATATAGTCATTTACACCAACCCAATACACATTATCTACTATAGCTCTGGGTCTCATACTCAAACATATCACCAAACCTTATACAGCTCCTAGAAATAAAAATCTTGTTATCTTAAACCATAAATTATTATCTATGTATATAGATTTATTAGAAATACCTTATTTTACATTTTCTATCCATCTCTTCTTAAAATATATTATATGTATATAGTTATAAATATAGAGCCTTTTCTTATAAGAATCTCAAAGCTTTTTCTCCAGTCTGGAAACACTGTATTTAGCATCAAAGATACATCTCTAGCAACATCAAGCTCGTCACCCTTTAATCTAGATATCTCCTCTGTAAATTTCTTTAAATCCTCTATAGCTATATATGTAGGATGTTGGCAAGCATCAACCTTTTCAACAGCTTTATCAACTTTAATCTCTATATATAAAGCTATATCCCAAGGATATTCAGCATCGTAAGTAGAGAGACCTATTGATGTGAAAGATATGCATCTATGCATTTCAGCATACCTAGCTACTCTACATAACAAGATTCAAAAGCTATCATTTCCATTAACAGATATATATTTTTATTTAGGTATATTATACATTTTGTAAATCTTATAGCTATAGTTATCATCATTGTTGAGCATTAGCAAATAGTGTTTAATATTAGGAATGAGTGGTATGTATTAGGGACTATTCTCTTGTTTGAGTACTTAGAGTGTTTTGGAAACAAAAAAGATTTATATTTTTCTAAGATAGAGCTGTCTCTAGGTGGCTCATTATGGCTATCCTAATGAGGTGGTCTTGGGATAAGGTAAAGGATAAAATAAGAACATTGCCTGGTAGATTAGGTTTTGAAAAAAGCAATACGTTGTATTTCTTTGGTCTTAGACTAGATATAGAGAGTGGTATGATCTATGATGAACTTCTTGAGAGATATCTCGATGAAAGAGAAGCTGCAAGTCTATACTATGTATTGTCTGTATATGCTGATACAAAGCAGGATATTGGTGAATCCAATGAACTTGTTTCGCTATCTAGACAGCTATGCCCCTTTATCCACTGTCCTAATCTAAGGAGAAATATTGAAGGTATTGAAAAGCTTTTTGGAGAAGATCCAAAAATGCTATATAGGGTTGCTAAGCCATTTAACTATAAAACTATTGATTTAGGCGATGCAGCTATAAAGATATATGCATTGCCGAGGGTGCCTATAATACTGGTTATATGGGGTGGAGAAGAAGGGATACCGCCATCAAGTGAGATACTGTTTGATAAATCAGCTTTCAACTATCTTGGTTCAGATATTTCTACAGTATGTGAAGCAGCTATGGGGTTAGCCCGTGCTTTAACAGCTCGGCTAATAATATCCACAGCTAAAGAGCTGGGTATAGACATCAGAGGGATACCATTTAGTGGCTATAGATATACATGTGCAGATTAAAATATTAAATAGCAGTAATATCTACATTATTTCAAATTAGATAATCTATACTATTTTTAATATACTTTGAATCGCCTAAGGTTATAAAGACCTTGCGGTTTTATCAAATAAAGTGGACTAGCAATATCAGTGGCATTTATATTGATTGCTGCATTCAATGATTTTATAGTGCATAGTTTAACAAACATTTTAGGTGTTGAGATAGATCTGCATGGATTTCTATCATTTATACCATATATATTCATTGTTTTAAGTATTGCTCTAGCTGTTCCACTTAATGAATTGTCGATGATTATGGAGAGATCTGTTGAGTAGCCCTCAATTCTATTCTTTATAATGCTATTTATGCTTAGCTACACATTAACATATACAGGTGTTATGGCTAAGCTAGCCTATGCATTTTCATTTATAACCGCAATAGAGACTGTGCTATTGATTATAATGCTTATCAGCTCATCTTTTCTTAGCTCTGTATCGGATAATCTATCAGTTGTTGTAGCGTTTACACCTATAGCAATGCTCTTTAAAAATATTGGTTTATCAAATGAGTTAATCTATTTTGCTTTGCTTTTTAGAGGTGTGTTTAGAGGAAACTATACACCTATAAGATCAATAGCTGATATAATAGCTATTTCGCTTGCTGAGAAAAGAAAAGTTAGAGTTTCGTGGAGAGAATGGCTAAAGATTGCAATACCTATTACATCAATATAGTTGTTTCATATATGGATCTATATAAATATGTTTATATAATATAGCTATACCTCTACAAGGCTATAGCTATCTATTGTTTTATGCCCATAGCTATCTACCAGCCCCATCAACCATTCTCTACAGGTTTCAACGCTGTGGAGTGCAAGTGTTGGTGGTACATAGTGTATGAATATCTGATTTGTATATTTGTCATAGCCTAGGATAGAAACCCAGTAAACTCTATTGACCATGTTGTTTGCTGTATTGGTGTTGATGAGCTTGAAAACTGTGTATTTCTCTGTATCTCTATAATCATCTATAAATATGTACTGGTCTTTGAACCTCATAACATAGCCTTCTCCATATTCTATCTCTAGATCGTTTGGCGCTATAGCAAATATAGAGTCTCTAGCAAATAGATATACTATATAGCCTCTACATATATTTTCTGCATATCTATGGGATTGGTCATCTCTATAGAATTTTCTTAGAATATCTATAGATTCCTCTACACAACTACTATAAAATATGCTATTGACCTTGAACACAGCTATGTTTCTAATATCTGGAAAGACGCTATATAGCTTATCTATAAACATGATGGTTTTCTTAGAAAATCTTTTGTAGAGAGCCTTTCTACCACCATCTATACGTCTCCTAACAACCCTATCTATATAGCTTAGCCATTCGCTAACAACATCTATACATATATCTAGATTGCTACATCTATTCAAAACATTACTGACTATATGCTCTATACATCTATAGGATTTGCAATATCTATTCAATTTATAGCTAAAATCTATTAAAATGTCTATAAATCTCCATAGAGAATCGCTATATATGTAGACATGGTATATCCTATAGCTGTATCTATATATATTTACAGGAGTTGAATATATAACACTTCTAAAAACCTTGTTGAATACATAGCCTATAGAGCTAGCCTCTACGCTATAGCCTTTGCAGAGGCTTTTCCTAATATATGTAGATGTCGGCTTTAGACATAGAGCTATGTGGTAGCTTCTTATATAGGGTTTGCCAAAACCTATATGGATATATTTCACAGGTTTTGGTTCAAGATCCATAGACTCTTCCTAGCTGTGGTTTTGAAAAGAAGGGTTGTTTAGTCAAATGGTCTAGATTCTCTTAGAAGCCAATCCCTTATAAACCTTAATTGGTAGATTCCAGGCTCTACCAATATCTCTGGATGTTGGTGGTGCTTCAATATTGTAGGCTTTTCAACAACTATATATGTAGATGAGCCATATCTATATATCTCTGCATCTATTCTATGGCTATAGCCATTTTCACTAGATATTTCAAGCCTATCTGAGATAAACTCACCGTATTTTTTAAGATATTCGCTGTCAATCCAATCAATTTGCTCTAGCAAGACATCGCCTTGTCTATATATCTTTCTAGGCATTTAACACCCTAGAGAATATAGGGTATATAAAACGTTTAATAGAGGCTCTATATAGCTTTATATGCTATGTAGAGAAGTGTATCTGCAAGTACGAGAGAGGCTTCTAAGGCTATTGCTATAGGCGTTTGTATAAATAATGCTATTGATCCACATATCAATGCAGCTATCATGAGATATATAGACATTTTTCTAAGTATTATCCTCGGATGTGAGGAGTTGAATATCTTTGTAGTTATTTTTGATGCTATACTCCTCCTATACTTTATATAGTAGGGGTGTTTATAGAATATTGATAGACCTTCGTCAGTAATTCTATATAGTATCACACTACTTCTTATCTTTATGCCGAAGCGTTTTAGTATCTTCGATATAGCTTCTAATGTTTTTGACTTTTTATCAATTCTTCTAAACAGTTTGATGCCATATCTCTTCTCTGTATATATATCCATATATGTTTTAGCCCTATCTATGCTAAGCTTCATAGCATCTGCAATCTCATCTAGAGATAGCTCTCCTCTTCTACTCGTTGCCAATGCTATTAAAGCATCTAGTAGGTGGTTATATTTAACTATATTCATAGATATATCTGATAAGATAGCCCTCCTCTCCTCTCTCGATACCCTTGTATATGTCTTTCCATTTAAAACTATTGATAGCTTTCTATAGAACTCTAAACCATTCTGTGTAAGTCTATAAACATCACCACCATTCTCCTCTTTAGAAACTAGACCCTTTACAACAAGCTTTCTAGCAGCATCTAAAACAGCTTTGTATCTCTCACTCAATATAGATGCTATTTCCCTAGCTGACAAAGCATCTTTCTCAGCTAGTGTAAGTATTATTCTAAGCTGTAGAGACCCTCTAGCAAAATCTATTACAGAGTCAAGCTCTCTTAAAATAGAGAGCCTAGAGTTTAGATCTCTATCCACAGAGCTAAACTCTATAGCTATATCACTAGCTATTTCATCCATGCCATCCACCTAAGATCCTTAAACTCTATAACCAGGTCTATGAAATCCAGAGACTCTAGCCCAGCACCATCAACTCTATATCTATTTTTAAAAACATCGACTATACGTTTATAGATATCTATAACATCATCAAGAGAAACAGTGTTGAACAGCCTAACCCTAACAACAACCCTACCATCAACACACTCAAACTCTATATCTATAGCATCCTCAAACTCTTCAACCCCCTCAAAATCTATATCGCAATAAAGCATAGTGTTTAAATTTAAACCCATCTCTAGCTCCCAAAAAGATAAAACTGGCAGTAGAGAAACAATGTATATAGAGACAAAGAGAAGCAGTAGACAATTGAAGAAAAGCCCCCTATATAAAAACACCATAAAAACCCAGCAGTACCCGCAGTAGCATAGCAAAAACCATTCAAAAACCTCTAAACCCACAACATTCAACTCAAAAAACATAAAAAGAATATAGACAGCTAGTCGCCACCACAAAACAACCCTAACAAACACACAAACCAAACAGAATACCGAAACAGGTGAAAAACATGAAACCCAAACTCAAAAAAGGAATAGTTGGAATAGAAGCAGCAATAGTAATGATAGCATTCGTAGTAGTAGCAGCAGCACTAGCATTCGTAGTACTAAACATGGGCTTCTACACAACACAAAGAAGCAAAGAAGTCATAGGACAAGGACTAGCACAAGCAAGCAGCGCACTAGAAATAGACGGAACAGTACTAGCAAAAGTAGATACTGAAACAACGAAGAACCTCTCTTGTGTTATAATACCGCTTAGGTTATCTGCAGGTCAGAAAGATGTTGACTTAACACCTGGAAAAGCAGACATAGCAGTATGGATAATAAACA
>CAYUUS010000011.1:0-42048 GCA_964447975.1 uncultured Ignisphaera sp. | reverse complement strand
TCAGGCCGGCTTTTGCCCTTGCACTCTACGGCGGAGTTCTGACCCGCCTGAGCCGGCCTTTGGGCACCCGTGTTACTTTTTCGCGGGTGTGCCGCCCCAGCCGAACCGCCCACCCGGTGCTGTCCCCCAGGAAGTCCCTGGGGTAATGTCCCCGGCTCCCACTGGGTGGTGTTTCATTGACCCCTTAGATAGACCCAGAGGCCTATCTTCACAGGGTCCCACCTACACTATGCAGCAGGAGCCGAGGACATGCACCGGGCTGCGGTAAAGCTCCACGAGGTCTTCTCTCCCTACGGGGGGATGCCGGCCTGTGCACCGGCTCCGTGGGCTTCACGGGGTCCCGGGCTGGGACAGTGGGGCCCTCGTTGATCCATTCATGCGCGCCGGAACTTACCCGGCAAGGCATTTGGCTACCTTAAGAGGGTCAGAGTTACCCCCGGCCTTCAGCGGCGCTTCGCCAGGTTGTACCCCGGTTTCACGGACCGCCAGTGGCCAGGATTCGGCCCCCGTACTCACCCTTTCGGGCTAGCGGGGACCTATGTTTTTATTAAACAGTCAGGACCCCCTAGTCACTGCGACCTGCGGTTCCAAGGGTTTACCTCAGAACCGCAGGCACCCCTTCTCCCGAAGTTACGGGGCTAATTTGCCGAGTTCCCTAGCCCGGGTTAGACCCCGCACGCCTTGGGCTCCTCACCCAGAGGCACCTGTGGCGGTTCTCGGTACGGTTACGGGGGATCGCTCCACACCCCCTTTTCATGGGTCCCGGGGCTTAGCTGAACCACCCTAACGGGTGGCTATTCCTCCCTTCAGCCGGTTCTCGCCTTTACGGCACTCCCCGGCCTTCGGGTAGTTAACCAGGGTATGACCACCCTGGTCAGCCTACCCCGAGACGTTGGGGGTGTGGCTTGCGTTACCGCATCTACCCCCGTAGCAGGGGAATATTAACCCCTTTCCCTTTCGGTGGGTCCGAGTTACGGCCCACCTTAGGACCGGCTAACCCTTGGCCGACAAACGTTGCCAAGGAACCCTGGCCCTTCCGGCGGAGGGGGTTTTCACCCCTCTTTGCTGTTACTACCGCCGGGATCCGCACTCGAGGCGGGTCCACCGGACCTCACGGCCCGGCTTCTGCCCCGCCTCGACGCCCCCCTACCGGATCACGGCCGCATAGCGGCCGTGCCCCGGGGTCTCGGCGGCCGGCTTAAGCCCCGACCTATTTTCGGGGCCCGCGGCCTCGGCGGGTGAGCTGTTACGCACTCCTTAGAGGATGGCTGCTGTTAGGCCCACCTCCCCGCTGTCTTAGGCCGCGGACGCCCTTTGGGCTTGGCACTTAGCCGGCACTTAGGGGCCTTAACCCCGGTCTGGGTTGTTCCCCTCTCGGCCCCCAGGCTTACCCCGGGGAGCCCCACTCCCGCCATCTACGGGGCCCGCAGGTTCGGAGTTGGACTGGGAGCCCAAGGCTTTCGCCCTGGAACCCCCAATCCGTAGCTCTACCCCGCGGGCACCCTCCAGCGGGGCTGCGCTGCGACGCACTTCGGGGGGAACCAGCTATCACCGGGCTAGATTGGTCTTTTGCCCCTAGGCGGAGGTCATGGGAGCGAATTGCACGTCAGCACCCCTTCGGGCCTCCACCGGGGGGTTCCCCCGGCTTCGCCCTGCCCCCGCCTAGATCGCCCGGTTTCTGGTCTCACAGCCGTGACTCCAGGCCTTTTCAGACCCCGCCCCTTGCCAGCAAAACTGGCTGCGGGCCAGTCGGTTTCCCTACGGCTTCGGGGTTAATCCCCTTAGCCTTGCCACGGCTGTGAACTCCCCGGCCCGTGTTTCAAGACGGACGGTGCAACCTTGATCAACCCTCTTCGTACTCCCCGGTTACCCAGGTTTCCTTCAGAGGGCTTCATCTCTTTCAGGCTGCACCGTGATTAGCCACCCGGTTTCAGGCTCTTTTCACCCCCCTTCCGGGGTGCTTTTCAGCTTTCCCTCACGGTACTTAGTTCACTATCGGTCTCGGGTTGTATTTAGCCTTAGAGGTTGGTGACCCCTAGCTTCCCACGGCAAAACCAAGCCGCGGTACTCTGGCTACCCACTTCACCCTCCACGGTTTAGCCTACGGGGCTATCACCCTCTACGGCGGGGTTTTCCAACCCACTTCAGCTACCGTGGGTAGGGTCCAACATTAGTGGGTAGCCTCAACACCACATCTCCCCATGTTCATCACATGGGGATTTGGTTTGGGCTTACCCCCTTTCGGTCGCCCCTACTCAGGGGTTCCCAATTGGTTTCTCTTCCTCCCCCTACTAAGATGTTTCCGTTCGGGGGGTTCCCCTCCGGTACTCCCTGGTCACCCAGGTTTCCCGGATGCTATAGGGTGTTACCCTATAGCAGGAATTCCCATTCGGGGATCCTGGGTTCAACGGTTGCCTGCACCTCCCCCAGGCATATCGTTGCTTGCCACGCCCTTCCTCGGCACCCGAGCCAAGCCATCCACCGGGTGGCTTCTTGCCTGGCGTTTGGAGCGGGGCCAGTATGTACTGGACCTGTACAGTGCTCATCGGGTTAAGAACCCCTTACACACTTAGCTTGGAACTTATTAAGTTCCAAGCTGCATCTGTTGGTGTCCATAACCCACAGCTCTCACGTAGATCCACCCTGGGATATCCATATTAAGAGGAGGTGATCCAGCCGCACCTTCCGGTACGGCTACCTTGTTACGACTTCTCCCCCCTCGCGGAGGAGAGGTTCGACCCACCCCCTACGGAGCAGGCCTCACCCCTCCCCCGCTCGGGTGGAGCGACGGGCGGTGTGTGCAAGGAGCAGGGACGTATTCACCGCGCGATGTTGACGCGCGGTTACTAGGGATTCCACGTTCACGAGGGCGAGTTACAGCCCTCGATCCCAACCACGGCGGGGTTTCAGGGATTGCCTTCCCCTTTCGGGGTCGGCACCCGCTGTCCCCACCATTGTAGCCCGCGTGTAGCCCGAGGGATTCGGGGCATGCTGACCTGCCGTGGCCCCCTCCTTCCTCCGCCTTATCGGCGGCAGTCCCCCCAGTGTGCTCCCGATCCAGAGATCGGGATTGCAACTGGGGGTGGGGATCTCGCTCGTTGCCGGACTTAACCGGACGCCTCACGGCACGAGCTGGCGACGGCCATGCACCTCCTCTCAGCGTGTCTGGCAAGGTCGTTAGCCTGGCCTTCATCCTGCTGTCGCCCTCGGTAAGATTCCCGGCGTTGACTCCAATTAAACCGCAGGCTCCACCCCTTGTGGTGCTCCCCCGCCAATTCCTTTAAGTTTCAGCCTTGCGGCCGTACTCCCCAGGCGGCGGGCTTAACGGCTTCCCTGCGGCACTGGGTGGGCTCAAAGCCCACCCAACACCTAGCCCGCATCGTTTACAGCCGGGACTACCCGGGTATCTAATCCGGTTCGCTCCCCCGGCTTTCGCCCCTCACCGTCGGGCGCGTTCCAGCCGAGCGCCTTCGCCACTGGTGGTCTTCCCGGGATTATAGGATTTCGCCCCTACCCCGGGAGTACCCTCGGCCTCTCCCGCCCCCTAGCCCAGCAGTATCTCCCCCAGCCCCACGGTTGGGCCGTGGGATTTAAGGGGAGACTTGCTGGACCGGCTACGGACGCTTTAAGCCCAATAAGCGTCCCGACCACTCGCGGGGCTGGTATTACCGCGGCGGCTGACACCAGACTTGCCCCCCGCTTATTCCCCCGCCTACTTACAGCGGGGAAAAGCCCCTCTTCGGAGCACTCGGGGTGGCCCCGTCACGGTTTCCCGCATTGCGGAGTTTTCGCGCCTGGTGCGCCCCGTAGGGCCTGGGCCCTTGTCTCAGTGCCCATCTGGGGGCTCCCGCTCTCACGGCCCCTACCCGTTATCGGCTTGGCGGGCCATTACCCCGCCAACTACCATGATGGGCCGCAGCCCCATCCTCAGGCGGTCAGACCTGCATTGCGGTCTGACCCTTTCGGTGGAGACCATTCCAGGTATCTCCACCTATCAGGGATTAGTCCCAGTTTCCCGGGACTATCCCTGTCCTGAGGGTAGGTTAGCCACGTGTTACTCAGCCGTCCGCCACGCCCACTACTTAGTGGGCGTGCGACTTCCATGGCTTAGCCCCACCCCGATAGCGGTCGGGTCCGGCAGGATCAACCGGTATCGCGGCCGCAAGGCCGCGGGATACCCCAGGGTAGATCTAATACGTGGCTGTGGGTTATGGACACCAAGTGAGATCCGACCTCCCTAGGGTAGTTCCCTAGGTTGGATCGGATCCCCATTTGTTTTATTCTTTTTGATTCACTTTGTTCCCGCGGTTGGAGTTAAAGTCATTCATTCTCGGAGCACAGGCTCCGTGTCTTGCTCTGCCGCCGGCCGCGGGAACAGTGTGCGTAAATCATCTTAGTGTTTGTGGGGGTTAAAAGCTTTCATATATAAGACCTAAGTTATTTTCTAACAGTCTTAACTTTATATTAATATTATTTTAGAATTGCAATATTTACATAATTTATGTAGATATATTTTCCTGAAACTATATGGTCTCTTCTAACAATATACTATAACTATATTATAGAATTTATCGGATTAATATATTTGGTGGACCGGCCGGGATTTGAACCCGGGACCTCTCGGGTGCAAACCGAGCGCTCTTCCAGGCTGAGCTACCGGCCCACAAACAACTTAAGACAAGATTATATCGGGTTAAAAGCGTTATTCATCTTTAATATTTATTTTCAGTTCTTCCAAGAACTTCGTGAAACGTATTTCTTTTGCATTTATAACAAAAATGATAGAGTGTTTTAACATTACGAATATCAAAACTAACCTCTAAAACCCAAACATTGTTACACACTGTACATTTTAAAATCCAGCCTTTTACATCATTATTAGCTATCATGGTTGTGAACCTAGAGTCTTCCTATCTATAATACTACTAGCCATTAAAAGTCTTGTTAACAGTTAACTAAACAGTGTATATATTGTTTGCTCTTTGCATTTATTCTAAACTTGCCCTACATCCTCTAATTCAAAATTTTTGTTTAAAATTTTGAATTCTTTTGTGTTTTATTTATAGTTATAGAATTTGTTGATAATCTATAGACAATTTATAATTTATGATGCTAAATTATTTATTTTAATTTTTAATAATAGATTGCCTTACTACCTTATCTCTTATTAATTCCATAGCTCTTTTAAACCACCATGGAATTTCTATATATTCTCTTCTTCTATTAGGTGTATACGGTTTTATATCTAGAATTGGTGTTTCATTAAATAGATCAAGACCATCGACATAGAGGATGTTATTTTCTATTCTTAAGAGCTTAACTATTGTTAATGCAATTGGATTAGGTCTATGCGGAGAATCTGTTGCAAAAACACCCACCATAGGGAGTTCATCAACAGCCATGCCAAGTTTAGCAAATCTTCTAAATGGTTTAACAGCTAAAGATTTTCTCTTTTCATTGTCAACTTTATGTAAATATGCTATCAATATTATATCTGAAAATCCATCGAGACCTTTCAACCCATCTACATATTCAGGCAAGATTTCTATGTATCCTTTCACACCATTTAAAGACCTTGTTATTTCTTCATCAGATAAATCAACTCTCACAAAACCGATAGGCCTTAAAACTATTACATCTATACTCATTCTACAACACCAAATATAACATATATCAAATACTTCAATATAAAATCTAAAAATGTTCTTAACTTGGTAGAAAATAGCTCTTCTAACCTCATCAGTAAGAGTAGCAATGTTAACACATTTATATAAGGGATCATAACTCATGATTCCACCAAGCATCTCAGCCATAGCTCACATCCTTCAAGTAGAAACATAGAAATTTATAAAGATTTGGCGCCGGGGGCGGGATTTGAACCCGCGTGGGGTGGTCCCCCACCGGCTTAGCAGGCCGGCGCCCTACCAGGCTAGGCGACCCCGGCACTGTTTCCAGCTTTGATTTTACTAATCGCATCCCTTATTTTACATATTGAGGGTTGTGTGTTATAAGGTTTAATAGTTTAATAAGTTTATTTGCCTCACTTCTCTTATGTTTACACAGTATTTTAACTCTCTTCTAGGGTTTTTAGTGCCTAAGATAGATATTGGCAAAGCTCCTTTAGAATACGTAGATACCGATCCTAAAGTTGTTGTTGAGAGGTTTTTAGCGGTTTTAGAGGCTTCAGGCGCTGATGAAAAAACTGTTAAGAGCTATAGATCTGCTCTTAATGATTTTCTTAGTTTTATTGGTTGGAAGAATTTTAGATCTATCACCTATGATGATATATATAGTTGGAGACTTGAAAGGATTAGAAAGGGTTTTCCTGGTGCTAAATATAGTGATAGAAGATCTAGAGAAAGCACCTTGTATTACTATACATTATTTCTTAAAAGATTCTTTGAATGGCTCGGCTTAGAAATTAAGTTTCCAGGTATTAGAAGACCTAGAAGAAGAGAAATCCAGACACTTAAACCTGAGGAAATATCTAGGCTATTTGCTGTTGCTAGAGACCATCTAGATCTATTAATATTAGCACTTCTTCTTGAAACAGGTCTTAGAGCTGAAGAAGCTTTAAGTCTTAGATATGGTGATATAGATCTTAGGAATAGAGAGATAAGAGTTAGAAATGCAAAGTTTGATGAAGAAAGAATAGTATTTATAGGAGACATTACAGCACAGATACTCACACAAATAATAAATCTAAAAACACCTACACTTGATGCAAAGATCTTGCCAATAAGCTATAGTGGGCTATATAAAAGGTTGAAAAGCTTAGCTAAGAGAGCTGGTATAGACAAAAATAAGGTAAGACCACACATAATGAGACATACTTTTGCAACTGAAGCTCTTAAAAAAGGCTTAAACATAGTATCTCTTCAACAAATTTTAGGACATAGAGATCTAAAAACAACAGAAATATATCTTCATCTACTCCATGAAGATGTAAAGGATCATTATCTGAAGACATTTAGAAGTATAATAGCTCCATTAACACCACAACAACAAATCAATGCAATAACAACTCAAAACGTATTTACAGCAATACCGCCACAACAAATACAATACAATAACCAGAATCAATGTCCCTATTGCCATTCATTGATACCAATAAATGCTAGATTCTGTCCATACTGTGGGGTTAGACTTTATTAACAATGATTATTCTAGATATCACTACCTATGGCATCAAATACATATCACTTTTTAGATATGGCACTTTTAAAGAGACATTTCTTTGTTATTGATTTAACTCTCCATCAAATTCCTCTGAACCTAGTAGCTTATAGTGGCCATCTTCATCAACTACAACAATACCTTCATCCATTAATCTTATAATACATCTTCGGATCTTATCCTCACTAGCTATTCCAGCAAGCTTGCTATGCATTTCCTTTAATGTCTTTGAACCTTCTCTTAACATATCCAATATAATTTCCTTCAATTCATCCTCATTAGGAGCTGTTATAACCACGATCTCAGGATCTTCATATATAACCCTTAAACCTAGTTCCGTTCCTTTAGCTTCTTCTTTATCGTATTGAATAGCTTTCTCTACCATACCCCTTCTAGCCATAGTATATACACCTAGCCATGTACAAAGCTTTCTTCAATTTATCGCTATATATCTAAGGGATACGTTATAATAACTATTTCTAAAAATACTTAAAGGCTTTACATAGATAAAATGTTTTACCTTTTATTAACAGTAAAACCCTATAGATTTTCTATACAGGTGATTCAAAACCTATGCCATGTCCATGGTATCAACATGGTATGTGCACTTCACCTAAACTAACTGAACCTACCGATGCTATTGTATCGATAGAGAGATGTACCTCTGATAGCATCTATAGGAATTGTTCATATTATGTAGAATCCCCCTCTACTTTTAGTCAAAAACGTCAATACATAAGAAAGGAACGCACAATAAAAATATACCCTCCTATACATGTATTACCACAAAATACAAAGGTTGATTGCATTGACAGTGAACTTGTCGATCTAGAAAATGGTATAAGGGTTGGATATTGCCGCATTTTGGACAGACCTCTAACAAGATATGAAATCTATATATGTAATAAGAATTGGCAAAATTGCCCTTATAGATTTTCAATACCTACAGCCAATGAGTAGACTAAATATTGATTGGATATCTTGTTATTGCAGCGATACATCCAAAAGTGTCTTTAAACCAGCTATACTCATCTACACTACTAGGTATCACCACTAGTTTTGCACCTTTTTCGGAAGCTGTCTTTTCAATTCTATCTAAATCTACACTATCCTCACATATAAGTATTTTGTCAACAGCACCATTGTTTAAAGTTATCTCAACATCTTTTAAACCATAAACTATATAGCCATCATCTTTAGCTATATGGTATTTAAACTCTTCTAGAACATTGAGCACCTCAACAAATCTCTGTTTAGTTAATATATCCTTTGACTTCATAACAACCTCTCTTAATCCAACAACACCTTGATAAGCAACATCTATAGGTTCACTAACTACAAGCTTCTTTACTCTGTAATCTAGGTTCTCTGCTTCTTTAAGAAAATCCTGCTTAGCATAACCAGGACCTGCAATAATAACTCCCTTCATTTTACCTTCTTCTATCAAGGGAACAAAGTAGCTATTGACCTTTTCAGCAACATGTTTATAAAACTCTTCAACCATCTGTTCAATAATTCTATCAAATCTTCTCTGACTTTGTCCACCTTTGTGATGTTTTCCAGGTATAAACCATTCTATCTCATCTAAAACTTGTATACCTGAAGGCTTAAGCAAACCTATTGTTGCCTCATCTCTTTCTATAATTATAATACCATATATATCAGACTCCTCAACCATGGGTTCTAAGAATTCTATATGAAACTCCTTATCAGTTCTATAGAAATATATTGAAACTGGATCAGGTGGTGAAAATATCAATACTATATTTTCCCCTGTATCCTCATTTATACCACTAAATACAACAAGACCATTTTTTGGTACCTCTCGTAACTTAGATAGCCTCTCTATCGCTGTGGTTAAAGCCCATTGCACAGCATCTCTCGTTCTTTTTAATTTTATATTCTCCGTTATAGCAAGTTCTTGGCGAAGCATATTAACAACTTCGCTTATAGGTCTACCTGAAGGTATATAGAGGCTAAGCAATGTTGTTGCCCGTGCATGCCACTTTTTAAGTTCTTTCAATATATTCTTCAACGTTTTTCTATCTATACTCAACTTCTCTTCTACTTCACTAAATAGGCATCCCTCACACCTTTGGACAGGATATAGTTGTGTTGTAGATTTAAAAGCAGTTATGCTTTAGCCATTTAGGGAAAATATAAACATTTTGCTATATGAATAATAAGCTCCACACAAAATATATGAACTTTATAGGGTTTTTGCTATGTCAAGGACTTCTATCGACGAGCTACAAAACTCTGAACCATATAGTACACACCCAGCTATTTTTAATCAGAAAATCAGTGATATAGACCCTAATAGAACTTTAATCAATAAACCTTTGGAAAAGGGTCCACGTTCAAGAATTGTAGAGGCAATTCTTCTCACATTATATCTCAGACCTATGAGAAGCTACGAAATTGCAGGTATAATCGGCAAAAACTCAAAACTTGTTAGTAGCTATCTTAGTTATTGGAAGAGTAGGGGATATGTAGAGTATAGATCAGGCTACTGGATTTTAACAAAAATAGGTGAAGAATATGTTAAAACCCTTATAGAGGCTTTAGGTATCCCTATTCTAACACCTGCTGATGTGGTCCGGTTAGCCCAAAAACTAATAAATGAACCAGATTTTAATACAGTAAACAACTGGATTCAGCAATATTCGCCTCAAAAAGAGACAAAAATACAGCAATTTATTGAATACAAAATAGATTCTAAGGTGGGTAAACAGGACAACATAAATAAACAGAAAAATGACCTTATGAAAGCACTAAACTGTGTAACTAAAATTTTAAGTACTAAAGATTTAGATGAGGAGGAAAACCAAATATTGAATTTTATGATAAAGCATTATATTGAATGGGGTAGTACATATATGTATTTAGACCAAATTGCAGAAGAATTGCATTATCCAAGTAGTGAGCTTCTCAATATATTGAGGAAGCTTCAAAGCAAGAGGCTAGTCTATCTTTATACAGATACACGTTTCGGAATTCGTGTAGGGTTTGGGAAAAGCTTCAAACAGCTTCTAGATATGTGTATTAAAAATACTCATTAAAGGCTATATATACTTCTACAATATATACTTGAGTTCTTGTATTTATAAATAGAATAAGATAATAATCCTTATCATGTTAATTAGTCATTATACAAACCATATTAATTTCGTACTTATAAATATAGCATTTTAGCTTGTAGTATTTGTAGTAGCTATCTCTAAGATAAAGTGTATACCAAACTATGTATAATCATATTCATTACGCCATCCATATTGACCTATAAGTGGTACGAATATACATGCAATAGAATCGCGAATCTTTACATATCCTTTATCATTTTTTATAATTACTTGAAGAATTTGTTCCCATCTATCACCAACTGGTATAACCATAGTTCCACCAGGCTTTAGTTGTTGAATTAATGGTTCAGGTATTCTTGGAGCAGCTGCTGTTACAATTATTTTATCAAAAGGTTGAAACATCTCCAACCCTCTTGATCCATCACCAATAACAACTGTTACAAAATCAAGTAAATCTGGTCTTGCATTAGCTATATTTACTATAGCTTTTTTAGCTAATTGAGGAATACGCTCAATTGTATATACATGTCCATAACCCTTCTTAGATACTATATGGGCTAGTATAGCTGCTTGATAACCTGAACCAGTACCGATTTCAAGAACTCTATCACCAGGTTTCACATTCAGCTCTTCAGTCATTATAGCTACCATATGCGGAGCACTTATTGTTTGACCATATCCTATTGGTAGAGGTGTATCGTTATATGCATACATCTTTAGATGCTCAGGTACGAAATATTCCCTTGGAACACTTAGAAATGCCTCTTCAACAAACCCACTTTTAATTATTCCTTCAGCCTTCAGCATCTCTACTAACATTTTTCTTTCTTTACTCATATCTATTGACAAGATATATAACCCATATTAACCGGTATATACAGCTCTCAATATTAGATAAATCTAACAAGGGTATTATCTTAATATGATACATAGCAGTATGGAGATATATAGTGAGTATGTAGAGGCTAGAGGTCATAAATCAATTAAAGCTTTACATTCATCGACTTTTGAATTAACTAAAGATTCTGATTTGAGTGAAAGAGGAGATTGTATAATAGGTATAAAGCTAGATAAGGGATTGAAAGAATTAAACAAAGAGTTTAAGGAAGCTTTAAAAAAAGATTCGTCGATAGTTATAATTTTATTACAAGTTGATGATATAAAAGAAACTGTTTTAGCTAGAGGAAATAGTAAACTTATTCTTGAAGATGATAGAAGAATTGTTGTAAGAAGAAGTAGATTCATAAGTCCTGAAACAATAGCTATAGAATCAAATAAGGCTGCAAAAGATTTAAATAGAGATATGATTAAAAAGCTTCAAAGCCCTGAATCCATACTACATATCACGATATATGTTCTTGACATTAGCAAAATTCTTATTTAATGCAAGGAAGCTGAATGTCTAAATTAATAGGAAAGACAAATAACAACTATTATCTATTTCTAGATGATATTCTATAAATGATATAGTTAAAGGTTTACATATCTTTGCTAAGCTGGTTAAAAGGAGAGGCAATAGCTGTAAATGAATCTGGGGATGCTGTTATTACAATAGTAATGTCAAAGATAATGAAAATTATTGGAAAGAGGGCTAAGGTTAAGATTACCAAGAATAGCAATAGCATATACATTGCTAGATTAATATAAATAATACCCTATTAATATTAAGAAAGAATATTCCAGATACACTTAAAGCTCTTTTTACATGTATTAAATAGAAGGTATTTAGGTAATCAAACTAAGTGTGATTAGACTTGAATATAAAGCATATAGGTATTGTAATTAAAAGAGGGAGCAGTCAAGGATATGAAATAGCACAGAGGCTACTTTCCTATGGAGAAGAAGTCTTAGGGTTAGATATGTATATAGATGAAGAAGCTCTACCTGACATTAAATGGGGAAAGGTGTTCAAGGTAGGTAAGGATATTGTTGATCTAATAATTGTTGTTGGAGGTGATGGAACTTTTTTAAGAACCCTTCATAGAATCGGCTCAATGGATATACCTATAATGGCTATTAAAATAGGGCGTAGAGGGTTTCTCTTAGATGTTAAACCTGATGAAGCTTTAGAAAGACTTAAAGATGTTGTTGAAGGTAGATATAATTTACATAAATATATGAGATTAGAAGTATCTTTTAATACCTCAGGTTTATCAATGCCATTAGCACTCAACGACATTGTTATAGTTGGATGGGGTTATGCAAGGGCAAAGATAGTGAATTTATCTATATACGTGGATGAGGAATGTGTATATGATATCGATGGAGATGGTGTAATAGTTGCTACACCACTAGGTTCATCAGCCTATGCACTTTCTGCTGGAGGCCCTATTGTAGATATAGACCTAGACAGTATTATTTTAGTTCCTTTAGCACCTATGCAATTTAATGCAAAGCCTGTTGTTTTATCACCAAATAGGATTGTAAAGGTTAAGGTATCAGATTATAGCCACCCTGTAGCCTGTGTAATTGATGGACAAATAATGGAGGTTGTTAAACCAGGTAGCGATATAATTATTAAAAGATCTATAAGAAGAGCTAAGGTATTAAGATTTCATGGGGTAAACACATATGCAAGACTTAAAGAGGTGTAGAGAGTCAAATTTAAAGGTCTTTATCTTAGATACAGCAGCTTTCTTAGCAGCTCTTCCACTACAGATCTATGGCGTCGAACTCTATACAGTTCCAGCTGTTGTTGATGAGGTTAAGGACTATGAAAGTAGAGCACGGCTGGAATTTGCAGCTATTATAGATAGATTCCATGTCGAGATGCCAGAAGACAAGTACTTTAAAAAAGTTGTTGAGATAGCTAAAAGATTTAAAGCTATAGATAGGTTATCTATGGCTGATATGCAGGTATTGGCACTTGCTTTAAAGCTTAGAGATTGTGATTTGAAACCTATTGTTGTAACAGATGACTATACTCTCCAAAGAATCTTAACATATATAGGAATAGATTTCAAACCTGTTAAAACTATAGGTATAAAGTCTTAAGGATTCAAAAATTTATTTCAATCATACCTTTAGCAAATCTTTGTGAGTTTTGCAATAAAATATCCTGTAGTGTCATGAATATGTGGATGAAATCTTGTATAACTATGGCTGTATGGAGTTGCAATTCCTTTAGATCCTCTAGCAATGCCGGTATCTACAACCTTCAAACATTTATCGCTTTCAATAATATTTTCAATAACATTCTCATTTTCCTCTATGGTTATAGTACATGTTGAGTAAACTATGGTTCCTCCTATTTTAAGTATTTTTGAAGCAGATTTTAGAAACTGTAGCTGGTATCTAGATGCTGATATAACATCTTTGTATCTTTTTGTATCATATAGTTTTGGTCTAACTCCAAGAGAGGTGCAAGGAGGGTCAACAATAATTTTATCTGCTTTGATCCAGCTAAAATCTATATGTAGAAATCTTGAGTCTGCTCTCCACATTTCTATAAATGGTGTATGTTTAAGTCTTTCAAGTTCTCTTTTCATTTCCTCTAGACGTTTTTTTGAATGGTCAAACGCTATTATAAAAGCCTTTCCCATGGTATATTCAACTATATGCCCTGTTTTACCACCTGGTGCAGCACAGGTGTCTATAACAATGTCGTTAGGTTTAGGGTCAAGTGCTTTTGTTACATACATTGCTGCAAGGCTTTGTGGATATATTAACCCGGCTTTGTATTCTGGTAGCTCTACAATTTTTGGAGCTCTATATACAGACTTTGTTACTTCTATAGCTATACCTCTCTTTAAATATTTAATCTCATTGCAGTTAATCATAGATATTCCTTCAGCTATAGGTAACCCCTTCTGTGTAACAATTACCACCTCACTTCCCTTTCTAATACTATTAGGACATTTAACAATACCAGGTATATATAGGTTTGAACCAAGATATACAGATTCTGCAGCATATTTATCAGCTACGACGACATTATCATAGTTATAAAGCTCTATGTTATATGGACCCTCTACATAAAAATATATTGCCTCTTCAAGCTCCTCATCCTGAAACACTGCTATACCTCTAGATCTAAGAGTATCTATAACCTCTCCCACACTAGTTCTAAGTCTATTTACCCTAACATACAATCTACGACTTGGCCTAGTTATAGCCTCTAAAAAAGAATGATATGAATCTCCATAAACATTCTTAATAGATTCTAAAACACCATTATCATAATCTAACAACATATCACAACACCACTATAACGCAACAAGACTAATAAAACTTCTAAAAACATATTATAGAACTTGATGAACCTTAGAAACAACTAAAGAAAAATTGCCGGGGTGGCCGAGTGGCTAAGGCGGTGGGCTCGAGACCCACTGGGGGTCCCACCCCCGCGCGGGTTCAAATCCCGCCCCCGGCGCCACAATATACCGTAGAGGTCCGATGCAAATCGATGGGCGGACTGAAAAATGATGAACCATTGTAGAGTTAAAGGGCCGCGGAACATAATAAAGGCTTTTAATTACAAACCCTAATAGACTACTATAGGGCCCGTAGCTCAGTCTGGCAGAGCGCCCGGCTGATAACCGGGAGGTCGGGGGTTCAAATCCCCCCGGGCCCATCCATAGTTAAATAATAGCTAGAATCACAATAGTAATTGAATGTAATTTTAGATAATGTTTTAATAGAATCTACCATTCCTATGTGGATCAAATAACATGATATTTTATTGTAGTACAACGGCCTTTAAAACCTTATAACCCCAATAAAATATATGAAAAATATAGTCTAGATTGTTAAATATTATAGCGGGGGTGCCCGAGCTAGGTCAAAGGGGGCAGGCTCAAGACCTGCTGGCATAGGCCTGCGTGGGTTCAAATCCCACCCCCCGCACCATAGTTTCCGGCTTTCATTGCTCTTAGCTATCCATTCCTTGTATAGAATAATAATAAATCGATCTTTACAGAATCTTCTCGATGTCACCTTCTCAATAATCTTAATACTCTTATCGACATCTATGTTCCATATACCAATATCAAAGGTAACTCATATTGTTTTTATTTCAAGTGTATCAAGGATACTGAACTTTGTATGAGAAATATATGCATCAGTTTGAAGAAATGTAAAAACAGTTGCATCATCTATGCTAGTTACAGATTAAATGCTATTGCATTTACTATATAGTGTCGCTAATTGGTCTAGATTCAATGTGTCTAACATTTAAAAGCTTTAGATAATAACATTGGTGTTATAATTTCAATTTCATCTACATATATTTTATCTCGATAAAATCTCTTATCAAGGCATCTCTCGACGGATCTATGCTTCATATCACTAAGATACACTGTTTCAGCTAATTGAGATATAATGTTTTCAAGAGCAATTGGGTTTACACATTAAAATCTTCTCCATCCGTCATGAGCCTTAACAACATCTAATATCTTCAAGGCTTCGCTTAGCAACGTTGTATAACGCTAATTAACAGTGCACATCTGTTTTTAAATATTAATTGTTTTTAAATATTTCAAGTTAATATATTAATGCTTTACAAAGCGTTTTTATGGTCACTACAGCTTATTAGTCCATTACGAAAACAGTTTCATATGGTGCGCAGGTAGGACCAGGGGGCTCGCCCTCCCCTATACCCGAAATGGGCGTATGCGGGGGTCAGTAACCCTACTAGTGGATGTATAGAGCCTGCAGAAAGGGCTGGGCACCACTATGAGCTTCGCCTCGTGGGGCTGGTGATGGTAGGGTCACCTCTGGAGGGAGGTGGCTACTACCTTTACGGGGGGAAAGCGGCCAGGCCCGGAAGGGAGCAACCTAACCCCCGGCACCAGCGTTCACGAGTCAACGAAGTGAGGGTTGGTGTCCAGTTCCACTGCTAGGCTCTATACATTCACTAGTATGGGGGCTGCGCACCTCTATATACTATTTATTTTTATTTTATTCTAGCGGTAATCTCAATGGTATAAGGTGCTATGATATGCGTTTAGAAGTCGTTGATGGCAAGCATGGTATAATTAGAGTTAAGATTGATTATGAGGACGATTTATGGCTGTTAAGTTTATTGATATCTAAAGGCGATCTTGTTAAGTCTATTACTTCTAGAGATGTTAGCCTAGGTGATGAAAAGAGAAGAATATCTATGGTTTTAACTATTAATGTTGAAAAAATTGAGTTTCAAGCATTTACCAATAGACTTAGAATTCATGGTATTGTTGTTGATGGTCCTGAGAGGTTCGGTGTTAAGGGCTCTCATCACACAATCTCAATAGGTGTTGGCGATGAGCTTACATTGTATAAGAGTTCATGGAGTCCTAAGCTATTAGAGGAGTTCCTAAAGCTTGTTAGACCTATAAAACTTATTTTAGTTGCTGTTGATTTCGATGAATATGGTATTGCACTTGTTCAAAGCCAAGGTATGAGAATTATCGATGAAAAGAATATATCGTTGCCCATTAGTGGTGAAGGGTTCGAGGATGCTAAGGAGAGGGAGCTAAGAGAATTAGCTAAAAGGATTATTGAAATTAGTAAGAGATTCGACATAAATACCGTTGTAATAGCATCTCCTAGTACTATAAAAAACGAGCTTAAGGCCTTTATAGAGCAGTTTGATAAAAATATACATATATACCTTGATACTGTAGCAAATGGTGGATATGCAGGTCTTCAAGAGCTTCTAAATAGAGATACTGTAAGAATGATACTTAGGGATGTAGCGATATCAGAAGCAGGGGAAATACTTTCTGAGTTTGATAGTCTTTTGGTCAAAGATATAAATAGAGTTGCATACGGCTTAGATAGTATAGAGCTTGCTGCAAATATAGGTGCCATAGAGAAGATCGCTATAATTGATGAAATGCTTAGCACTTTTGATGACACAAAGGATAAAATTGAGAAAATTCTAAGAATAGCAGCTGAGAAGAACGCTAAGATAGTTATAGTGCCTTCAGATACCCCACCGGGACAGAGGATAAAGATATTAGGAGGGGCTATAGCTATACTTAGATATAGCATAGAACTAGATAAGGTAATAAATATAAAGTAAAGTCCCTGTAGCATATTATATTCCATTCATCGTTTTTTCATTTCAATGAGATTCTATAGATAGCTCTCCCAAAATAGCGATACTTAATATGGTAAGGGGATAAGAGAGTTGTTTTGTTAGCAATTATGGTTATCCAGAGCCGTAATCCTACCAGCTAGCGATAACTGTTCTATTCTCACCGGATTTAGATAATGATGGAGATAAATTCTCACGTATCCATATTAAAGTGTCTATACAATTCCTAACTGTTGAGGAAGGTATTACTAAGAGGCTAGTTCCAGAGAGGATTGTTGGTGATCCGGTATGAGTGGGAAATCTAGGTTCTACCCAGGGATTCTAAATATGAATGCTGTTCTGAAAACGTGGGTTAAATCAAATAATATGTAACATCATTACTAGAAACCCATCAATAAGCTCTTTCAATTTAATATTAACCTTTTGCCCAAGTCGTTGAGTTTCCTTCCTTAAATAAAAATTAATGGCGATATTATGTACTTCAGAGCTAGTGTCCAAAGCAGAAATAGGGCTAGTGAAGCGTGCATGTTCAATCTTAGCATGGAGCTGACAAAATATATGGATCTCAAGCAATATATAGTTATGAATACGCTTAAGTTGGTCACCATTATAGCGACGAAGAAAATGCTAAGCGGAGCAAATATTACGCTTACACCAAAATTGTAATAGAAAGCCTCTCAGGAAGAGAGCTTATGCTTAGCAATTGAATGGGTATTAAGTCACAATAACAGTCGGTGACCTGTTAAAGCTACTAGCTAGACTGTTCTTTCAAGCGGGTTTTTACTCAAATAAATTATTGGTTCCATAGTGATTTTAGGATTATGTCAATTCTTTCTGAAACTCTCATATAATATAAACATAAAGATATATAAATTAACCGTGTCAATAATACATAACTGTGGTAGTTCAAAATGAATATCTTGTCTCAGCATGATGTTGTTGTTGTGGGTGGTGGTACTGCAGGGGTGGCTGCAGCTGTTGCCGCAAGCCGTAACGGTGCAGATACTCTTCTGATTGAGAGATACGGTTTTCTTGGAGGGACGATGACTGCAGGTCTTGTCAATCCTTTTATGACTTTTCACGCAGGCAAGGAACAGATAATTCATGGCATATTTCAAGAGATTATTGATCGTTTAAAGCGTTTAGGGGGTTATGATGAGGAAACTAAGGCTTTTGATGTTGAAGCAATGAAAATTGTGTTGGATCAGCTAGTGGTGGAAGCAGGGGTCAAACTGCTGCTTCATACTTGTGCTGTTGGAGTAGTGATGCAGGGGAACACTATTAAAGGTGTCGAGATTCATAATAAGTCTGGTAAAAGTGTTGTTTTTGGAAAGGTTATCGTGGATGCTACTGGGGATGGCGATGTTGCTATCATGGCTGGAGCACCCTATGAGAAGGGTAGGAAGGAAGATGGATTGACTCAGCCGATGACCCTGAATTTCAGAATGGGTGGTGTTGATATCGGTAGAATGCCTTCTTCTCAGGAGATTAATCGACTTTTCATTGAGGCGAAAAAGAGAGGAGAGATTTCTATTCCTAGGGAAAATGTATTATGGTTCCCTACGACGAGAAAAGGAGAAATTCATTTCAACACGACACGCATCGTTAAGGTTGATGGAACAAAGGCGGAGGATCTTACTTTTGCAGAGGTTGAGGCTAGGAGACAGATGATGGAGCTGGTGAGCTTTCTTAAGAAAAATGTGCCAGGATTTGAAAATGCTTACCTTCTGATGTCTGCTACTCAAATAGGCGTCAGAGAAACGAGGAGAATAATTGGAGAATATGTGATGACAGGTGAAGATATTTTGGAAGCTAGGAAGTTTACAGATGTTATTGCCAGGGGGTCCTATCCAATAGACATACATAGCCCTACGGGTGAGGGAACAACTATTATGGGGCCTCCCCCTGGTTCATCGTACGATATCCCCTACAGATGTTTGGTGCCAAAAAACGTTGAGAACCTTTTGGTTGCTGGAAGATGTATTTCAACAACCCATGAAGCCCAAGCCGCTATAAGGGTGATACCCATCGTTGTAGCCATAGGCCAAGCAGCAGGCACAGCAGCAGCCTTATCAGCAAAACTTAACATTCCACCTAGAAGGCTGGATGTATCACTACTTCAAAAAACTCTAAGAGAGCAAGGAGCCAATCTTGGTAGTCGTTAATTTTAACAAATAACTCTTTGACATACACTGTGTTTCTTAGGATTATTCTCACAAACTCTATTTTCAGAACATGCTAGCTGGGCGTATACCAGGGATAGTGTGTCATCGTCCATACATTAATAAATATCCCATAAAGCTCTATCAGCTATCAAGCATCCTCATTGAATCTATTCCTATTCTGAGTAGTTTAAAGAACATCTTCAAAACCTTTTTCACAACTTCCTAATGTTTCATCTCCCAGTAATGTAGAGTAGACTTTCGAATCTCAACAGTGAAGTAGCAATGGATAGACACCCAGTATACCTCATCTCACCTCACAAATCTCCTTCAAAACTAACTGAAATCTATAAAAATCCAAAACATAGTACATAAACAAATATATATAAACATCAAATAGAAATTTTAAACAACGTCTCAAAGATTAACAATTCGATTTAATCCATATACCTTTTATACATAGATAGAATAACTCATGGTTAACCCAAGGAAGATAGAATCTAAAAGTCTCATTGTATCGATCAACTACATAGCTAAAAATGTATCAATAGGTATACCAGTAGCTTAGACAGATAGTATACCTATAGATTAATATGGTTTGGAAAAATAACTACTTTGAATTCTGCTGAATTGTACTAGATCATATACATTAAAGGTTATGAGAAGTTTGATGTAAGAATTATATAGATATAGAATACAATGTTCTATAAATAAAATCTCAAGATGTTGCATCAGAGGATAATTGACGCATATAGCAACATCACTCTAATAGTGTACATCAAGTTCATTGATACTGCTTAAATCTACAGCTGTATAGTTAAGCACCACTTAACTTCACCAACACTCTACATATATTTCAAAGAAACATGCAATGAAACCATGCAGTGCTATACCACACCATAGGTTTGAAGGTTTCTGATGTAGCTTACATAGGTTTGAAGGTCTCTAAAACTCTGTTTCGTGTTATGATATTTATTTGCTATGTGGCTCATTGTATGTTGCAATAGGTTGTTCTCTACATGGATATATACTAAGAAACTATAGAGGTGTCAAAACCATTTGCTTTACTATTATACTATATAGTAGACTTATTGAGATATTTAATTGTGTATGTTATATGTCTTTAGCTCTCTGGTCTTAGATCTAGAGTCTCTGCATAGTTTCTTCTATAAACTGTTATATTGTTTTAGAGAATTAATGAATTGATTGTGGATCTAAAGTCTCTGATAAGATCTCTAGATGGGTAGACTTACCTATATATTGGTGTATATACTAGTCCATATACCTTCTGTACTGTGGCTTAGATTTTTATTTATTTCAGCAACAATATATCTTTGTGAGGCTTTTATGAGTGAAAAGATTGTGATTAAAATCTCTGGCAAGATTATAAATCCTGATAAACCAGATATCATCAGAAGATATGCAGAAGTTGTAAGAGATATTGTATGTAAGGGTTATAGAGTTGTTGTAGTTGTTGGTGGAGGATCTTATGCAAGAGGCTATATAATGTGTGCGAAGAGTATTGGGTTGACCCAAGCACAGTCTGATATGCTTGGCATAGAAATCTCTAGAGTAAATTCACTTCTGCTTGCATATACCATAGGTGATAATGTTTATTTACCAATACCTAGAAATATAGAGGATGTTGAAAGGGCATGGAGCATAAATAAAGTTGTTGTTGTTGGCGGTCTTCAGCCAGGCCAATCTACAGCAACAGTTGCAGCTATTATAGCTGAGGTTCTAGGGATTAAAAAAATGCTATATGCAACAGATGTTGAGGGCATATATGACAGGGATCCTAAGATATATAAGGATGCTAAAAAACTTGATATGATTTCAGTAGATGAATTGCCAAAGATTTTAAACCAGGGATTTGAAGCGGGAAGATATGAGCTCTTAGATCCATTAGCAATATCAATTGTTAAAAGAAGTTGTATAGAGGTTACAGTGTTCAATGGTCTTGATCCATATAACATCTATAGAGCTTTAGAAGGAGCTATAGGCACTAAAATCAAGCCTTGTTAAAAACAAAAAATAGTTTAGGTTTTAAGAACATTTACATTTATAGTTTCTCTAAAGAGATTAGATAGATATCTAGGCTAAGTGTGGATGATGTTAATCCCGACCGCTCCCGATATAATGAGGTTGCGGTGGCTGTCTGACACAAAAACAGATACCCGGTGAATACATTGATGCTTCTAGTAACATGTGATACAGGGTTTGAACATGTTTTAGCTAACGAACTTATAGAGCTCACTAATGGGACTATAAAACATATCTCTAGTGGTAGGATATTCATCGATATTCCTCGTAATAGCTTTGTCAATGTCTTTAGATCTAGAATTGCCAATAATATATACATGCTAATCAATGTTTTCAATGGAATTACAACATTGGAAGACATATATAAAGCCGTTAAAGGTCTAGAATTCACAGATTTTATAGATCCTCAACAAAGTTTTGCTATTAGATCTGAAAGAATTGGGGAACACAGCTTTACAAGTATCGATATAAGTAGGGTTGCAGGGCAAGCTGTAATAGATAGCTATATAGCTTCAAAAAATATAAGATTGAAGGTAGATTTAGATAATCCAGATATTGAAATATATGTTGAATTGAATAGAGATAGACTCTTAGTAGGTTTTGCGCTAGTTAGAGCATCGATGCATATAAGAAGATATAGATTATTTAACCATCCAGCAGCGTTAAAACCTACTATAGCAGCTTCTATGCTTAGACTAGTTAAATGGGATCCAAAAGAAGGTTTAGTAGATCCCATGTGTGGAGGGGGCACAATAGTTATCGAAGCAGCCCTAATAAGCAAAAATATTGAAATTCCATGCATTAATAAACAAAGCATAAATATGAATATATCAAGAAAGATAATGTATACAATAGATGAAGAGTTGGAAAAGCTATGCAGAGCTATTATAGAAAGGGATTATCACAGAGCTCATATAGGTATAGACCTAAACCCTAGATTTGTTGAAGGTGCTATCATAAATGCTAAAAATGGGGGTGTAGATGATGCTGTGCTTTTTCTTAAAGGAGATTCAATAGAACTTATCCCAAAGATTAAACAGATTGAATATGAACTTGGTGCAGAACTCAGCATAGCGGTATTTAATCCTCCATATGGCTATAGAATGAAGCTGGCAAAACTTAGCGAGCTTTATAAAAGAACGCTAGAGATTCTACGGGACCACAGGTTTAAAAGAGCATCATTCATAACCTCAGCTATAAAAATAGCTGAAAATGCTTTAACAAAGCTTTCAGATGTATCTGTGAATAGAATTAGGGTTATACATGGAACTCTGCCATCAAATGTATATATAGTTGACTTTAAGTAGTGCATCAGCTCGTCGCAGGGTCTTCACAATATCTAGCTGTTGTCTGGGGCGACATCATCATCTGCTAAAACAGTACCTTTAACACATATTATTGGTTAACTCAGATATAAACATTAATCTCTTAGACTATAGACAAAATGTTTATTAAATATAAAAGTAGAAACGAGGGATAGATTATTTTAAGGGTTTACTTACCACGTAATTGTGATAGTATATTCCATAGATATAATCTCTTCGGCTCTATATCTATACCTATTCTATCTAGATTGATGTACAGATCTAACAAAGCCTCTTCATCGCTTTTCGCTTGTTTTGGCGGATATTTAAAGTATGGTGCTGAAGCCCAGGATGGACAGCCTTTAATACCTCTATCCTTTAAAGCTTTAGCCAATCTAACAACATCCATAAGTATAGCAGACGCCATCGCCTTGTCATCAACTACAAGCTTTAGATCCATTGTAATTGGAAGCCCTAAAAATCCATGTGCCTTAATGTATATATATGAGATTTTAGTATTGCCAAGAAACGGAAGGAAACCGCTAGGACCTGCAAATATATTTGGTAATATTTTCTTGGGTTCAGGTAACGTTGATGCTACTGCCATTGTCTTGCTGATCTTTTTGCTTGTAAGTCTTTTTTGTTCAAGCATATTCTTAAAATCTGAGTTGCCGCCTACATTAAGCTGATAAGTCTCAATAACATCACCTCCTCTCATAGCTATTAAGCTTGTAAGAGCTCTATGAACTATTGTTGAACCTAGCTGACCTTTAATATCATCACCTAGAGCAAGAGCATTGTTTTCCTCAAATAGTTTACAGTAATCTTCATCACTTGCTATAAACTCTGGTATACAGTTAACAAATGCTATATTAGCTCTTGCTGCAGCTTCTGCATAAAACCTTGATGCATTTGCACTTCCAACAGGTAATAGATTTACTAGTACATCAACATTATAACTTTGTAATTCATTGACAATATCATCAATCGTTGGCTCAGGTAAAGATGCAGGTTCAAAATCATCAACCATATGCTCTGCAACACCATCTAGAACCTTACCCATTCTAACTGTAATACCTATTCTATTAACCTCTATAAATCTTGGAACAATATTGGGTTTAGCAAAAATAGCCTCTGATAGATCTTTGCCAACTTTATTCTTCGAGATATCAATGGCATATACAATCTCAATGTCGCTAGCTCTATAGCCATCGATAATTTCATGTATCAGTCCTTTGGATTCTTTAGAATATTTGTAATACTCTATAGCTTGAATAAACATCGCAGCTATATTTCCTATGCCAACTATACCAATTCTAATCATATTTACACCCAGATATATTTACCATAGTATATATATACTGTTAGATATATAAGTGTTTCAGCAACAAAACAAAATTTAGAAAAATCCCAAGGTGTAGTTAGATCTCAGAGTCAAGAGCGCTTCAAAGATTAAAGAGAAAAATGACAATCGAAGTTCTATGGATTTACATTGCAAAAGCATTAAAAGATTCAAAACCTCTTAAAGCATATGAAATTAGAAAAAGGATAAGAGAAATATATGGATTGAGAGTTTCAACAATAACGGTATACAGTGTTGTATATAGAATGTATAGAGAAGGTTTACTTGAGAAAATCAACACAGGTGGTGAAAGTTTATATAAATTATCTAAAAAAGGGGTAGAGGAATTTGAGAAAGCCATGAAACTGATAGAATATATAGTTAGTATGCTTAAATCATAACGACCATTACTTTCTATAACCAGTAAATCTTCTAAGCCTTGATAAAAGTCCTGATGATTTAAGAGGAATAATGATACAGCTTTCTGATATAAAATGTTGGAGAGATAATGCAAGTAAGCAGTATTTGCTACACATACCATCACCAACAACTCTAAATATAGCTCTATTGAGATCAGGTCTAAAGGAAATTATAGTTAAACTACAATTCATTTTTAATATTCGACCTAAAAGACTATTAACACTTCTTTCAACATCTTCACTTAGCTTTCTAATATCAACATCATCTTTGCATATCACCTTAGCTAAAATATATCTTTTTATCCTTCTATACTTTTTTCTAGCTATGAGAGCTATTCCAAGTTCATCAATAAGATTGTTAACTGCTTGATAAATGTCTCTATATAATATAACCACAATGACTATAGATGTCAATGATATTGCAAGAGATATAAATGCTATATATATAGACATTGATAATCACTTGTAATTAAGCCAAGTCATAAGAAGCTCTATAGGGTAAACCTCTGTAATAAGTCTTCGTTCTCTTTTTGAAAAACCAAGATAGAATAAAATAATATCTACATGTGTAAGTGAACATAGCTTCTTATCATCATCTGAAGCGGTAGACATTATAATACCTACATCTAGTTTTAAAGCTCTTTCAATTATATTGCCAAGTAAATAAAAACTTTTTTCGATAGAATGAATAGAATCAGAAATTAAAAACATTTTAAGAAAAGGTTGAAGATGCACTTCAATATATTTGTTTCTATTACTTGATTGATACATGAAATTAACTTGATTCTCGTCAACAAACTTAAGCGAATTAGGCGTAATGATAATTGTTGAAAGCCTCTGAATTTTTGCAAGTCTTCTTGCAACATTAATATTCATTGGAATACAACCCATGAGAATAGTTTTATCAAATTCAAAACATTTCTCAAGTCTTTTTTCATCCACAGTGACAATCCTTCTTGGAATAAACAACATATCTATATTTAATTTATGTTTATCATTTGCAAAACACTCTATAATAACATCGCTATCAAGTCCTAAGATATGTACGTCGCTATCTATAGCTGTAATATAGAAAGCTATATCATTACATCTACTAATTGCTAGATACATGTCTGCCTTCATATCTCTTCTTATCCTCCATTAGCATTCTCTCTAAAAACTCTTTTACAGCATCTATAGATCTAATCATGGAAAATGAAATAGAAACCTTTATCGAGTCGTCACCTTCATATAAACTGATATTACCTAAATACGCCTCTTGCTTATCTAGCCTGAGAAATAGTTTATTGTCTTTTCTATTATATCTTATATCTAATGAATTCAAAAGATATCTTCTATCTACATCACTAAGCATTGATATAATATATTTAATCACATTAAGAGCATCATCTCCTTTAAATCTTACCTCAAGCTTTACTATAGGATTACCATGATAGCCATGAAGTATTTCACTATGTATATCAGCTATAGATCTTAGCTCTAAAGGAATAGAGTTCATCAACGCCTTTTTAACTTTTTCAAGATCCTCTGTGGCGTGACAATGTGTTGATAGAATTACTTCTGAAAGCTCTATCTTTCTATTCATAGAAGCTCTACCTTAACCTGATGCAACTATTTTTATCACATCACCATCTCTAAGACTGTAATCTTTTCCTATTCTCTGCTTAGTTTTAGCATCTATTGCATATAAGAATTTTTTACCAAGATCAGTATGAATCATATATGCAAGCTCTATTACCTTAGACCCTTGTGGAACTAGATAAGTGTCAGGTAGTATATTCCCCTTGCTATCTGTATATGAATTTGGATCTTCAACAGGATAAACTGCAATTCTATTTAATGCATTAAATACAACACTATTTATAGCTTGTTGAACACCTGTACCACCAAACTCTTTCAGTATTTTATCCAAATTCTCAAGTACCTTTAACTGCTGCTGTGTAATATTATTAACATCTTTTATCTTAAAGAAGGAATCACCAGGTAGATATTCTATGACATTCTTTTCAACAGCTTTTCTGAGTATAAGCTCACCCAAAGCTGAAACGGGTACAATAATTCTATTTGGCAAACTCTTAGTCATCTCCTTTAAAATATCTTTAGCCTCTGGAATATCAATTTTATTAGCAGCTATCACAATAGGCTTTGCTACGATTCTCAAATTATGTATAAATATTCTAAGCTCTTCTTCTCTCCAACTTGATGGTTTTATATTTTCAAGTTTTGATAAGAGAAGGGCTTTAGCAACATGTTCTCTTGTTATAGACAATCCAGAAAGCCTCTGTGATAGAGAATCTATAACTTGTCCCGGATTCATATGGTCGAGAGATCTTGCAAATCTAGACCAATCACGTGAAACTATACTATACATCCACTCCTCATATTCATGCTCAATAGTTAGAATATCATCAATAGGATTCCTAAAACCTGGTTTTATTGGTCTACCATCTTCATCTGTTGAACCTGAAGCATCAACAACATGTATTAATGCATCTGCTTGTCTAATAGAATCGAGGAACTTATTTCCAAGACCTCGACCCTTATGAGCATCCTTAATTAGACCAGGTAAATCTACCAGTATTACTGGAATGAAGCGCTCTCCTTTTATGCACATAGATGTGACAGGGGTACATCTAGAAAGATTAAGTTCTTTATGTACACATGTTTTACGTACATATGCAATACCTGTATTAGGTTCTAGTGTTACAAAAGGTCTGTTTTCAATTTTTACAGGAACTAAAGTAGCAGCAGAGAAGAATGTTGATTTGCCTACATTTGTCTTGCCAAGTAAACCTATATAGATCTTTGGTGGTACGATAGCATCTTCACCTCAGTAATAAGAAGCTTCATTACAGCTTAAAACCTATTAACATTTTAACATTTATACCAGTTTACAATTTAGTTATACTATGCTATGAATAGGTGCTGCACTTGGCAAGATCTGTATATAGCTATATATCTGAACAATGGAAGAGACCATATGAAGGTGAACATGGAAAGCTAATGAAACAGAGGCTTATGGAATGGCGTAGACAGCCATCGATAGTTAGAGTTGAAAAACCAACAAGAATAGATAAAGCAAGAAGGCTTGGCTATAAAGCGAAAGTAGGCTTTGTAGTAGTGAGAGTTAGAGTGAGAAAAGGTGGATTGAGAAAGGCAAGGCCAAATTCAGGTAGAAGACCAAAGAGAATGGGAATATATGGACATTCACCAAAAAAGAGCCTTAGACTTATAGCTGAGGAAAGAGCAGCTAGAAAATATAGAAATTTAGAAGTATTGAATAGCTATTATGTTGGTGAAGACGGTCTATACAAATACTATGAGGTTATACTTGTTGACCCCAATCATCCAGCAATACTTAATGACCCTGATATAAATTGGATTTCAAATCCAAGTCAACATGGTAGAGTATTTAGAGGAAAAACCGCTGCAGGTAGAAAAGCTAGAGGTCTACAAGCTACAAGAGGTTTGAAGGGTACACATAAATATAAATGGAAAAAGAAAACAAAGGAAAGAGAGTATAGAAAAAGACATGAGGCAAGCCGTGGTTCGAGACTTATTATACCAAAAGAATTACATGAGGAGCTAAGTAAAAAAGACTAAAGGGATATTCATGGCTATTCATCTAAAGGATCTATATAGATGAACATAGGATTTTCATAGGGATACATTCTCACGACACATTCTCCTTGATTATCCATACTAGATGCTTTATCAATGCCTTTTCTAGATAAATTCCAGTATCTGGCTATTTTACTCCAGTATCCAGGTATAGGAGAAGCCATGGCTAATAAAAGACTACAATTACTTGTAACGGCATCGATATATATCCCAACATCATCTATATTCTGTGTAGACATGAATATTGATATTCCATATCCCCTTGAATAACGTGTTAGGATCTGTACAAGCTCATCCATTATATATGGAGCAACATGCCAAAGCTCATCTAGTACCACAATTCTTTGTGGAATATTTGAAAAAGATAATGTATGGCTTTTTAAAATATTGTTTATTATATAGGTTGTTAGAAGACTGCTTAAGGCACTGCTCTCAAGGAATATTTCCCTTAAATTAACAATACTATGCTTATCTAATAAATTTTTCAATGGATCTAAATCTCTGGACGGATATATCTCAAAAACATTTATAATATCGTTTAAAGCTTCGAAGTTTTCAGCAACATTATATAGATATTCCATTGATTCACATCTACTGCAAACATACTTAATACTTTCATATAGATTTCTATATAGTGATGTTGAGACGCCATATATCTTTGAAATAGCTTTAAGAAAAGTATTAGCACTATGTTCTACATCTCTTTTATTGTCGTCGCAAAAGCATAGGGGTATTGGTGTTTTAAGTGGATTGAATTCATTTAAAGCTAAGCCGGAAACTCTAAACAGATACTGGTACTCAGTCTTTATATCAAATACTGTAATTATTGGTTTAAATCTTTTAGTAATTCTATATGATATGGTTGACAAGGCAACGCTCTTCCCAGAACCGCTTGGACCAACAATAAATAGATGTGAGTTTGTAGCAGAGGTAGGGCTCCAGTAAACTTTGGAACCAAAATCTAGATCTATTCCTAGATATATATCCCCTAACAGATTATTGTTGTATATAAAAGGTGTTGGATTTATATATATTAGTGAGTCTATCAATAGTTTTTTGCTTTTAGGCTTCACCCTCTCGAAAATTGGTTATATATATCGCTTTCATAGGGTCTGTTACAGGTTTTAATTCAATATTCATTGAATTCTTAGCACTATGTTCGATAGAAGAAAGTATTTCTATATAGGATTGATTATCATTACATATAAATGCAACAATGCTAGACACATCTACAGGTTTTACACCTCTTAGAACTCTACGCCTTATATCAATCAATCTTTCCACATAGCTACGTAACTTAATATTAGATTTGTCAAGCTCAAGCTCAACAAGTTTCATTTGTAATTTGTGATTTATTTTAGATATGTAGTTACCTATATCTACAGGCTTTAAAGAGAAATATGTTATCGTTTCACATCCAGGTATTGAAAATAAATCAAGGATACGCTTTACATGATATGTTGCATCTATGAGGCTAAGATCTTTAATAGAGATGGTATTGCTAGATATAGTGTAGAGTGCAACAATATTACTTAAAGTGTCTGTTTTACATCTAAATATTCCAGGCTTTATAGCATTGCAATCCATAGCAAGGTTTTTAGTTATGTGTTTAATTAAAGTATGTCTAAGCTGTTGAAGACCTATAACTATGTTCTTGAACACTTTTCCTAATCCCTAAAAATGTAGCTAGTTTTAAAGCGATACGATGTGCATAGAGTATAACATTCTTTAACTTAGTATCGATGTATACCACTTTCATACCACTAGGCTCAACAACCATGAAACTAACATATCCTTTAACAATGTTATTTAAATTAATCGGATATTCAATTTTCAATGCTTCATTGGGTCTTATATAACGAAAAGAATTAGATGTGATAACATATACTGAAATATCGTTGCATTTATTAACAATATCTATACATACTTTAAATGTATTGTCATAGTATATATAGGTGTTGTTGAAATACATACATCTATAGGGTATACCTATCTTAATGTAGGGATTGGCATTAAAATGTATATTATATCCATCTATAAACTCGATATGTGGTTTTATATTATATTGAAATGGTATAACAATAGAATTTTCTTTTAATTCATTCAATGTAAATTCTACTAATATAAGAAGTACATCTTCACATGAATCAATATTAATACATTTAGCACTAGACTTAAGTATCTTATTACTACATATAACTTCAATTGATGAAAAAGTTATATCTATATTCTCTAAAAGAGAATCATCTATGCATACCTCTATATTATTGTCTTTAAAACCCTTAATGATTTTTACGATATTATCTAGGTCTATCTGATATATGTTTAAAACCTTTATTACTTGCCCAATAACTATATCATTAACATTCTTAGCTATGTATATAGGATCCCTTGCTGATATTTTATAACCTCCATCAAATTTAATTATACCGTTATTAATATATCCTTTATACATATTATTATTTTCAATTACTATAAGGTCCTTAAAGTTTTCTACATCTACAATTCTTTCCAGAGACTTAGATGGTGTAAATATATAGCTAGATGTATTTTTATTGACTATATATATTTTAGGTAGATAAACTTCAAAAGGTCTTTTGCTATGAACCTTAACTCCTTTGTTTATATTAATAGGAATTTTATATTCTTTCAATAAACCTTGAACATATAATAGAAATTCATAAGATATATTATATTTTTGATCTATAGCAACATTAATTATACTTCTTGAAGAATCAATTCTATAGATATTATATAAAGGTTCTACATGTCCTTCAAATCTGAATGGAATATATGGCATCATATCAGGTATAAAGATAGAAGTAGTAGTTGAACTATCACGTAATACGTAGGGATTTTCATCAATATAGCCATTAATGTTTTTTAAATCAAGAAAAACAATTCTACCAACTCTGTCGATGCAAGCAACATTACCTTTTCCAATAGCTACGCATCTAATTAAATTAGAATAGCCTGTAAATATTTTCTCTAAGTGAATATTGTTACCTATATCGAGAAAATATATTTCAACATTATTTTTCCCCAATAACATTACATAGTCGCCTGATATATAGCTCAGCAATTTTTTCTTAAAGGGAATCTTTACAAATACCATGTTATCCAAATCAAGAATATAGACATCATCGTTGATAGATAATGATGCAAGATTTTTATAGGGATCTATAGATATATTTGATATATTCTCAAAGTTAATATTAATTATATTTTGTTCTTTCTCTTCATCAATAAAATATAAAGTCATCCATTTTTTTGTAAAGCCAAGAATGCTATTGTTAGATAATGATGCTAAAGGTCTTAAATGTTTTGGAATTTTTATGGTCCTACATGAATTGTCTATGCAATAAGCTATAACGCCATAATCAAATAGCTTTATGTATGCTATATTTAAATATAAGTAGAAATAGGTATCTGAAGGTACAAAGGGTTCTTCATATAATTTGAATTCGATACCATATAATCCATCACTTACTATAGCAAATGAATTGCTGCCATCAAGACATATTAAAGCTTTATAATAGTCATATTTAAGTGGTAGTATAGTTTTACAATGTTTGTCTTCTACTAAATCAATATCGCTATTTATTATACCTTTATACAATTTATGCTTATTATTAAAGGAAAATATATAGTTATTAAATCCAATAGAATATATATCAATAGAAGTATTAATTTTACCTAAAGTCTTTACCTCTAAACCTTTTTCTAGAGAACTTAAAAAAATATTTGTAGGCATATTCATAGAATCCATTATAATTGTTGAAAACATATTTAATAGATAAGCCTTATGATTACTATAAACAATTTTTAAAGGCTGTAATAGATGTTGGTCCATAATGATATTATAGGCATATATAGAATCTCTATGTTTATAGATAAAGGGAGCTGAAGAGATAAAAGGAAAATTGGTATGTTTATATATAATTAATGGATGTGATAATAGATATGCACCTTTTAATCTTAAAAAAATATATTTATGTATTAAATAACTATGTAGATGAGTTTCATATGGGTCTATAAAATTTCTCTGAAATTCTATAATATTCATAAAACTCTTACGTATCTCTATCCCTACAGATAACTAGTAAATATAAAGTGTATTTACTTTTATAATATTTTAGTGGCAAGAATTAGACGTACAAGGTTTTTAAAGGTAATTATAATAATAAAACAATAGCTTCAATCTCAAAAGAATAGAAATAGTTTACTTACAACTAGACCATGGATTATACTATTAAGAAACCTTATGTAAATTAACTAATTAATGCATTTCACTCTTCTAAATAAAATCTATCTGTAACCTTTTATGTCTGTTTATAGCTTCAAAGCTGTATTGAGCTTGGATTGTATCTGACATACCATGTATTAGACATATCTTCATTGTCTATAACTTATTAGTTCATAGGCTTAAGAGATATATAGAAGTAATTAAAAAGCTGATATATCCCAAGCAAAATATCAAGTTAATTAAACCATGTAAATAGCCTATGAGGCTAGCTACTTATATCATATCCTACCATAATTTAAATTCTTGGTGTATTAAGATTGACTCCAAAGGAAAAATTATTAATGATTTTAACATCATTAAAAGATAGAATTGCTTCACCAAGTGATGTTATCGCCTCTACAGGGCTACCAAGATATGAGGTATTAGCAGCATTTCATGTACTAGAAGCTTTAAACATTATTAATATAGTTTACATACGGGGTAATTATAAATTATATAAATTGTCAGATCTAGGATTGAAGCTTCTTAATGCTTTAAGTAACAACAAAGGTTTTGACATATCTATACACTATAGTGAAAATAGTAATATAAACATCAATTCAAATGAAGCACAAGCTTTGAGCTCAACAACATAAAAAGCTAATAGATGAGAGATATAATGATAAAGGTTGTACAGCATATTTAAAAATGACTATGTAGCTTCAATATTTGCACATGTATTAAGAATCTTAGGTGTTGATAGTGTAGTAATAAGTCGTAGGGTGGTAAAGAAGTATCTTCAGCGCAATAAGGGAAATTCTATAGAAATATTGCATACAATCGCCAACAATATACTGCGCAAAAGAATAAAAATTTGTATTGAAAGGATATATGGAGTACCTATAGGTTTTTACAAGAACATAACAATATTATATGATACAAAAAAGTATATGGAAGTAGAATACTATATTGTAGATATACATGAAAAATGTTCTATTGACATAACAAATAAAACTGTTTCTCTTTTTCTATCAGTTTATCCAAAAATCCCAATGATATTGATTGATGCAACTCTATGGGAACTTCATCATGAAGAAGAGAAAAGAAAAGCTATAAAACAATTCCTAGTTTTAATTAACACCATAAGAAAAAGATTGACAGACCTCAACGTCTTACTTGTTTCACCTCCAATAGAGCTTATAGATTTAGTAAAAGGATTTGTAGAATTTATAGAAACCAATAATAATTCTGTATACAATACCATAGACTCATCTAAAGCTATTATATTGGATCCATACGCACATGACGAGCTTACAGTAAAGGATATTATGGAAAATCAATATTTTATAATAGGGCTTCTAATAGATGATAAATTTCCTAGACCTTATGCTACATACATGTTAAAACTTTTACAAGCTATAAATTTCAACAGAAAGGCTATAAAATTGTACGGCTCTATAATAGGTGTTCCTAAAGAAATAAACAAGGTCATAGATATAATACTTGACGTCAAACTAAACAGTATGTCATTGGAAGAAGCAATAATAAACAATATGAGTATAGATGACAAAGTTAAGAGGATAATCTATGATATAGAGAAAGATCTAGCAAAAGGAAGAACAATCGATGAAAATCATATTGAAAGATATATTTCCATATATAACGTGAATGATATTCAGTTTAGAAAAATATATAAAAGAATTAAAAATTATTTAAAATCATTAGGTAGAACATAATAAACCAATTTACCTCTAAGATAATCCCTTATAATAGTTCTAGCAGCTTCATCAACATTTGGTTCTCTATCTCTCTTATTTATCCATCCTCTCTTAATAGCCAGTTCCTTTAATATTTCTATAGGTTCTATTGATTGAATATGATATGTAGCATTAATCATATTTTTATTAAATTTCTGTATCATTTCTATAATCTTTTTCGCTATTTCTATAGGATTTTGTATTTTTTCAACAGGGTTTCTTCTTATAATCATCTCTATGTCATCACCTTCAGGCGGTATTATACCTGGTGTATCAATGATATAAATTCCAGGCATTATTTTATATAAAGTTAGATTTTTTGTATAACCAGGTGTCCCTGGATATGGACTAGTAGAAGCTGATTTGAATCCTTTCAACGCATTAATCAATGATGATTTCCCAACCTTTGGATAGCCTATAAGTAATATTGTAGCCGGTCTCTTTACTATATTTTTATTTAAAAATTGCTTCAATTTTTTAATGCCAGATAATGTTAATGATGAGATATAAAAGGTCTCAATATTCTGGGCTTTAAAATAATTCTGCCATTCTTTACACACCCACAATGGAACAAGGTCACATTTATTGATTATAATTATAAATTGTTTTCCAAGGCTCATAGCAATTTTTTCAGCTTTAATACTCCTAGTTATAAGAGGGTTCCTAGCTTCCACAATCTCTAATACTACATCAGCCCTATTGATAACACTTTTCAAATTTCTCCAAGATAGTAATATCATCACAACCTCCTAACTTACTATTATATTTTTATTTTACAATTTAGTTAAATCGCTTTTATACCTAAAATCAGCTTAATCTTATTTGGATGATGAACTCGGTGAAATTGATAGAAATATGATAGGGGTCTTGAGTACTGATTATTCAAAGGAAAAGATTTTGCATATTTGTAGCGAACTATAAAAATATGTTGTAATATTCTTTCTTTTATAAAGCGAATTTAAGGAAATAAGTTATGGTAATATAGTAATAAATTTGAGATCAAGAGTAAAGATCTCGTTTATCTAACTCTTTATCTATTATTTATTGTAAATTTAGATATTTAAAACAATACATAAACTCTAACAATATAAAGTCATATAAGGTTTTATCCTAGATGAGAAAAATATTAATTATTAGTTAGAGTGTAAATTTAGTAAAAAAGTGCTATGGGGCTGAGAAAACGAAGTTTTGCCCAATTTGTGGAATGGTTATGAATCTTCGATATGAAAATGCTGTACCAATCTTAATATGTCCTAGGTGTGGTTATAAAACATTACTAACGAATACAGAGGTGACATCATTTAAGAAAAGTATTGTATTACAGAAAACAATTGAAAAAAGAGAACTTACAGTATTTGATATACCTACAACAGCTATATATGCTAATAACCTAGCATGTCCAAAGTGCGGTTCAAAAAGTATATATTATTGGAGAAGACATGTATCAACAGCAGAAAGTTCTGATATCATTGAAAAGATGTTTAGATGCATTAACTGCGGTTATTCGTGGAGCGAATTCGAGTAATGAATATAACTTACAACTTCTATTTATTACCATAGTTCAAATTGATTAAAATTATCATCTAACATCATTATTTAGAATTGTTTTCAGTTCTGTGATTATTTGATATGTTAATATCCTTTAACATTGTTTTAAGCAGTATTTAGTGGACTATTATACATTTATCTAATTATGAAGTTTATCATAGATTTATATAAATAAATATTTTGAAAGCAGCCATAAAATTTATTTATCAGACCCTTGTTATATTTCTATAAAGCAGGAGGATATTTAGTTACATTATAATGATCATATATATGGATGAGAGTATTGTATAATCTAGATCAAGATCATTTACAAAATAATGTTATATTTACCAATCGTCAACGTAAGGCTTTAATAATACTATCATTTATTATAATTGCAGTGTCCTTAAATATAGGGTTGAATTATTATGACGTAATGTGGTGGGTTTCATGGTACAGAATAGTGCATACACATGGTATATCTTCATTGCCATCAATATATACATTATGTGAACCACCCACATGCAAGGCGCCATATTTACCTTTAGCTATAATAATGTTTATAGCTAGTTATGCTTTAGCGACCTTAATCCCTCAAACAATTAGATATATTATAATAAAAATAATACTTGTCATAATACCAGCTATTATAGTTTTCTATATTCTTAAAAAATACCGAGGAATCGATATAGCTATACTTTGGCTACTAAGTTTGCCCTTTTTACAGATAGTTTTAGTTCTTCAATTTGATGTTTTAATATCAATGTTTATAATGCTATCAACTCTTTATTTAATAATTAACAAAGAACATTATTCAGCACTTTTTAATGCGTTAGCTATATTAATAAAGCCTGTAGCTATAATTTTAGCACCTCTTCATATATTTCTATTGTTTATTAAGAAAAAATATAGAGAATGTATTAAGTATTTATTTGTATTTATGTTAACATTGCTTATTTTCATAATACCATTTTTTATAGTGGCGCCCAACAAGTTCATAGAGAATACAATTCAGTTCCATAGTTCTCGTGCACCTCAAGATCTTTCATTATGGGCGATATTAACAATAGTTGAAGAAAGCAATATTGCTGACAAATTAAAATTTATAGATAATTTATGGCTTATACCTTTTTCTCTATGTTATTTAACCTTGTTCACAATTATATATAAGGCAAATAAAAATCAAATAGATACAAATACATTATATGGAATTCTTACATCTGCATTTCCATTACTTTTATTTATAATGTTTAATAAAATTGGTAATTTAAACTATCTTATATGGATTGTTCCAGTATCTTTTCTAACTCTTAAATTCAAATACATCAAAAGGTTCTATCTATTGACATCATTATTAATTTTATTATGCTCATTACCTTATGCTATTATACTGCTATTAGCACCAGCCTCTGCTGAGGAGCTTGTATTCATTGTGGAGGATTTAAGTTATTGGGATGCCAAAGCACTTATAACTCAATCTATAAACTATTATATTATATATGTTTTGTCATTACTACGAATATATATTACAACACCTTTAATAAACTTCTTAACACCAACAGAGGCACTAAAATTATTCTCATTTATTTTACTAGAGTTAAATAATTTAAGAAAAGCTTTGCTAATAATTGTAACCATAGTAACCCAAATTCTTTTTACCACCATATCATTATTTTATCTAACTGCTATAACAAATAATCATAAATATCAAAATAAAAATATTTGTTGTGGTAAGGTAATAATATAGGTAAAATTAATTCATAATAAAAATATAATAGGTAAAAATTCTACTTTAATTGAATGTATTAAAGTAATCTATGTGAACATAAAAATACCTCGGATTATCTCCAAACATCAAGTTGCAAGAATATCACTTGAGTTTATTTGAGTTGCTGTAAAGTGGGTCATCTACTAAAAATAGAATTGAGGGAAGTATTTAATCCTTATTCACCAAAACATGTAAAAAATTAGCCACAAATATTCACAGATATTCAAATTTATCGTTGAGTTGCTATTGCCTAGTTGAGAGACATGGCAACGAGTAGAGATGTTATTGTATCGTGGAATCATACTCTTCATAGATTAAAGCAAATAGGAATTTACAAATTTCTAACCCAAACAAGGAAGCCTAGGCGAGAACAAAAGTATTTATAGATAATTATAGCCATTCATGGATAGCTACTCGGGTAAACATGCTTACTATTAACAACAACCTTTAGCATCTTTGTATCTAGCTTATAGACTGTTCTCATAAATATAATATAGATTTAAATATTAATGTCTCTCATAATCATTCATATCAATTTGATTGACAGCATAATAATTCTTATCCATTATAATATTAGCAGAGTTTTTTGGATTCTTAATTAAATTTATACTATACTTGAAGACCTTAGAACTAAAACCTACTGTTATCTTCATGAAACAGTTCAATTTTTGAAAAGTTTATATTGATAGTGTTTGTGCTTTTAATAATAAAGATGTTATATATTTTCTATTATAATTAATAGTGTATAGTCAAGAAACTGTATCGAGTTCTGTAAGACATGATGGAGAGAACTATATAGAATGTTCTACAAGAGACTAGGGAAGCCTAGATTTAGAGTGTACTAGGCTATAGATATTAACATTTCAATATATTTATTGCAATCTCTGTAAAGCTTTTTCTTTGTTCATCACTAATTCTTTTTATTTTTTGATAAAGTTCGATATGCGCTTTATCTTTTTGTCTTACAAAATATGTTATATGATTGACTAAATGTTTAACATCATTGAATGTTTTATTACATGCAGAGCAACGCCAGCAATTAGCAGTTACAGGTATTTGTTTTATAGCTTGAGGTTCTTTTTCAGAATGTTTCAATAACTCTGAAAATGATGAAGCTATATTATACCATAAATCATATGGGTTTTCGTTGCATAAGGTGGCAATGGATTTCACAACCTCCATAGTGAATGGTGTATTAAGTTGTGTAACTAATTCTATATATTTTCTTGCGCATTCTCTCATAAAAATCCCAGATACCAACTTTTATGCGTTAATTTAAAATTTGTCTATAGAAATATTAAGCATTTAGATCCTAGAAAAATATAAGATGATGCAAAAATGCTCTGATAAATGATGAAGCTTAGAAGGGCTGATTTATAGAACTTCAACATGGATTCTTTGTGCTATACCTCTGCTGATACTAATTTGTGAATTTCTTATATATACAACTACATGTCCTCTTATGTTACTAACTACAACCCCTTCTACACCCGGTACAAAACCCATTTGTAATAATCTTTGTTTCAGTCCATAGCCAGCATCAATATCTATAATCCTGAATTTAGTATTCGAAGCTAGGTTTTCTAATGTAGTAATATCATTCTTTGACATAACCTTCACATCTTTAATACACAATCTAAACACTTTAAACAATTCATAATACTTATAATTTAGATTTTGAAAGACTTATAAGCTTAGTGTTCTTAGATTAGATTGGATAGCCGCCGTAGCTCAGCCTGGTGGAGCGCCGGACTCATAGACTTGGAATTTGGGAGATCCGGTGGTCGCGGGTTCAAGTCCCGCCGGCGGCATCTCAATTACTTAATTAGATTTTTAACTAAAATAATTTATCGATATATAGTTAATTATGGTGTACTTATTGACAAATCTAGTAAAGGATTTAAATATATTAATTGATGATACAATGATTTGCGCCCTCTTATTGAATGAGAAGAATGTTTATGAAGAAGACCTCAAATGTATACCTGAAGCACTTCATTCCATATATAAAATATCCTTCATGCTAGGTATTAAAATGAGATATTCAACTGTTAACATGGTTCTTAATTATGTAAAGAGTTTAAATGAATTAAGAGAAATGGATGTGGAGGAGATAATTATATTATTGAAAGAATTGATAAGTAATAGTAATGATATAGAAAAACTTTATAAAATCTCTCAAAAAATATTAAAGATAATTATAGGTAAGGAGATAAATATCACTATAAATCCACTAGATTCCATAGAATTATCACTTACAGCTCTATATGCAATGTTTCTCTCATCATTGAATAAATTAAATAGTTCAGAAACCTATATGTATACAATACCCACAATTTCAATGCAACAAACATCTATAGAAACCATAACAATTTAAAGGGCTGTCTGAAATGTATTATTAGTGAGTTACGTAAAAGGGGCCGTAGTTTAGCTTGGTAGAATGCGGGGCTTGGGCCCCCGTGGTCCGGGGTTCAAATCCCCGCGGCCCCACCATTGAATTAAATATACTTCACTTGGTTCCTTCTAATCAGTGTAAGCTGATTTAGCGCATCACCATTTCTAGACAGGTGTATCAGCCGTAAATACTGCTTGGCATAATAATCATCGAGATACGATTATCGATGATCAATACCAGGCTTATGAACGCTCTATAGCAAGGTTTTCTTATCTAAGTCTCTATTCAAATTCTTCAAGTAATGAAATGGGTTGTGCTGTCAGCCAGGTAGTAGTCGTGTTTAAGTTTGGAATAAGCATTAGTAAAGCTAATGGTGTGATGTAATTTCATAAAACATAAAAGCCGTGACACAAAAGCTATGTATGGCATGGCTAGCGGGAGGCGAGAAGTGTGAAAGAATCTGGAGTCACAGTTGTTGAGGTACCACTACATAGAGAGGTGGTAGAGCTAGCTAAGGCCAGAGGTGTAGATCCTAAAGAACTTGCTGAAGCTGCTAAGAAGTTTCTAATCCTTGAGATCGTTGCTATGGAGTCCAAGCTAAGTATGAGGGATGCTCTTGAACTCGGTAAAGAGGTGACCCAGAAGGCTTGGGAGAAGCTGAAGAGAGGAGAAGGCTAGCGGTAGTATTTGATGTGAATGTTATAATAGCCTCCCTAATAAAGGAAAGCGGTTTAAACCGCTTTGTTGTTACACTAACACCCATAATCTATCCCTCATATTATCCTGAAATCCTACGAAAAGAGGTGCTTGAGCATATACAAGTTATCGCTCAAAGAGCCGGAAGACCAGAAAACGAGATTTCCATGGCTCTAGAAAGCATATTAGAACGTCTTTGCGAGGTGAAGTTGAGAGATCTATCCCAGTTTATTGAAGTATCCATAAGGTATGTTGAGGACGAAGTATACTCATTATACATTGCAACAGCTCTATACCTTAAGAGAAGCTTTAAACAAGTTGTTATCATTACTTGGAATAAGGGAGACTTCAAGTTCTGGCAACTTGTAAGGCATTGGATTAGAGTGTTAACTCCTCGTGAATTCTATGTCAATTATCTAAGACCTACCCTTAGACCACAGCTAGCACCTCCATGTCTAATATGTCTGTAGATAAAGTGGATATGGCGATAAAAGCTGCACTTCTCTACTTAAACGAACCTGACTATGTAATTATGGAGCATTTATCTAATGGAAGCATAGAGTTAGAGACTTACTGTCATAGAGTCCTCATAAAGTATGAGGGAGATCATTTTGTCATTTGTCCTCAGACACTAAATATCAAGGAATGCATAGAAGTCTATGAAAAGCCTATGACAGAAGAAAGAATCCGCAATATTGTGAAAGCATATGAGATATGTAAGCTGGGAACTAGGCATATGCAGGTTAGGTAAGGGCGTTCTAGAACGGAGACTTTGTGCAGTAAATGCAAGGGTAAAGACAATTTAGTTGAATGGCTTGCCATAAACCAGCATTAATAATGTGCACTATGAATTAATGTATCGTGGCATATTGTGCTTCGATTAATAGCCTGTTTGATAATGTCACTTGAAGATCATGTATGCTTATTTGGCGCATCAGCTATGTGCTACTGATGTGGATTCTGGCAAATGTTTGGAGTCCTCGTGGTCGGGTTCAAATCCCGGCGGCCCCAATAGATAAATCTATAAATGCACTACTTCGTATTTCTTGGAATCTACAAGTACAAGGTAGAGGTCTTGGTAATGATGAGAACTAGGCAAACAAAGTATTTTATTTACAGATGCTCACCCAGGTATGTTCCTGAACCCGCATTACTAAGCTAAATATGACTTAATTCTCTCTAACTTTGGGATGGTACATCTTTTTATAGTCTTTTTATAGTAAAGAAGTTCAGAAAAACTTATATGGTGTAATATAGGGTTTTGGTTATGTCAAGAAGTACTGTAAGCGGCGGAGTTAAAAGATAGTGCTTTTAAGAAGGTTTACCTATACTAAAGCCTTAATACCAGCATCACCTGCTCTAATACTTCTTATTATTATAAGTACCATAAGTATAGCACCTTTACTGAACATGATTACAGCCCATACTGAGCCTATAAACAACGTAAGTACGTGTACAAATATCGTTACAACCCGAAAGCCTCGTCCTTCAGGGTGGGGATGATTGAAAAAG
>CAYUUS010000010.1:0-46382 GCA_964447975.1 uncultured Ignisphaera sp. | reverse complement strand
AAATATCATCTATACTCATCTCTATACAGATAACACTATCTATAGCAACAGCTATGGGAATAATGCCTTATAGGGTAGAGCTGTATAGGTAATAACCGTAGCCAAAGATCGACATAAACCCTTATAAACCCATATGAAGCTTAAAACAGTGTGGCGAGGCTCTACATAAAAGTATATAAAATATATAAATATATATTTCTCTAATATAATATTTATTTCTGTTGAGTGTGTATTATGTTTAATAGACTGTTGTCTTTTACTGGCTTATCTGAAACCTTAGCTATATTTATTTTAATTGGATTTGCAATAGTCTTTGCAATATCTTTTTCATTTTATTTCAAGTCTATCTATATTCAGCAAAATGAATTGGCTGTTTTGCTAAGGTCTATAGATTATGAGAAGCTGAACTATGTGGTGAGAATGCTTTATAGAGATGATAGATATGTTACTTTTCTGTTTAGGAGATTAGATGGGGTTGCAAAGCCCTTTGTTATATTTATAGATGATGGTTCATCTTATCTACGGTGCAGCTCTATAGTTTCTGTTAATGGTGGCTATAAAAGTGTTTTACAGCCTATTGATCTAAGTGAAATAAATGTTGCTTCTAGTAGTGGTGTGTATAGCTATAAATACTATGCAAAAACCATGAACTATCCATTAAATGATAATGTAGAGCTCTGCACCATATACCCTACCAGCAACAACGTTATAGCTACAATACAGTTTGATAGACCTATTAGACAAGGCTATAGCAAAACAGTTTTCAGTTCTGTTGACAGAGATTGGAGATTATTTGGCACAATTATATTTAAAGTCTCTTATCTAATAAACCCAGCCACACCCCATATAACAGTCAATGGCCAGCCATACAGACTTAGAGTTGGCGATATAGTTAGAATAGATATAGATACAAAAACAAGTCAGCTTATACTTTCTCAAGAGGGTCAAATCATATGGATAGAATCTCTAAAAACAAGCCAATCAACAATAGCTATAAACAACCTGTTAATAGCTACCAATGCTGATATAGAGATGGCTCCAGATATTGTTGCAGTAGATGCATCATCTATAGATATATCTCTATCAATAGAAATCAGCTCAACTAAGGCTGGGTTTACAAGACTTACCTATGGAGATGAAGATATAGTGAATGGAAATAGCAATGAATATATAAAGGTTGTTGGATGGACCTTTGACGCATCTCAGCCATTGTCTATAGAGCTAACATCTCAAAATCTCAATGCAGAAGGAATAGCATATGCCATATATATGGGTTATTCCTATAAACCTCAGCTATTAAGAATCCATATAGCCACAATTCTAAATAATATAATATACCTTTTAGATACATATGAATTAAATTTAGATTAGAATAAAATTCTTAAACTTTTTAAGCAGTAGAGGTTACATAATGGTGTAGAAACCCTGATAAACAAAGGTCAATCCGACTTAATCCTAGCTATAGCATTTATAGGAGTTTCACTTATACTTGGAATAGCAATGGTAAGCTACTTCACATCTGTTACAGCTAGCTATAGAGATCTTATAACACTTGCAAATTTCTTAAACAGCGAATCATCAAATATATTTATAAATATTGTATCGTTTGACAACTCTACTAATACGCTATGGATAATTTTAAAAAGGTTGGATCAATACCCGCTAGACTTCTTTATTGCTGTTGATAATGGTGATAGCTATATACCTTGCGAATATATATATGTTTATAATCCATATAGAGATAATGATGGAATTATATGCTTTGAATCTGAAGAATCTGACTGTATAGCATCGACAACTATCTATAGCGGTTCTCTTAAAAGGGTATATATCCCATGGGAAAACACATTATCTGACTTTGTGTCATATGCTAAAAGCTTTGGATATACAGTAAATGAACCTATATATATATGTAGAATACAAAATGTATGTAGCTTTAAAGGCTCTTCTAATTTATGTAACCAAAACACATTGGCTAAAATATCTCTACCTGGAAACCCATCATATGCAAGGATATATACTGTAGCTATGTATAGCAATACACCATATATTATTAGTATATATGAGGTGTCTCTCAGATGAAAAGAGGACAGGGTACTGTAATTCTAACAGTTGTTTTTCTAGGGATATTTGCATTATCTATAATTCCACTAACATTCTATATATATACAACATATATAGAGACACAAAGAATATCTTGGGATGTTCCAACATATAGCCTAGATAGAGCTGTTATGGGGGGTGCTTTAAAAGATGTCAATGCCACAGCAATTCTAGAACCAGACAATATTCTTGGTATATATATAGAGAATAGAGTGGGTCACCAAATATCTATAGAAAATATACTTGTATATGTTGTGTGCAATGGTATAACAAGTTATATAAATATAGAAGATAGGGGTATGGAGATAGAATCTGGATATAGAGTTGAAAACCGCTACAATCTATCGATATATTGTAGAAATATAGATGATGTCTATGCAGTCTATGCAACTACGGTAGATGGACAGGTAATAGTATTTAGAATAATAAAGCCACAGTTTCTACAAGGCTCTATAACACTAATTCAATTCGCATCTCCACCATCTAGAGCTATACAGATAATTCCATTACCGATTAGGCAAGATGAGCATATATGGGATATAGCAGAAATTCTTCAAAAAAGCTTTTATCTAGCTGAATTAGATGATGCACGACTTCCAAAGAAGCTATCTTTTCCTAGATCAATAACAGGAGAAGGTATGAGTGGAGGTAGTATTGCAAGTAGAAGTGTTTGGATACTTAGAAATAATTTTACCACTGTCAATATTTTTATAAATGACCAATCTATATATAATTTATGGATAGGCTATGACCCAAGAAGCTCTCAGAAGTATAACATACTATTTACTTCTCCCTCAATCAAAATAAGAATTGGAAATTCACAATATACTCTCTGCTCTAGCTCTTACTCTAGAATAAAGATTTATGGCTTTAACTCAGATTCACCACTAGGCATTCTACGTCTTGGTTCTTCATGGATATTATTGCCAAGCCAAGACATTGCAGACTACACGTTTACACCTATAGTTCAATCTCAAAAGCTATATCTACAAGGGCAAGCAGATAGGGTTGAAGTTTATTGTAGAGAATCTGGACCACAAAGCGGCTATGATCCATATATTATTATAATGAACAACATTGATTCGCCTGGCTATGGAAAAATATTATTTACATCCATAGATCATAGATATGGCTTTAAAACTACCAGAAACGATAATGTCGATAGACTACTAGATTATTCGACAAAGCCACTAGCTCTTGTATACAGAGATCTAGCTATATCTAATAAAAACTTTACAGCTGTTGCAATAGCTGTTAACTATAGATTTCATGATAATGAAGGGTCAGATGCCGATGGAACATCTATAGATAATCCTATAATGTTTGTAGGTGTTATTGATGAGCAAGGCAATATTGTTAGCTATAGAGGTTTTTCATTTAGAGAATTAACTAGATATGAAGATACATATCCACCTACAGCACAAGCACAAAGTGGTGTTATCTTTATACCACTCCCATCGGCTGATATCATTGGTGAAAAAAGTTTCTATGTCTTTATAGCTTTCCAAGATCCCTATTGGTATAATGTTTATAATGTTAATTTAGATGATTTAGATTTTACATTGTTTATAGAAAGCCTGTCTGTAACATTGTTCCAAAATGTTGGGTGAATAAAATGAATATTATGTTCTCTAAAGGTTTAAGTGAGGTTGTTGCAATTGTATTAGCTTTCTCAATAATATCATTCTCTATCCTCTACATTATAACATCTATGCCTAGACCCATACAACTAGATGTAAAGCCTATATCAGATAAGCTAAAGAGCTATGCTAGTGAAGATGTCATTATATATCCCCTTAGCAATAGCTCATGGGCAATAATAAATACAGGGTCTATATCTATCAACATATCATATATAGTTGCATTTGATGACAACCTCAATAAAATTATTTTAAACCCTATGAAAAACAATGATCGTTGCACAACTAGTGGTCTCTCTATAGTTCCTGGTAAATCTATAGAGATAACATGCTTTAATGAATATAGATTAGTCTCTGTAATAACGCAAAGTGGTAGAGTGTTTTCAATAGATCCACAGCTATATATTTCTCATCTACGTCAATTAGGTATACCGATGATGTCTCTTCTACCTATCTCACTATCAACATCATCTTTAGCTCTATATCTATCGAATCCAGAAATTCTAGAAATGAATTCTATAAATACTACTATACCACTTCAACTTCAGCTAAATAGTAGCAACATTAATATCACAGGTAGTATTTCAGCATCTCTGGTTTTTGTAGGTAGAAATCCTATAAACAATAAATTCAATGTTCTTATCATTGGACGTGGAATTGGTGGTGATTCATTATCTATAGAAGGTCAAAATATAGATATGAGTAAAATAGCTGCCTTTAGATATAGGCTTAGAATAGAAAACTTTACAGGAGAATTGAAAATAGAAGGATCTAATGCTTTGCCAGGTATATATCCTTGTTATATAGATACAGATACTCTATGTAGCGTTAATATAGATGGTGAAGCTGATAGAGTTACCCTCTATACAAATACATCAAGTATTGGGAATTCTGTAATAGGTTTAGATCCCTATATTTTTATAGGGGATTTAGACAATAATAATTCTACAGAAATTGTTTTTGTAACACAAGACTTTAGTGTGGGAGATAGTTCGAAAATCAATGATGCTTTAACAATATCTGGAAGACAACACCTATATCTAGATTCAACTGTTTCGCCAATTAGGCTTATTTTTTCACAGAGGCCAATAGATAATAAGCTTTATAGAACTGCTGTTCTTAGCTTAAGATTCTTTTACTGGGATAATTCAATAGATGATATAAGCGATAATGATAATAGAATAATAATGAGGATAGGTATATATGACAGTGAAAATGATGTTTTTGTTTATAGTGTTTATCTAAGTTATTATGAGCTTTGTAGATATAGAGGTGTAAAACCCTTTACATATTCTTATATAGCAAAAGATTTTGTTTTATATATTCCACATCCAGATGAGGTTGGTAGAAAGACATACTATATAGCTCTAGAGCTCTATGACCCATATTCAAACTTGGGTAATATAAATGATGCAGATTTTATAATCGGTTTAGAGTATATAGGTATATTCCTAGGGTGAGAAAAATATGGAGATAAAAAAAGGCGTCTCAACACTTATACTTTCATTCCTGTTCGCATTAATAGTGTTAACAATATTTGTATTCACCTCACTTCAAATGCTTTCATCAACATTCTATAGATCTATTGGATTCAAAAATGTTATGAGATATATCCAGAGCTCTGAGACATCGAATATAGCTGTTGTATATAGCGTAAACAATGTTGTGCTTATCAACCTAGGTTCAAGGGATATAGCATTAGATGGTATAGTGATTTACGATGTTACAGGTCCAAAGACCTTAAAACCGGAAACTCTATGTGGTGGCGATATTTTAAGAACTGGTTCGCAGCTAAGTTGTAATCCAAGCTATAGGTATATAGCAATCATTACGAAAGATGGTGCTATAATCTATCCACAATCAAGACTAACGAAATATGTTAATATGAATTCTACAGTAATTATACCAGTAAGCTTCTCTATTAAGACTCCAGATGAGCTTAAAGAGCTCTTTGATGTAGATGAGTCTATCATTAGAAAACCTTATGCAAGGGATTATTCGATAGATATACGTGGAATGAAGTCAAATAAGCTTCTACTTCTACCTACTGGACAAGAAAGCGAGATTTATAATGCAAGAGTTTCTACAGATAATAATGGTATGAGATTTGGTGTTGTTTATATAGGCTATGACCCTAGCTGGATAATTGAGAAGAGCAAGGGTTTAGAAACGCCACCTAGATTCACTATAATAATAAATGGACCAGCTTTCCCTGGAGAGAAGATAACCTTTGGTACAAAGCAGATTACGTTATCTGGAAATGGTTTTAGGCTACTAATTAACAACTTTACAGGTACTATAAAGATATTAAAAGATGGTAACACTATAGCCTGTTCTTCTACTAATGCCAATTCTTGTACTGGTGTAAGTCTATCTGCTCTAGGTCCATGGTATTATGGATCAACAGATTCCAGCCTTAATTTAAGGTTATATATAGATGGTATAGCAAGCTATGCTGCATATTTTCAAAGACAGGCTTCAGGTAATTCACCAACTGGGGAAACAAGCTACTATCCATATCTCTTTGTAGGTGACTTTGATGGAAATAATCTTATAGATATAGTTTTCATAACTGAAGATGCATACTATGGAAGTAGTAATAGAAAAAATGATCTCTATGGAAATGATGATTTAAATGATTGGTCTACAATTCCATTGGTTTTAAAGCTTAATAATATAGGTAGAGCACTAGGATCTAGTGACGGCTCTATTGATGGCTCTATATATTCTGGTGTAATGCTTTACATTAATATATTTCTCCATGATAATTCATATCCAGATACCGACCAGCTTAGCGATAATGATAGAACAGATTGGATTATAAGAATTTTAGTAATTGATGAAAATGGTAATGAGTATATAGTTAGAGAGTATAGATATCAAGAGATATGTAACTACCACAAGACTCTTATAAAAGATTTTGGAAAAGATAATTACTATGTCAAAATATCTCAAACGATTTATGTACCTATGCCTGGACCAGGCAAATATTGGATAGCTATAGCATTTCAAGATCCGTATAGAAGTGAAGGTAATACTAATGATGCTGATGTTACCGCAGGTGTTGAAATTATAGCAGCTGTACCATTTTTATGGTAATCTGCATTGCTATGAATTATAGATTAAAAGCTAAAGATATAACATCTATATAAAAGTAATTCAAATTGCAGAGAATATAGAGGTTGATATACCATTAATTTACTTTGCTATATCTTCTATTTCTTTTGACATATCTCTTCTTAGGTTAAACTCTGCTATTCTTCCACTGTTCCATGATTTTATAGGTCTGTAGTACCCTACTATCCTGCTCCATAGATCTATAACTGTTCCACAGCTTGGGCATTTCACTATTTTTCCAATTGTTTTGAATCCGCATGATGGGCATATAGCTATTGTTGGTGTTATAGATATATATACTATGTCGCTATTCTTTAGAGTTCTTGTTATAAACCTTGCTATCGTATTTGACTCAAGTTCTCTATCTATAAATATGTGCTTTATAACACCCCCTGTGAATAGCTTCTGGCACTGGGACTCTATATCTAGCTGGTGTTTCAGATGAAGTGTTGTGTATGGTGGTGATAGCTGGTTTGTGTAGAACGGTGCTTTCTTTCCATCTACATCGCCTACAGGTATATATATTGAGAGATCCTCTGATTTTGTTAGCTCTTTTGCAAATGCTATATCCTTCCATGCAAGTTTTACACCAAGTGTTTCACCAGGAACCTCTTCAACATTATATAAAACATTGTCGTAGTCTTCAAACTCTTTTAGCCTTGAGTTTACATGGTTTAGAACATCGCTGTAAAGCTTTATGATCTGTGGTATTGTTGAGGGTGATGCCTTTAGCCATAGATATGGATCTCCAGTCATTATAGATGCATACTCTGCTAGCCCTATCAACCCAATAGTGTTGTAGTAGAACTTAAATGGGTTAACAGCATCTATATACTCTCTAGTCATTGGATATAAACCCTCTGAAAATAGCTTCATATACATAGATCTAAACCACATAAGGGTTTTTCTAGAGATCTCTAAAAGCTCGTCAAGCTTATCCCACATAACATTATCATCACTTGTTCTAGCAATCATTGCAAGTCTTGGAAGATTAACAACAACAACATTTACAGAACCAACAGATGGGGGCATATCCCAAACACCTTTAGCTTGGTGAAGAACCTCTCTAACCCTTGACATATCGCTTAAAAGTCTACAGCAAAAGCTAAATAGATCCTCAGCTTTATGTCTATAGCCGTTTAAGAAATACATCTGCCCTGTTTTTGCAACCATTCTCCAAAACAAGTTCCATAGCTCTTCATCTTCTCTAAGAAACCTCTCGAAATCGCTATTAACAATAGATGTAGGTATAGGGAATGTGAATGGCTGTCCAACGGCATCACCTTCACTAAAAATCTCCATAAACGCCTTTACAACCTTTCTAATCTCCTCAACATAGCTATCATAGACATCGACAATAAATCTAAACCTTTTATCGCTAGAGGCTACAGGCATAGATCTATAGAATCTATTGCTAAATGCAAAAACTATATTTGTAAATGGGCTTTGGCCAGATTTAAGAGGATAGTTAAGATTATATATAAATCTTTGTATATTCTGCTTAACACCTCTATACTCAAGTCTATCTCTAGATACAAATGGGGATAAAACAACATCTACACCGTAGAGACCAACAGCACCTGTTCTCTCATGGCTAAACATATAAGTTGCATTAACAAGCTGGTCAACAGCTGAATCAAGATGCTTAGGAGGCTTTGAGACAACGGTTACAGTTCTAAGCCCACTTTCAACAATAGGTCTAGAATCCAAGCCTCCACAATATGGCCTTGTTATAGAGCCGTCTCTTAACTTATAGATATATATCCATCCATCTTCATGGAGCTTTACAGCATCTCTTGGAAGAACCCTCATAGCCTCGCTATATATAGCAGAGCCAAGTACATGTGAAAGCAAACCACTTACAGCTTTAGGCACATTAGCATTATCCTTAACAGCCCATTCAAACCCAGATAGATACTCCTCTAAAAGAGACTCAAGCTGCTGCACATATAACACCTTGCAACATATATACAACACACTCTAAGGTTATACACACTAGCAACATATCTCTAGAGAGGGGGAATCGTAAGTAAAAGTAATATCTGTGTAATACCCATGGCTAATATCAAACCAAACCAAATAAATAAGCTAAATCAAAAACATGGTTAACTCTATAAAAATAGATAGATAGAAAATTTAAAATATCTATTAAATATAGCCGAAGAAATAAAAGAGTTGCAGAGTATTTAATTGTCTACAGATCAGCAACAGCATCTTTTATAATAGGATCTAGGAAATTGTTATTTTCATCTATTATACTATGTATCTTAAGCGTTTTTAAAATGTCATGTAGAACTCTATCGCTTATCTCCCTTCCTTCATACTTCTCAAGCTCTTTCTTTAACAATCCCCACTCTCTATATCCTTTTGCAAGAAGCTTCAGCACTACTCTATATCTTTTACTCACCCTAAATCTAAGAAAGTTCTCTATCTCTGTTTTAGCCATCTCTATAGCTGTTTTCTTAATGGTTTCTAAACTTTCAACACCATTAATCTTTAAATAGCCATAGTATGTAAGCCATCCAATAATACCATCAAGTTTCTCAATAACAAGATCGATCTCGCTAGAAGAAACATGCATATCCACCTCCCTAAAACCTGTTAAGAGAAAATCTCTAGATTCTTCAGCATTTAACCTACGTGTTTTAACCTCCATAAAAACCCTTCCATAAAGAGAGCTTTTTGGATTCATAACAGCACTGTATAGTAGACCCATTTCAGAACCCGTTAAAACAAAAGAAATATTTCTATGAAAATCATATGAATGTGCAATAGAGCTATAGAGAATCTCTGATATAGCTCCACGGATTTTCTGAACCTCATCAAATACAACAACAAATTTTGTATTAGCTCTTTCAGCAGCGTTATCCAATACCTCAAACAACTCAGTTAGCAAAACTCTATCTCTACCCCAGCTAAAAGATATTTCAAAACCAGCTATAGAAACACCTCTAACACTTTTTAAACCCTTTACAATGTAGCTCCATAGAATATCTCTCTTTGAGAATTTTGAAACAAATCTCTCAAAACTTTTAGATATAACTATATAAAGATCTCTATAGCTAGATACCCCTTCCCTTAAATCGATATAGATGTAAGGCATAGCGCTCTCCTCTAATGCTGTTAAAACAAGAGAAGTTTTACCAGTTCTCCTTAAACCCGTAACTATAGTTAGAGACTTGCTGAAAAACTTTATAAGAGAGTTAAGCTCATCGCTAAAATTATATAAATCTTTTTTACATGTCTTTGGCCTTGGATCAAAAAGCAAGCTTTCGCACCGAAAGGTATATTCGGTGCGAAAGTTATAAACTTTAAATAAAACATTTATAATTAAAAGCTCTATATTCTAAATATAGAAAAGAATTAATTTTACTATGTTTTATTTTAAGCAAAATATAAAACAACTATATTGGTTAAGAACAAAGTTTTGGAATAGAACAAAATAAAGCAATTATGTTCTATACTGCTCCACAATAGATATAACTGTTTGTGGGATATGTTTAGGGCCTGTTGCAACTACATTTACACCATATCTTCTAAGCTTTTTAACAAATTCTAGCTCTCTCTTCATATCATCAAAAACCTTTATACGATAAATTGCTTGTTGCCATGGCTCAAGACCTTTAACCTCAAAAGCTGTTATTATAGGCATAACAACATATATATCGCATTTCATTGTCTTTAGCTTTTCAATGTTTCTTAAAAGAGCTTCTTTATAGCTTTCATCACCAGACGATGTAAATATAAATACAAGTACTCTTTCTCTAGGCATAGACGATATAACGCTATTTATAGCTACTGTGATTGCCGATGATCTTGAATATTTTGCGTTTTTCTCTACATATTTTGAGAAATCTATACTACTCAGAATGCTAGATATTACATTAAAGCCCTTGACCCCTTTAACAAATCTCTGTGTGTGTATTAAACCAGCTTCGCTATATATAGTAAGCATTGTGTTATCTCCTCTAAGAGCTAGATATCTAGCTATACTTGCCACAATCCTTGAACAGTGGTCGAGAGGTGTATATCCATATACACCTGAAAGCATATCCTTTGTGGCATCGACAACAAAAACTATATAGCTCATAGTCTCTCTCTCCATATCCTTAACAAATAGCCTCTGTAGCGCTGAGAAGTGTTTCCAGTCTATTCTTCTCATATCATCACCCTCTCTATACTCTCTAAGAGAGTGAAACTCGACACCTGAACCTCTCTGTCTAGATCTAACCAATCCACTTGCCCTTGTATATAGAAGAAGCTTTCTAACCTCAGCTTCAGAAACCTTTGGAAAAACCTTTACATAACCTCTACAACCAATAGAAACATCGATACTTCTAAAAAGCCCTAGAGGATCCCTAACAACAGCATTTAAAGGACCTATATAATGTGTACCGACCCTTGCTAAAAACCTTAGTTTAACAACTATATAGCTTTTAGATGGAATGAAAAGCAATAGAGCTTTAGAACCCTTAGCGAGTTTTATAAATGGTGAATAGTCAATGGATATCTCTAGAAATGCAACTGGGACAAACATATTGTTTCTTATAGCTATATCCACATCTACATAGCTACCATCAATAGCTATAGGACTTGGTATATCTATTCCAAACCTCATAACAGCTCCTAAAGCCAATGCAACATAGCCTCTGACACATGCTATAAAAACTATTAGAGCTATAGAAAAAGATATAAAGGACCTATCAACAACAAGACCAAATATAAAGAACAAAGCTATCAATAAGATAAATGCCTTAGCTCTAAAAGTCATTCTAATACCAGAGACATCAACCATGCTCATAGAAACCACTACTTAGTTAAAAGCTTGTATTCAAAGCCCTTCTCCTCCATAAGAGATATACCTAAAGCCCTCAAAACATTTTCACATTCTCTAATAGCTTTAGATGTGGCTCTATGCCATGACAATACAATTGGCAGAAAAGTGCCTCTACTAGCCTTTCTATAAAGCCTACACATTCTATCTACAAATCTCTTAGAATCTCTATAAGAGTTCAAAGCTCTAGCGATATACTCTATAGCTTCAGAGCTACATAAACCACATCCATATAGAGACTTAATAGCTGTATCAACAATTGAAAACAACTTTACATAGTCATTTCTATCTAGAGATATAGATCCACGTATAATAGCATTTCTAATATCTGCAGTTATAAAGTATTCAACCTCGTTTACCTCACTAAGTCTATAGTCCTTTATAGGGGAGAACCTAGATGAGATATAGAGATATATTAAGGATAATCCAATAGATGAAACTAGTATAGAGGCTATAAAGCTACTTGATATAGAGCTAAAAAACATGTCTATAGATGATAAAGCTAGGGGAAGCCATGTAGATGGATGAACAATCTTGAGGATATAAGCAACCACAATATTTAATATATCTGTATACAACATCGTCTCAGAGTATTGGCTAAGCTGTATAGATTCTAATGGAATCTCTGGATATCTTGTACCATCAATAAATACCACACAGCTTAAGTCATATCCACATAAAACATCGATTAGGTCCATGGCAAATTCTCTATATGGGTTGTAGCTAGATAGAGCATTGCTTTCTACAACATTGCTATACACCTTAACAACCTGGTTTAGAAATATTGATCCATCACCAATAACAACAACTCTAAAAGTTTTATTAAATCTATCAACCTCCTCATAAACAGCAACAATAGATGATGCGTTTTGCATAGATTCAGATATATAGCCTATAACCTTTGCATTGCTATTGTTTATAGCTATACCAGACGCTATATCTAGTCTAAAAATATATGTTTTATTTATATTAGATATAGGTGCAAGTGTAAATGTTGCTAATGGATATATAGACCCCTTGTAACCCTGTATAACATTGCCTATAACCTCTATAGACGAGCCTATAGATTTAAAGAAAACATTCGATGTGTTTCTCTCATCAGCAACTATAATAGCTGGATAGCTACATCTATCTAAAGCACTTAATATAGCTGCTGCATCGTTTAGGCTAAAGGGCTTCTCAGGAGATATTGCTATAAATAAACATCTATTAGGTTTTGAGAAAAGTTTTTCTAATTCACTATATGATTTTATAATTGATGTATATGGATATCTATTTCTAATCATTGTGTATAGGTTATATGTACCTATAGACCCTGTATTATATGGAGAAGCACCTCTATATATAGCAATAGATGGTGGGCCTTTTTCCGCAAGTGCAATTAATACAACTATCACTAGTAGAACCGTTAAAGATGTTGTTACAACTTTATATTCTCTAAGAAATATCAGCGCTACACACCCTTTTCACTTGCATAGATATATGCTGAAAGCCTTAGAAGATAAAGACCCGATGAAAGTAGTGTAAACCCTATAAGAAGTGTAATGAGAGATGTTGCTATAAATGCTCTCTCCATATAGCCTATAGACCAAACCATAAACAGTATAGCTAGCGATGTTAGCAGTAATCCAAGAGATAAATATATTAAATAGATATATCTACGTAAAGCCGATATAAACCCACCTCTATCTGTCATGGAGCAACACCAAAAAGTTTTGGAATAAGATCTATAAATAAGATAAACATTGCATAGTACTCTCTATAGATATCAATAGCTTTAGATGTTATATATGTTATATCAGGTGAGATAAGAGATGATATAATGTCACCTATTCTCTCAAAAGATACAAAGACACCTGCTATATAGAGAGCTACAAGTATTGCAATAGATGCGACTAGAATAGGCTTTGGGTTAAACTCTATATTTATCTCAAACCTATTTATTATAAAAGCCACAACGATAAATATTATCATTGCTATAAAGTTCTTCAAGGCCGTTTCCATATATATCTGTAGAGATATAGATTCTAGAAATTTATATAGAAGAACATCAGCTATAGCTATATATAGAATTGGTGCAATAGCACTAGCTATTATAATGCTTATCAACGTTTTAAAAGGAGGTTTAAAGAATATATCTATATCATCTCTATTGAGAAGAGTCTTCAAACCACTGTTTTTAGACGGAAATAAATATATTGTTAAAACCTCAAAAGCTGTTGATATACCTCTATAGATAGCTAAGCCTATAGCTATAGATATAGCTAGAAGAAACAAAGGATTGCTAACAACAGATTTTGCAAAGCTATTTAGATTAAGATTTAATGCAAAATCCAGAAGTCTATTGATATAGAGATAAGATGTTGTAGAAGGAAATATAATAACTAATCCAAATAGTAATGCAAGAATTGCAGCCCCCATCAAAACATCTCTAGCTTTTACCTTAACATATCTTTCTTGACCATATCTATAATATGTTTTAACATTATCTACTATAAGCAATGCCCCGATAGCAATAAAATACAGTAAGATATTTATCGATGGTATTAGATCCCTATTTAAAATAGCTAGAAAAAGTGAAAATGCTAATGCAAAGCTATTTAAAAACAATATAGCTATAGTCAATGAGGCTAGAGAAGCTATAGCTATTAGAAGTCTAGCAATGATATATATATCTAAATCTAAAGACAATATAGATGATGATATATATCTATATAGAGAATCTATATAGCTCCAGAAAATAACAATTAAAACAATTCTAGGAGCTGCATTGAGTGCTATTCTCATCAAATTTCTTCACCAAGTCTCTTCAATATATATTCACTTTCTTTATCTAGAGACTCATCCTCTACACCACCAAATCTAGCAACTTCGTAAATCATAGTAAGTCTACTAAATAGATCCACAACATTACCTGCAATAGACTTCCTAACCCTATCTAGATACTCTCTATGGGTCATCCAAACACCTTTGACTAAACCGTATCTTTTCTCAATAAACTCTATAGCAAGCCAATAATTAACCACGCTTTTTCTCAACCCATCGACATATCTATTTAAAGCTTTAGACATGCTTCTTAAAGCTGTATATCTATTGATATGCTTTTCTATGTATCTCCACAACCTATGCATAGAAATAGCTATTACTACAGCTAATACAGATACCCCTATTATAACTGCTACATCTTTCAAATAATCTAGGCTAGGTGTTGAAGGATATAGTAGCGGTATTTTGAAGCTCTTCACATTAGACTCTCTAACCTCTTCACCAATACTTATCTCTGCTAAACTAGGGTATCTAATAGGGTTTTGAAAATCTATAATCCTATCTATAATCTCTTTAACAATATTAACTCTCTCAATACCTATCTTATCTGTTAAACCACTATAGTTTAAATCATTTGAAATTCTAAATAGAATCTCTAAAGCCTTAAGAACATCGCCTTTATCTAGCAGCCCCCTTCTATACATCTCAACAATAAATTTATATAGATTATCTATATCATTTGAAGAAACATATCTATCTACTCTATAACTTGATACAACATCTTTAAGAATGTTTCTTAAATCCTCGTTTTCTATATCTTTATAAAGCTTATCTATAGCCTCTAACTCGCTAAGGTTATATGCATTAATAAAGCTTTTCAAACCTTCTAAATCTCTATATAGATCAGCATCTATATCTTTTACATCCTTTGCTATATTGTCTATAGATCTGTAAAGCTCATTGATATCAGCTTCACTAAATATACTTCTATTTATATTAGAGGTTATGTTTAAAAGCATAGCTAGAATCTCTTTATCTATTTCCATCTGGTTATATGGAAACCCAGGTGTGTGTCTAGATATGGATCGTTGCTGTGCATATACATTTAGAAATATTGCCGTTGAAAGAAATATTGTTAGAGCCAATATAGCTGTTTTCAAGGCTTTGGCACCGCAACCTTTACAAGTATATCGTCTATAACCTTCTCAGCTGTTACCCCCTCAACTTCATATTCTGGCCTAAGAATTATTCTATGGTTTAACACAGCCCTTGCTACAGCTTTAACATCATCTGGTATAACATATCCTCTACCATCTATATATGCCCATGCTCTTGAAACTCTAAGAAGAGCTATACCAGCTCTAGGTGAGGCACCAAGCTTTACAGCTGGATGGTTTCTAGTAGCCTCGACGATGGATGCTATATAGTCTATTACAGAATCATCAACTCTAACACTTTTAACCTCGTCTATAGCTTTTAAAATATCCTCCTTCGATAAGACAGGCTTTAGCTCTTCTATACCAACCTCAATCCTATCTATATATTTGATTAGCTCTTTAAACCCCTTTGTAGATGGATACCCTGTAACAATCTTTAAAAGAAACCTATCTAGCTGTGCTTCAGGTAGAGGAAAAACACCCTCCATCTCAATAGGATTCTGGGTGGCAATAACAATAAAAGGTTCTTCAAGTCTATATGTAACACCCTCGACAGTTACCTGTCTCTCCTGCATAGCTTCAAGTAAAGCTGACTGTGTTCTTGGAGAAGCTCTATTTATTTCATCAACAAGAAGAATATTTGTGAAGATAGGTCCTTTCTTAAACACAAAACCACTAATTTTCTGGTCATATATATAAAACCCTATAATATCCATGGGAAGTAGATCAGGTGTCATTTGAATACGTTTAAACTCAAGACCAAGAAGCTTAGCGATAGCTTTAGCCATAGAGGTTTTAGCAACCCCTGGGACACCCTCTAAAAGAATATGACCTCTAGCAAGAATAGAAGTAAGTATAAGCCTAACCTCAAAATCTTTCTCGATAAGAAAACCAGAGTTGATAAGGCTATTAACAACATTACCTATGGCTAGAGGCATAGCCACACACTTATTAACCTAAATAGATAGAAAAGATATAAGCTTTGCTATATCGATGATGAGGAGTTACCCAAAGGATTATAGATGAATTAACCCGGTTTCAACTGAGTTAAGTAAAAGTTAAATAAAAATAGATTGAAATTTAATTAAATAACATATCTATTGTTTTTCTTTCTCTTCTTTCTTTTTCTCTTCTTTCGATCTTTTAGCTCCACATCTTCTCGACATTTTTACACCACATTTACTATATATTAGAACTATATTTTAAATTTACACCTTTTGACAATTAATTTAGTGGCAATGCAAGCAGAAATTACTATCTATTAAAGATTTAAAGATGTGTGTTTCATTTAGATAAGATTTAAATTGTGTTGATAGATATAGGCTCTATAGGTGGTTTTATAATGGTTAGGGTTGTTATAGTTGGTGGTGGTGCTGCTGGAGCTTCAGCTGCTGCTCGTGCTAAAAGGTTTGATCCTAGTGCTGATGTTGTATTAGTGGAAGCATCTGATATGATTACCCATGCACCTTGTGCTATACCCTATGCTATCGCTGGTATTGTTAAAGGTAGAGATGATATGGCTATGTATACTGCTGAAGAGTTTGAGAAAGAGAGGGGGGTTAAAGTATATATAAACACCAAAGTTATTGATGTTGATGTTGATAAAAGAGTTGTTTATATAGATAGAAATGGTTCTATTGATAGAATTAGCTGGGATAGACTTGTAATTGCTACAGGTGCTATACCATCTATTCCAAGGATTCCAGGTATTGATTTAAAGGGTGTGGTATCTCTAAGACATCCAGCATATGTAGAGGATATCAAAAGAGATTTAGAGAATGCTAATAGCGTTGCCATTGTTGGTGGTAGCTATCTAGGTATTGAAATGGCTGAAGCTCTTCTAAGTTTAGGTAAAAAGGTGATTCTTATAGAAAAGGAAAACCAGCTTCTACCACTAACTCTAGATAGCGATATGGGTGAGGTGGTTGCTAGAGATGTTGTATCTAAAGGTGTTGAGCTTCATTTAAATGAAAGTTTGATGGAGATAGGTGGTAAGGATAGGGTTAGATATATAGCTACTAATAGAGATAGCTATAATGTTGATGCAGTTATTCTTGCAACTGGTGTAAAGCCAAATATAGAAATTGCGTTGAAAGCAGGTATAAAACTTGGTGTAACAGGTGCTATATATGTAAACGAGTACATGGAGACGAATATAGAAGATATATATGCTGCTGGTGATGTAGCTGAGAAATTCCATAGAATCCTTAAAAAGAATACATGGATACCACTAGCAACATATGCTAATAAAGAAGGTCAAGTAGCTGGAGCAAATACAATTAGAAAAAGATCTATAAGATTTCCAGGGGTTATCGGAACAGTTGTAACACGTTTCTTCAATATGTATATAGCTAAAACAGGGTTAAATACAAAAGAAGCTGTAGAGAATGGTATAAAAGTTGATGGTAGGGTTATTAAAGCTAGAACTAAAGCACATTATTTTCCAGGAGCTGTAGATGTATATGTTAAACTTGTTATAGAGCAGGCTACAGATAAAATAATTGGTGCACAGATAGTTGGATGGAACCATTCAGTAGCAGGCTACATAGATGTAGTAGCAGCTGCAATAACAAATAATATGACTATAGAAGATCTATTCTTTCTAGACATAGGATATACACCATCAACATCACCAGTTTGGCATCCATTAATAATCAGTGCTAGGGTTTTATCTAAGGGAAGATTCTAATGAAATAAATCGCTATGCCAGAACATGATGAAAATAATATGTGTTGTGAAAAAGATTTAGATTTATAGATAGAGTCTCTATCTTTTAACGAAAAGATTGTTATTTTTTATATGTCTTAGCAGCTGCTAGAGCCATATCCATAATTACTTTTTCTGGGTTCTGGGCCTTCATTATTGCTGAAGCCACTAAAACACCTGCTGTTCCAAGCTTTATTGCAGCCTCGACATCTTCAGCTGTAGATATCCCTGCACCAGTCAATATTACAACATCCCTATTTACCTCTCTAACCTTTTCAACAGTATTTGTTATTATCTCTGGCTTTGCTTTAGATACAGCTATACCTGTTCCTATAAGTTCTGGAGGTTCAACAGCTATAGCTGTAGGCTTTATAGCTGATACAGCTGCTGCTGCTATTGGTGTATCTGCACATACTAGAGATTCAAGGTTGTATTTCTTTGCCTTCTCCACCAAGGTGACAATTTCATCGAGTTTTAATCTATGTTCACTATGATTTATAAGTATACCTTTGACACCCATGTCTTTTAAAGCTACAATTGGTAGCCAGCCTGTATATGCTCCAAATTCATATGGGTCTGCATGCTGTGCATATACAGGTATAGATAAAGATTCGACCAATGCTCTAATCTCTGTAGCTGGTGGGATAACTATAACCTCTATGCCATATTCTCTAGCAGCTTTTTCAGCGTATTTAGCTATCTCTAACGCTTTAGCACCAAAAGATGTATTATATGTTTTAAAATTTATTGCAAGTACAGGGGTCTTCAAGTAGATACACCAAGAGATATATTGTTTAGAAAAAATGTATTTAATTGATTGATTTATATATTTATCTACTCATGTAAAAGCTCTGTCTTTACCTTAGGCCCTTTAACCTCATATAGCCTTGACTCCATAAATCTATTCTGAAGCTTCTGTAAAACAGCTGGTAGCGTTGTATACTCCATCTCTTCAGGCCCTAGTCTATGTGGCATGAATGGTCCATGCCTCCTCATATACTCAGCTATAACCTGTGCTGTTCTTCTAGCCTCGTCAAATGCTGGGTCATCAAATAGATCAGCAGGTCCTATCAACCTAGCATTCTTTATCTGGAACCCTAGAGCAACTACTCTAGGTGGCCCATCAAATCTTGTACATCTTGCATTACGCTGACTCACAGGCATTAGCGGTCCAAAGTGGCTTCCTCTCATCCATCCAGCAACTAGATGTGGAAATGCAAATGGCTCTAGAACCTCACCAACTGCTGGAAATCCTGATTGTGCACGAACTATAGCTACAGGGTCGTCTTTACCAACATATTGACCAGCAATTAGATTTAGCCTCTCAACAGCAACAACAGCTCCTATCTCATTATCACTTTTTCTATAGATTCTTCTCACAACAAATCTACCAGGGGTTCCAATAAGTGCTAATATGTCGTATAGCTCTTCGGGTGAATTCATAATGACATATTTACCGGCCATAACATCATATATCTCAAATTTAAATCCATCATGAATCTTTGGATCTATTACAAGTCCAGCTGTTGTAAATGGATCTGCAAATACTCTGAAAAGTGGTAGGTTAAAGGCTCCAGGCTCAGTTTTATCAGCCATAAACACTATAACAGGTTCAGCAGGCCTCTCAACAAACTCCATCTCAGCAGCTGAAGGACCTAAACCTCTAACATTACCTGAGAAGGCATCTGTTAAAAGATCTTGGCCAGCTGCATATAGACCAAGCTCTTTAGCAACCTTTGCAGCTTCTCTAAATGCATTCCATGCAGTTTCATGTATCTCCGGAGCATCGACACCTTTTCTATGAGACATTATAAGTTCTAGATCGTCTCCAGCATGAGTTACATAGTAATCAACTATTATACCCTTGCTCTTAGCCTCTGCCAAGACCTTAGCCGCAGCTGCCATAGTGTCTGGGTGAACTACGTGGTGACCAGCTAGAGACCCTATATCAGCTTTTATAACTGATATTGTTGTCTTTACTTTTTCTGCCATTGAATACACCTCCAGATAGTTTAGATTGGGTTTGTAAAACTATAAAGCTATCTATTTTAACTGAGAATTACAAGTATAATCCTTACTAACTAAAGCTTTATAACTGAAAGCACATTATCTATAAATGTCGAGAAAAGCTCATATGCTCCAATATGTTTTTAGTGATGAAAATAAATGAAGGGCGTTCCGATAAATAATGCCGTTTCCTGCGGATGATAATTCACCGCCTTTTATAGGTGTTTATAGCTTGTAGCCATCTACTTCTTAACGGCTTTATAACCCACAGCAACCCACGTGAGAAGCTCATCAAACCCTGTTGCCAAAGGCCTCATCACATCCCATCATCAGATATAGCTACACCTCAACCTTCTTACCCAGCAAATTAAGTCCATTCCACAACAATAAAAACGAGGTTAAAGCCTCTAGAGGTTGGAAACAAGCTGAAAACCGATTTACTCTTCAATATATTTATGTAGAATACATCTACTCTATATAGAAGTATTGTCCAAGAGCCTTTTGATGTCTATCTAGATAGCTATCAGGTTTATTTATTCTAGGTCTTCCACTATCCGGGTCTCTTCTCATTGTTATATTCATAGATTTTAAGAAGCTATTTAAAGCCTTAGCAACAGAATCTGGTGAATTTCCGTGCCCTTCTTTACCAGGTGTTCCGCTAAATACCATAAGTCTATCTATAGAGTAATCTATGAGTAGAAGGTTGTGATCTATAACAAAGACAGGGCTTTTTCTTAATCTAGCAATTCTTTTTATTACCCTTGCAACAGATAGCTGGTCTTCTACATCGATATGTGATGAAGGTTCGTCTAAGAGATATATATCTGCATCTCTTATCAATGTATACGCTATATAGAATTTCTGAAGCTCCCCACCACTCAATGAGTTAGGATCTTTGTTAAACAGTCTATCAATTTTAAGCCTCTTGATAACCTCTATAAATAGCCAGTTATCCTCCTTCAAAGCATCGCTATTAACACTCTTTAAACATTCTTCAATAGATATACAGCCCTCTATCCTTCTATCAAGATACTGAGGCTTGTAGCTTATTCTAAATGCTGTAGATGTTGTATATCCAGAGTCTGGTTCGATTTGACCAGCGAGAATTCTAATAAATGTTGTTTTTCCTATAGCATTTGGACCAACAATACCTATTACCTCACCTTTATATGCTTGACCAGATTCGATAGTTAATGTAAATCCATCCAACTTCTTAACTATATTACCCCATGTGAAGATAACATCACTAGATTTTGCTATATATCTATCTTCTCTAACCTCGTGAAGTTTAAAAGTAACCTCTTCATCTCTAATCCTCATATTCTCAGAGGGTAGAAAGCCTTTTAAATAGTAATCTATACCAGCTTTTGCAGAGTAAACCTTTGAGAACATTCCATATGAACCAGAAATACCAAAAGCCACAACAATGAGATCAGCTATATAGTCTAGAAACATAAGGTCGTGATCTACAATAAAGATGTAGCTTTTTCTAGGTAAAAGTCTATCTAGAGCCATTAAAACTTTTAATCTTTCTCTAATATCAAGAAAACTTGTAGGCTCATCAAATATATATACATCAGCATCCCTAAGCAAAGCAGCTCCAACAACAAGCTTCTGAAGCTCTCCACCACTTAATAAAGAGATGTCCTTCCCCAACATAGAATCCATAGCAAGAAACTCAACAACATCTTTATACAACTTTCTCTCATCAACACGCTTAAGTATCTCCTCAACAACTCCTTTCTTAATATGCTTAGGCACTAGCTCAATATATTGAATCTTATGAACAACCCTCAACTCACCTTGATAAAGTTTGTTAAAGTAGTCATAGTATACAGTTCCTTTGAACTTATCTAAAACCCTTTCCTTTAAAGACTCACCTTCAAAATGCCCTATATTTGGTATAAGAGACCCTGAGAGAATCTTCATAGCTGTTGATTTACCTATTCCATTAGGACCTAAAACACCTACAATTTTACCTTCAACAGGTGTTGGAAGACCATATAACTTAAATGCATTTTGCCCATATCTATGGATAATATTCTCCTCTACCTCTTCTGGAAGATTTACAACAGTTATTGCTTTATAAGGACACTTCTTAACACATATACCACAAGCTATACACTTCTCTTCATAAATAACAGGCTTCCCCTTTTTCTCTTCACTCAATTCAATAGCTTTATAAGGTTTTGTTTTATTAATTGGGCAAAACCTTATACATGGTATACCACATTTATCTGGATGGCACATCTCATAGTCTATTGTTGCTACTCTAGCCATAGATATCACCTAGAAGCTTAACTGATTCTTATTCTGGAACTAGGAACATTTCTTAAAAAACATTAATTTACTTAAAGATTGGTTATTGTTTCTACCATTCCTCTTCTTCCCATTCCTCTTCTTCTTCCCACCACTCTTCTTCCTCTTCTTCCCACTCTTCTTCTAGTAGCATTACTAACACCTCACACCTTTAAGGATTCACGACACGGGGGTTATTAAGTGTATCTTCCTTTACAAAATATAGATTCAATACATTGGCTACTCAATTAAAATATTATTGCTGCCTGGAATCCCTATAAGTATCTCAGTAATATTTTTCTCGATATCTACATTCTTAAACTGTTTAACTATATTCAATACATCAACAAATTTCTGTGCCACAGGCTTTCTAAACAACTCATCTATATCTAAAACTATACAATTATAAGCTTTAGCAACATCCAAAACTATTTTAGCTATTTCATCAACATTGAATCTACCATCAGATTTAGATTTTATGTACATTATAATTATGTATCTATCTTCATGGAGCTTTGGAGAAATGCTGTTTATTATAGTTGATATCTGTCTCTCACTGAATAGCCTCACCATATATTCTAACTCTATTTTTCTAGCAATATTCATACTCTTGCTAAATGCTTTATACGAAGCTAAGAGAGCTATTACATGGCTTTGCCAAGGCATGTTGTAAAGAGATGAAGCTATGCATATAGCATCTATATCTTTAGCTAGTCTACTACTAATTTCTAAACAGAGATTGCTATAACTATTAAAGTTGCATTGAATTGGTGCTAAAAATATCAGATGCTACCACCATGTGTAATAGGCACCAATAGAATTTCATCGCTATCCTCAATATATAGCTCACCAAGATTCTCAACCACGTTAATATCAACACCATTAATAAGTATCAATATATCATAACTAGGGGTTCCATCCTCATCTATAACCTCGCTAAATGTTTTATAGTTCTGCCTCAATTCCTTTAATAAAGATTTTATAGGTATTTTCCCCTGGATAGGTATATCTATAGATGGGAACCCTACATCTGCTTTAAATCTCCCTAGAAATTTTATTTTGGCTATACAATTCACCTAAACTTCCTCTTGACTCTTTTCACTAACTCCACGTTTTTGAATCTTAACTAACTGTGTAATATATCCTGCTATCTGATTTCTTATCTTCTTTGAATTCACTACAACAAATTTCTTAACAAGCTCCTTATTATGTTGAAAATCCTCTGTAAATATATTTGGATAGCTAGAGATAAGTCTTCGTGCTGTTCTCTTAACAAGTCCTATTCTAACCTTACCCATTCTATATACCACCTTATTGCATACTACCTAATTATCTCGTTATTTTAAATTAAAACAGAGTATATAAGGTATTTTGAATGTTGTAAATAGAGTTGTCATTGCTAAGGTTTCATAAAAGCTTATATAGAACCTCTGCAGTTGAACCCAATTGGTGTGAGATATGGCTACACCACAGCCAGCTGCATATGAACCCACTGGAATACCAGTAATAATACTTAAGGAAGGCACATCTAGAACAACTGGAAAAGATGCTCTTAGAGCAAATATAATGGCTGCTATGACTGTAGCTGAAATGATTAAGACTACATATGGTCCAAAAGGAATGGATAAAATGCTTGTTGATGCTCTTGGAGATGTTACGATAACAAATGATGGTGCTACAATACTTGATAAAATGGATGTCCAACACCCAGCTGCTAAAATGCTTGTTCAGATAGCTAAGGGTCAAGATGAAGAAGCTGGAGATGGAACAAAAACAGCAGTGGTGTTTGCAGGTGAATTGCTTAAGAGAGCTGAGGATCTACTTGATAAAGGGCTGCATCCAACAACCATTGTATCTGGATATAAGAAGGCTCTAGACTTTGCAATTCAAGTTGCTCATCAAATAGCTGAGGATGTAGATGTCGATAGCCCATCTTCAGACGCTATTCTAAAGAATGTTGTTATATCAGCTCTAACCAGTAAAGCTGTTCATGGAGCTAGAGAATACATAGCTGATCTTGTTGTAAAAGCAGTTAGACAAATAGCTGAGAAGAGAGGAGATAGATGGTACGTAGACATAGACAATGTTCAGATCATAAAGAAGAAAGGTGCAAGTATATTAGATACACAGCTTGTCTATGGTATTGTTCTTGATAAGGAGGTTGTTCATCCAGCAATGCCTAGAAGAGTTGAAAATGCAAAAATAGCATTACTAGATGCACCACTAGAAATAGAAAAACCTGAAATCGATGCTGAAATTAGAATAAATGACCCATTGCAGATGCGTAAATTCTTAGAAGAAAAAGAGAATATACTTAGGGATATGGTTGAGAAGCTTGCTTCTGTTGGTGCTTCTGTTGTTATTTGTCAAAAGGGTATTGATGATGTTGCTCAGCATTATCTAGCTAAGAAAGGTGTTATGGCTGTTAGAAGGGTTAAGAGAAGCGATATGGAGAAGCTAGAAAGAGCAACAGGAGGAAGAATAGTAAGCAATATACAAGATTTAACTGAGAGGGATCTTGGTCTATGTGAGGTTGTCGAGGAGAGGAAAGTAGGAGAGGACAAGATGGTGTTTGTAGAGAGATGTAGAAATCCAAGATCTGTATCACTAGTTCTTAGAGCCGGCTTAGAACGCCTAGTAGATGAAGCTGAGAGAAGCGCTAGAGATGCTCTAAGTGCAGCTGCTGATGTATTTAGACTACCTAAGGTTGTATATGGAGCTGGAGCATTTGAGATGGAGCTAGCTAAGTATGTAAAAGAATATGCAAATAAGATTGGTGGTAAAGAGGGCTTAGCTGTAGAGGCTTTTGCAAAAGCTCTCGAAGGTGTGGTAGAGACTCTAGTTACAAATGCTGGGCTAGACCCTGTAGACTTCTTAATGAAGCTAAGAGCTGAGCATATGAATCCTAACGGTAAATGGATAGGTGTAGATGTGTTTTCAGGTAAGCTTGTAGATGCTAAGGCTATGGGAGTGATAGAACCACTACTAGTAAAGGTTTCTGCATTAAAAGCTGGAACAGAGGCTGCAACACTAATAATGAGAATAGATGATGTAATAGCTGCTTCCAAGAGAAGAGAGGAGGAGAAGAAGAGAGAAGAGAAGAGAGAAGAGGAAGAGAAATAGCTAAAACCTAGCTATTTTTATTAGTATAGGCTCTACAAGCTCCGGCATTGTGATTAAAGCCTCACCTGGTTTTAAAGATGAAATAGCTTTTTTATGATCTCCTCTAAGTATAGTTGTTGATAAAACTGCTTCTATATCACTAGATGATTTAATTGTATGTATAATCTTTGTATTTACATTTTTCAATATCATTGGTGCTAACATAGATGGTGCTTGAGTCGCTATTGCAAAACCTATTCCCCATTTCCTTACCTCTGCTATCAAATTTGATATAGGGTTATCTGAAGAAAGTATATTGTGAGCCTCGTCAATTATTATCAATATAGGTTTCTCAATACTGTTGTATTGAGCCTTTAATGCTATAGATCTTATTAATAGAGATGCAAATATCTTTTTAATTCTTACATTTGGAATTTCAGATATATCAAATATATGTATTTTACTTCTCTCAATAGACACTTTTTTAAGGTTTCGCCACCTTATCTTAAGATAGTTTGTTGAAAGTGGTTTGAGTTTTCTAAGTAGAGCCTCTCTTGATTCTGTAAACCATCTTGCCGCAACAGAGCTGTTTTGTATAATCTCTATTAAGACATCTACTATATCCATACCATTACCTATTCTTTGAGAAGCTATATTAACAGCATCTTCTAGTATATGGGCTTGTGCAGGTGTTAAATCAAGTGAACTCTCTATTATTTCTATAAATGCTAACGGCTCTACCCTTATCATTTCCTCCATGTTTAGAGGCTCGGGGATAGATCCTTTAATGGGGTTAACATATATAACTTTATCTCTATCTTCTATTAGAGAAGTATATTCTCCATGCCAATCAATAACAACTACTCCATAATCATTCAACGCAACTTCTCTTGCTAGTATCGATGCTGTTGTTGATTTCCCACTTCCTGTGGAACCTACAATAGCTATATGTCTTGAGATGTGCTCATCGCTTAATGCAACAACTATATTTGGATTGGAGTATAGATAGCCTATCTTTATTGTGCCTTTACTAAAGACTTCTAATAGATATTTATATTCATCAGCATCTAAAGCCTTAAACCTAGGTATAAGTGGTATTGGATGAGATACAGTGGTATTATTTATGTTGTTTCTATCTCTTTTGAGAAAATGTTTAATTCTATCAGAGATGCTATTTATATTTAAGCAATGCAACAATATCTTTACAGTCTCATCTGAACTGTTAACCCTACATATAATGTTGCCTTGGCTAAGAGTTGTGATTAGAGAGCATACTATCTCAGATTCTTTTCTAACAACATCTATATCTCTAGATAAAACTGCTATATATGTAGCTAGCTGGTTTGGTTCAATGCATGTTAAAATAATATAAGAGCTATTGATGCATCTAGAGCTTAGGCTCTGTATGAATTCTAGTGTAAGCATAGGTGATGCATTTTCATGTTCTGTTTTTTGAATCATTGAAAGCTCCAGTATAGTGATATATATTGTGATGTTGCTTGGCAATATATTCAAGGCTATTGTATCACTATTGACACGTTCTAAAAATAATCCAATGCTCTTTCTCATGTTAAAGATATTCAACTACTCCCAGTATAGTAGAGGAGAATATATTAGGTTAACGCTGATGCTACTTATGCTACTTACTTAACTTGATGTATACCTTATCCATATAATTGAAAAAGTTTGCTATATCAGCATCCTTTGTATCAACTATTATTAGAAAACCCCATAGACTGATATATATACGTGTACCACCATCTCTATCCCTTTTCGATAAAACATATCCATGTGCTACAAAATCCCTTCCTTCAACATAAACAGGTATATTCTTAGATATTAAAACCTCTATATTATCTCCTTGTTTAACAATATTTACACTTCTATGTATATCCATCTGTATGGTGGTTTCACCACAGTTTATGTCAATTATATATATATCTGGTATTCTCGATGCACTTAACCCAGCTACATTGCATCTTAAATTTATATCCATATCCAACCACCGTAACTCTATACTGCATCGTTATGTTTATTTATGTCTAGGACTATATTTTTTACTCTAGACTTAAATCTTTACTAGAAAACAAATATTGTGTATTCATTAATTGTAGTTTTTATGTAAGATGAATACTTATTATTCGTAACATTGATTATTCATATACAAGTGAGTATTTATGAGTTATACACCTAGAAGTTTAGCAGGAGAGCTTGTTAGATTAGTTGATAAAAGAGTACATGTTAAACTTGTAGATGGTAAAACATATATTGGTAAACTCATATCATTTGACCACACTTCTCTTCATATTGTATTAAGCGATGTTGAGAGCTCAGATGGTGAGAAATATCATAGGGTTATAATAAATGGTTCGAGAATTTCAGAGATACTAGTTCAAGAACAGCCTACATTTAATGCAGAGGAATTTGCATCTATAGTTCTTTCAAAACTTGGCTTAAGAAGCGATGTGGTGAAGGTTCTGTCTGATGTAAATGCTGTTATTATATATGATAGAATAAGAGTTACTGAAGCAGGTGTAGAGGGTGCTGGAAGCTTAGCTCAGAAAATATATGAAGTCTATACAGAATATATTGAAGGTAAAAAGAAGGGTGCTAAGTAAAATTGTTTCGAGATAAGAGATATTGATTTAGCTGGACGTATAGGTAGGCTATATACTAAACAAGGATATATAGAAACACCATATATTTTTCCCGTGGTAGATCCTATTCTAAAAAACCAATACATTTCTCTAAATGATATTCTAAATATGGGCTTTAATGCCATAATAACCAATTCCTATATCCTTAAAAAACATATAAAGACTGTAGTCGATGTCCATAAACATCTAAATTTTAATGGAATAATAATGACAGATTCAGGTGCCTATCAAATTCTAAGATATGGTGATATAGAGGTTGGCAATAGAGAGATTGTTTTATATCAATGCGAAATTAAAAGTGATATAGGGGTTATACTCGATATACCCACATCATACAATGTTGATAGAGAAACAGCATTGAAAAGTGCTGATGAAACATATAAAAGAGCTGTAGAGGCTTTAGATATAGTGGAGAGCTGTAGAGATACTCTCTGGACCCTTCCTATACAAGGTGGAACATATCTCGATGTACTAAGACAATATGCTATGAAATCTATTGATGTATTTTATAGAGGCTATAGCTTATATGCATTAGGAAGCCCAACAACATTATTAGAGCAATATGAATTTGATAAAATAATTGATATGATATTTACTGTTAGAAGTGCAATACCATTCTCAGCTCCTCTACATCTTTTTGGAGCTGGTCATCCATTAATAATACCATTTGCTATAGCTCTTGGAATAGATACAATGGATTCTGCTAGCTATATACTTTATGCAAAGGATGATAGATATATTACCAGTAGAGGAACATATAGATTGGAAGACCTAAGGTATCTACCATGTACTTGTCCAATATGTTCAAAATATTCTTTAGAGGAACTTCAAAAAGCTTCAAAAGATGAAAGAACCAAGCTTTTAGCACTACATAATCTATATATAATATTAAGAGAATTCAAAGAAGTAAAGCAAGCGATAAAGGAGTGTAGGTTATGGGAGTATTTAGAAAGTAAAGCAAGTAGCCATCCAGCTACACGTAGAGCTTTTGAACAAATAAAGAGATATGTTGAGTTCATATATAGACACACTCCTATAGTGAAACCCAAAGCTAAAGCTGTTTTCATAATATCAAAGGATTCTATATATAATCCAAAGGTTATGATACCGCGGAGAAGAATTATTGAGAGATTTAGTATTGAGGAAGAATGCTTGAATTTAATTCCGTATATATATAGTGGAAGAAAAATACCATTTATATCTAACGAAATTGAATTGTCTAAATGTATAAACTATGTATATATTCCGATATTGGGTATAGCTCCACTACAGCTAGTTGATCACTATCCATATTCACAATTTGAATTTGGGCTAGAGATAGACGGTGATGTTATCAACGATCTATCCTATATCATTATTGAGAAATTATTAATAGGGAAAAAAATGGGTAAATTAGCTAAGGTAAAAATCTTCATATGTCAAGATATTGAATGGCAGAGAAAACTATATAATAAATTAGCCGATTTAACTACATTATTTAAGGAAATAAACATAGATGTTGTGTTAAAGACTGTTAAATGTTAAAAATAAATCGAGAATCTCTATCCTATGTATGCATAACGCTTTCCTTCTTCTCTATTTGTTGTTGAGTATACATGCCTTGAATAATCTTCTCCATCTCCTCAATCTTCTCAGCATAGCTTACAAGTTCAGTAATATCTATAGAGATGTTAAGTATTGATGAAAGTATTTTTATAGCTGATGCTGCTGCCCTATGATCAACACTTTCAGGTTCTGTATATGGAAAAATTGCAGTGGCTGGAATGTTATATTCATTGAGAGCTAGTATAAGCGATGCTAATGGTCCAACAATATATGCGCCTCTTATGAAATATGGTGCATTCAACTCCCTTCTACTCGACTTAGTCTTTAGCCATCTAAACTCTTCTACACCTTCACGAAACCTCATATCTAGTCCTCCAATGAGAAAAACTTCATCGACGTTAAAATTAATAACTATATCTATAAATGCCTTGACATAACTCGATATAAATCTTCTCTCAGGATTTACCCTATTCAATACAACTATTACTCCAATATCATTCAACTGTTTTGCAAATATTTCATGAGGTTTACTAAACCCATATTCCTCTACAGATGTGAAGTCCACTACAAATGGTGTTTCTATAAATCCAATCAATTCCATACCAAGCTTCGAAACCATATATCTTGTTGCAAGATAGCCTACAGCGCCATATCCATGGAATCCAGTTACTAACACAGGCTTTGTGTTAAACAATATAGATTTAACTGTATTAGCTTTATATCCTTTCATAGCTTATATCACCCAGTATTCTTTTCACGAATTTGAATAGCTGCACCTCTAAACGATGTTATTATACTTTCATAGTCTAGAAGAGCTCTACCAACACCTATTAAGTTATCTCTCTCATCCACAATCATCACCTCATCATAGGGCTTTATACGTGGATCGCCTGAAATTATATGTTTTGAAAATACTGTATATCCATTTGTAATCTCCTCTACAATCTCGTTTAATACAACAATTCTATAACATGGGTATGGAAGAGCCTTGTGAAGATATTTAGCGAAGGTTATATGGGGTACGACCATATAGTCAGAAGCTCTAATTGTAATAAATATGTTATCGCCATATAATATGCTTCTAATTCTTTTGGTATTTTTTGAATAACATACCCTTAGCATATCTACATCTACTTCACTAAATATTTTAGAAGATTCTGATCCATATTGATATATCACAAGGTTTTTAATTAGGTTAAGAACAGATTTGGTTAGCTTGGTACATTCTAGGTTAATCAAAAGATCTCCTCACCTATTATAGATGATATCTATTTGCCTCAGTTGAATCTCTATTATTCATATTATAGAATGCATAGGGTCTGTACCTATTTCTCATAACCTTCTTTATAGCTTCTACAAAGTCTTCTTTATACACCAGCTCTCTACCAATTCTAATAGCCTTTAATGCTGCTTCTATACATATAGTCTTTATATCAGCTCCAGTAGCTCCTTCTGTAAGCTTAGATAGCTCTATAAGATCTACATCATTAGATAGAGGCATTTTCCTTGTATGTATTTTAAATATCTCATATCTGCCTCTTAGATTTGGAAGAGGAATCTCTATAATTCTATCAAATCTACCTGGTCTCAGAATTGCTGGGTCTAAGACATCTATTCTATTTGTTGTTGCCAATACCTTAACATTATCGAGAGGATCGAAGCCGTCTATCTCTGCTAAAAGTTGTGTAAGTGTTCTATGTATTTCTCTCTCACCACTTGTACCCACATCTAGTCTTTTTGAGGCTATAGCGTCTATCTCATCTATTAATATAATTGATGGTGCTTTTCTTCTAGCTAAGCTGAATATCTCTTTAACAATTCTTGCACCTTCACCAATAAACTTTTGCGCAAGTTCAGATGCAACAATTCTTATAAAGGTTGCATTTACCTCATGTGCAACAGCCTTGGCTAGAAGAGTCTTACCACAGCCTGGAGGACCATATAGAAGAACTCCTTTTGGAGGCTCTATACCCATAATCCGAAATATATGGGGATTCTTTAGTGGAAGCTCTACAGTTTCCCTCAATTCAATTATTTGTTCATCTAAACCACCTATATCGCTATATGATATGTTTGGCCTCTCAATAACTTCAAATGCTTTTACATAAGGATCTTCAAATCTTGGCAAAACCTCAACTATCGCCGATCCTCTTTGATTTAATGCCACTGAAGCTCCAGGTTTTAATAAATTTCTATCTATTGTTTCAAGTATTTGGACGACAAGCATAGGTCCAGAAGAACTCTTAACCAATGCCCTTCCATCAGGCAAAATCTCTAGTAATGTAGCCTCTATAAGTGGTGGTGCCATAAGCTTCTCAACCTGTGCTTTATAGTATTCAAGCTCCTCTTTATATTTCTCTAAAATCTCTCTTAGAAACACTATCTCTGACTCTTGTTCCCTAATCTTTAGCTCTGATCCGCTATATATCCCCTCAGCCTTTCCTTCACCACCATTAATACTCATTTAAACACACCACTTATGTAAATTACAACGGTATAAAGCTAAAAACAGTTTTTCTCAAAAACATATTCTAGCTCTGGGTGATCTAAATTTGCAGCCAAAGGAATTTGTATACTGTGATATATGTGGAACATCTATCGAAAAAGGCAAAGAACGCCATATAAATTTAGAAGGAACAACACTTACAGTATGTAGCGATTGTTTCATACGTTTAGATGCAAGAAATAGAAAGAAACAAGAAACACAACTAAGCTTTGCAAAACCAAAAGCTGTAGGCTATATACAGCAAACAACACAAAGCAAACAACAGTTAAAGAGCGGTAGAGAAACAGTACATCCCAGCAAATCTATTGCCCAGAATATGGAGCTTGTAGAAGACTATGCAGAGAGAATTCGAAAGGCTAGAGAGAAGCTGGGATGGAGCCAAGCAATATTAGCTGAAAGGATAAAAGTGAGTGAAAATATTGTAAAGAGAATTGAGAGTGGGAAGCTCAGACCTACTATAGACCTTGCTAGAAAAATTGAAGAGGTGCTTGGTATAAAGCTTCTAATGCCTTCTATTGAAGAAGAACTTAAACAACAAAAAATACAGAGATATGTAACCCTTGGTGAAATAGTTAATGTAAGAACAGATGAAAAGTAATATATAGCTAGGTATACTAGATGGAGCCAACAATACTTATAGTTAAAGCAAATTCTATGAATAGCCTCGATGAAATTATAGCTCTTGTAAGAGAGGCGGGTTTTTATCCAAAAGAAGTAATAAACATTAGAAAAGTTGATAATGCTTGTTTCTTAACACCTGGCAAAATAACTAAACTTAAATATCTAATAGAAGGCAATTCAATTAAGAAAATATGTGTATATGCAGAGCTGAAACCTAGGCAAGTAACATGCTTAGTTAAAGAGCTGAAAGTAGATGTAATTGATAAGGTAATGTTAATTTTAACTATATTTCAACAACATGCAGGATCTAAAGAAGCTTTACTACAAATTGAAATGGCTAGATTAAGACATGAACTTCCACTTATCCGTGACTGGATTCGCAGGGTTAAAATGGGAGAGTTGCCAGGTTTTTTAAGTATGGGGCGATACGCTGTAGATGTATACTATAAACATGTAAAGAAGCGTATAACTAGGATAGATAAAGAGCTAGAAGAGCTTAGAGCTAGAAGAGCTATAGAACGTGAAAAAAGAAGATCTGCAGGATATACCCATATAGCAATAGTAGGCTATACAAATGCAGGTAAAACCACATTGTTTAATGCATTAACAAATCTAAGTAAGCCTACAGGCAATGAGATGTTTACAACATTGTCTTCTAAATCATATGCTATTAAACTGTGCAACACCTCATTTGTTCTCATAGATACAATAGGATTTATAAAAGATATACCAGTTGGAATAATAGAGTCGTTTAAAGCTGTTTTAGAGGAGGTAAGCAATGCTGATATAATTTTCCTAGTTGTAGATGGTAGCAAGAGCTTAGATAATCTCTTCATAGAGATAAACACATCGATAGATATTTTAAGAGATGTTGGTGCATTAGGAAAACCTATATTTGTTATAGTCAATAAAATTGATCTTATAAACAACTCTAATGTAAATGAATATATAAAAAGTATAGAAAGCCATATAAAGAAGTATATAGATTCTTTAGTTGATGTAATACCATTATCAGCTTTAAAAAAGTTAAATATAGATATGGTTAAGGATAGCCTATGTCGCTATGTCCAGAAGACAAACATATTCAACTCTTAAACAAAAACGTATATGTGCTTAGACTTGGCCATAGACCTAGAAGAGATCATAGAGTTACAACACATGTTGCATTAGTTTCTAGAGCTTTTGGTGCTAAAGGAATGTTCCTAGCATATGTTAGAGATCCATCAATTATTAAAAGTATTAATAAAGTTATTGATAGATGGGGAGGAAGCTATTTTAAAATAATTGATGGTGTTGATCCACTCAATATTATAAAAGAATTCAAAAATAGAAATGCATGTATAGTGCATTTAACTATGTATGGATTGTCTATTGATAAAATTATCAATGATATTAATAGTAAATGCCTTGAAATTCTTGTTATAGTAGGTGCTGAAAAAGTTGAAAGAATATTCTATGAAATTTCAGATTATAATATAGCTATAGGAAATCAGCCACATTCAGAAGTCTCAGCACTGGCTATATTTCTTGATAGACTTTGGAAAGGAGTTGAGCTTGAGCTATGCTTCCATGACGCAAAATACTATATTATACCCACTGCAAAAAATAAAGTGGTGAGAAAAGTTGAGTGATGATCTTATATTAAAAATTGTAGAGACACTAGCTGGAGAAGGTGGTAGAAGAATAGTAGAGGTGTTGCTGAATTCCCAAAGTGGGAAAAGCGATGAGGAGATAGCTCAAGAGTTAAATCTGAGGATAAACGACGTTAGGAAGATTCTCTATGAGTTATCTAAACATGGATTTGTAGCTTATATAAGGGTAACTAGAGGTGATAGTAGATGGCACAACTATTACTGGTATACTGATAAAAACATGTTAAAGCAAAGCGTTGATAGGAGAATAAATGAAGTGTTGAGAATATTAAATGAGCGTCTAGCTTATGAAGAGTCTCAAACATTTTATATATGTCCAAATGACTTAATTAGATATACATTTGATGAGGCATTTGAAAACAATTTTAGATGTATACAATGTGGCTCTGAACTAGTAGAGGTTGATAATACTAGGACTGTACAATATCTTAAAAATTTAATTAAAGCTTTATCGATTTTTCAAAACATCTAAACGGAAGTTCTATGAAGAGATATATAGCTATAGATCTTTTTAGCGGTGGTGGAGGTTTTGCAAGAGGATTCAAAGAAGCTGGTTTCGACATAGCTTTAGCGGTTGATAATGATGAGGCTTGTGGTGAAACATATAAGCTGAATTTTCCTGAAGCTATAGTCTTTGTTGAGGATATACGTGATATAAATGGAGATGATATCAGATATCTATTAGGTTTTCAACCAGACATAGTTATTGGAAGCCCTCCATGTGAACCTTTCACAGGTGCTAATCCACGTAGAGAATCCGATCCACTTGACCGTATATATAAAGATCCTTTAGGAACTCTAACATTAGAGTTTATAAGAATTATTGGTGAGGTTAAACCAAGGGTATTTGTAATGGAAAATGTCCCTGCTTTAGGTGAGGGTGCTTTAAAAACTGTTTTAAAAAAGGAGTTTGGGTCTATAGGTTATAGCAGGATATTCTTTAATATTTTAAAAGCTGAGGATTTTGGTACTCCAAGTAGAAGAACAAGGCTTTTTATCTCAAATGTTTTGATAGAGCCTGCACCATTACATAGATATATAACTGTTGAAGAAGCTCTTAAAGATCTACCACCTCCAGAGACATCACATATACCAAACCATGAAATGGTGCCATTAAGTGATAAAAGATTGAAGAAGATTTCAAGAGTTAAAACGGGTAAGGCCATGTACTACTATCAAGGTGCTTCAAAGAGGCTGCCTAATTTCATAAGGTTAAATCCAAATGATATTGCACCAACAGTTTTAGGTTCTTCAAGATTTATTCACCCATATGAAAATAGACTTCTTACTGTAAGAGAACAGGCAAGGCTTATGGGATATCCTGATGATCATATATTTGCTGGTGGTAGAGATCAGCAATATAACCAAGTTGGTGAGTCTGTCCCGCCTCCTCTTTCATATGCAATAGCAAGCTATATACTTAAAACATATCTTGTTTAGGTGTTTGGATTGGTTGTTGAGAAAGAAAATCTAAGGATATACCTGGTAGCATATGCCCCTACAAGTCCTCAAAGATTAATAGATCTTGCAAAGGTTGCCTATAGCATAGATATAGTTAAAGGGTTTATTGTTATAAAGCCTGTAGGTATAGCTGCACAAGTAGGTGTGCCAGAGGCATTTAAAATAGCATATAAATTAGGTAAAAGCTTTCTTGTTTTAACTAGTATAAACGATTTAAAAGAGCTTCTAAATATAAATAACATTGTATTTATAGTTCAGAGCTCAAAAGATGCTGTAGATATAGATGATATAATACATAGAATAGAAGAAGATATGGCGATAGTGGTTCAAGCTGGTGAGTCACCTTTTACTAGAGAAGAGCTTTCTCAAGGCTATATAGCCAAGATAAATGAATTCAATAACAAGCTCTCACCAAACGCTGTGGCTGAAGCAACAGCCTCGTTACTTAAAATTAATCTCTATATTCAAAAACGCTCTAAATAATAAAAAATCAATTCAAAAACTTTTAAAGGTTTAGATCTTGGATAAAATATTGGTTGTTGATGCTAATGCTAGAGGTAGAGGTAGAAGAGCTGCAACATTAGATGTTATAGGTGTTGGCCCAAGGCTTATAGTATCTCTATTGAGAAGCTATGGCTTCTATGTTGAGTTGCTGCCCTATGAGAGTTTCATTAAGGAGATAAACACCGCTAAAGAATTCGATGTATTGGCAATATCATATATGGTAAGCGATTTTGAGGCTGTGAGAAAGGCTATAGATGTCTGGCGTGCAATGAATAGAGATGGTTTGGTTGTGTTGGGTGGTCCGGGTACTCTCGATGACAAGTCTCTAAAGAGACTTAGCTTTGATTTAGCTTTTAAAGGGGAGGTGGAGGTAACATTTAACAATATCTTTACTAGGTATAAAAGTATCTATGATATTATAGAAGATGCTAAGGAGTTAAATATAGTCATCCCAGGTCTAACTATAAGGTTATCAAATGATAGAGTAGTTGATGGAGGTATAGGTTTATGGGCTTCAAGAGATTTGATTAACAGGGTTATAGCAGATATAGATAGCGTTGCTAGATATCCATTTTACTGGGCTTCTAGAATATATGTTGAGGTTGTTAGAGGTTGCAGCAATTTCTATAGACCTATCTCAACATCTAACACTATATGCTCTGGATGTGATATATGTAGAGTAGGTAGATATGACTTAAGGATTAAATGTCCTATTGGCATACCACCTGGCTGTGGATATTGTAGTGTTCCAGTTATCCATGGACCTGCACGTTCTCGTAGTTTGTATTCTATAGTTAGAGAGGTTGAGAATCTTATAAAGATAGGTGTTACAAGAATTGTTCTTAGCGCACCTGATTTTCTTGACTATGGCAGAGACCTTCTTGTTGATTATCCATTGACAGACCCTTGTAGTCCTAAACCAAATATAGATGCTATCGATAGACTTCTCTATAACTTAACATCATTTTTAGAGGTTATTGATGGAGGTGTATCTATCTCTATAGAGAATGTTAAGCCTTGTTTAGTTACAGAAGATGTTGCTGAAATACTAGGTAGATACCTCAAAGATACAGCGATATATATAGGTGTTGAGAGTTGTAGCGATAAACTTTTAAAAGCTGTTGGAAGGCCATCTACATGTGACGATAATATTAGAGCTATAAAGCTTCTTTCTAAATATGGTTTAAGGCCATATGTATATTTAATGCATGGGCTGCCATTTGAAAGCGAAGACGATGTAGAGAATACCTTGAGATATATTGATACATTTAAAGAGTTTGCTGTAGAGAAGATTGTGTTATATAGATTCACACCACTTCCACAAACAGCTTTTAGCGATTTTCCAAAACCAAAACCAGCTATATTAAATCCGGTGACAAGTAAGCTGTATAGATATATTATAGAGTTTAACAGAAGTCGAAAACATGACCTGCTAAACAAAGTTATCGACGTAGTTATAGCCTCTAAATATGATAAAAATCCAAGATATCTAGTCTCATATCCTATTAGACATGGACCTGTTGTACTTATTAGAGCTTCCCAAAGCTTTATAGGTACCATAGCAACTGTTCGTATAACTGCTATTAAAAGCGATCGACTTGTATATGGAGAGCTAATTAGTATTAAAAAAAGATTAAAACTTAGAAAAAATGTTTTATAAAAACCTTTTATCTCAATATATAAACTGCTATATGAGAGATAAAGCTGGAGGTGAGCGTCTTCAATGGTTAAAGTATCGTTAATAGAGCTTGAAACATTTGATGACATGGTATTGCTACTTCAATCACGTATGACAGCTGTGAGCATGACTTCATCGCTTCTATGTAGTGAAAAAAGCTGTTTTACAATAGTTAGTATAAGTGATGAACAGATATTAATAATATCATCACCTCCTCCAACAACGAAATGCAAATTTGCATATGTAGATGATCAAGGAAAAGTAAAATGTGGAGAATATCCCCCTGTAGGTAGACCAGTAGTATTTATATTAAGTGTTAAAGGAATAAAAGAAAGTGACAGGATTCCAAGCACATTATTTGCATAAATAATAAAATAGTTATAAACCTTTTTCATATAAATACCTTATAAAACCAGCTACAATTACACTATATCAGGTAACAATTGGTTTGTGCGGGGGTGCCCGAGCCAGGTCAAAGGGGTCGGGCTGAGGACCCGATGGCATAGGCCTGCGTGGGTTCAAATCCCACCCCCCGCACTACTATATTTTGTCAAAAATTTATGGTTCGTTATAACCTATTAAAATTTTTAAGTTTTATCTTGTGGATGCGGTATTTCAATAACACTTATTAACCTAGTAATGAGTTAGGTAAATGAGGTGTAATTCAATGAGTGATGAAGAAAGGTTTAGGAGAAGAAGAAGGGATATATTTGATTTGTTTAACGACCTATTTAGAGAGCTTCAAGAAGAGATGGAGGAGTTTGAGAGACAGATATCGAGACATCTAAGAATTTCACCAGAGGAGTTAAAGAGTATGGAGAGATTTAATAAGCCTATTCTATATGGTTTTAGAATAGAGATAGGACCTGATGGTGTTCCGAGAATATATGAGTTTGGCAATGTGAGAAGAGGTGAGAGAGGTAAGCCTCATATAGTTGTAAGTGAGGAGAGAGAGCCTCTTACAGATATATATGAGGAGGAGGATAAAGTTAGAATAGTTGCTGAAATGCCTGGTGTTGATGAAAATAAGATTAAGGTTGAGGCTATAGATGATAGAAGAATAGTTATAGAGGCTTCAAATCATGATAGAAAATATAGAAAGGAGATTGATCTACCTGCTGCTGTAGATATTGAGACTGCAGAGGCTGTGTATAAAAATGGTGTTTTAGAGATAAAGATTAAAAAGAAGCGTGAAGGTAAGAAAAGTAGGTTGATTCAGATTAGAAAAGAATAGAGTATATAAATAAAATTAGCAATAGCTATAGTTTTTGTCTCTATAACTTTTTAAAACTTTTAATGGGCTATACATACTCTTTATCTTTAGGGTAATTGGTTTTAAGATTTTACCATTAACCACATCATTTAACTGCATAGCTATTTCCCTGCATATAGCCTCTTTATCAATGCATATACTATTTAGAGACTCTATAATATAGTTCATAATAGCATCTACCGTAACGATATTTCCTATCCTAAGAGACTTTACCTCAACAGCTATACCAAGTTGTGGAATCTCGATATCTATTAGCGATGGTATATAAAGAGATGTGTTTAGGTCTATATCTTTCTCGATATATATCTCTATACATGTAGGACTCTCTATCTCCGACAATGAAACAACATCTCTAAATTTAAAGCCACAGGAATCGCATTTCAATGTAGATATAGCTATAGATTCATCATTAGAGACCCTATAGATATATATCACCATTAAAGCGTTTCCGCTACATATAGGGCATTTCACATAGTGTTTATCAATTTCCTGTACTTTATCCATATATACATCTTCTTTATTATCCATATTATCACCCTATTAGATTTGGTATAAGGAGCGTAAAGCTTTTGAGGATCTGTTTTACACATATCTCTTAGTGTTTGCCATGAGATTGCCAAGACTAGGTATAGGATCCATCGACATGTTTTGGAGTAGGCACTCTAAGATAGTAGCTGCGGTAGCTGTCTTATTAATATCTATTCTAGCTTTTTGGTTAAGAGCACAGCAATATGTAAATGTTGTTGGCTCAGGTATAGGTGTTATATATCCAGAAGCTAAACTCGATGAGCTTGATCCATTCTTTAACTATTGGGTTGTAGAGTATCTAGATAGACATGGTCCTTTATCATGGTTTGACCTATCATCTTCAAACCCTGTGACCTGTATATTTTGGTATCCATCATGTAGATCTATATACTCATCTGAGCTACCTGGACATATATATACAATATATCTTCTATATCAACTAGTAAAACATTTTGGTGTAGACCTATGGGATTTCATGTCATTACTGCCACCACTTCTAGCTTTATTAACAACAATATTTATCGCACTATCTGTAAACGAGGCTATAGGTAGTAAGATCGGAGCCATTGCAGCATCTCTCATATATTCGCTTTTCTTTATAAGTAGAGAAGTTGCTGGTTTTACCGTTAAATATACATTCGGTTTATTCACAGCGCCTCTAGTTCTATGGCTGCATCTAAGAGCATTTAAAAGAGGAGGTTATATAGATTTCATAGCAGCTGCTCTAGCTCTTGCTTACTCAGCTTCTACATGGACAGGTATAGGCTTAACATCTATACCTATATACACCGCATTGATTATAACACCATTCTTTATAAATCTATCACAGAAAAATGCATTGAAGAAATATAGTATAGGTTTTGCTATAGAGACTCTAGTACCTGCTGCCATGATGTATATGATGCCTTCTTATCATGGAGGGAGACTGGTGTTGATAGTAGCCTTTATAGCAGCTTTTCTGGTTTTTGTATATGCATCTCTACTACATTTAGCCCTGGGTAGAGCTAAAGCTATAAAGATATATGGATATACAGTCTCAGCACTAATTATCGCTGGAGCAATACTGATAATGCTTGCAAATGCTGCTCCATGGATTCTCGAAAAAATTACAAAGGTTATTCCTATAGCTGGGAAAATACTGCTTGGGCTCGGCATTAGACCTCTTGGTGTAGCAGAGACCGTAGCCCAGTATCAACCTGCATATGTAGGTGGGCTGCCATCGTATATGCTACTTGGTATACTTGCATTCATATTTATATTTATCCCCATGGTTATATATGAGTTGGTGAAGAATAGAAACAGTTTATTAATAGCTATAGCTGTTTGGTTTATTTTTGCATGGATAGCGACATATAATACCGCATATTTTTCAGATTACGTTAAGCTTTCAACAGCTGTTTTGATTGGTTGCTCAATAGGGGTGCTTCTAAGATACTCTAAGCCAACAATTATTAAAATAGGAAATTTAACACGAATAAAATATGGCTTTCTACAGATAGTAGCACTTCTTCTAGTAGTAACAATTGCAATACCCTCTATATGGGTAGCCTATGCAGAGCATTCAACATACTATTACATGTATACAATGGTTTCAAGAGCAGAAGGCTTTATTATACCTACAACTGTATGGCTTGAGGTTCTAGACTTTATTAGAAGAAATACCTCTGAGAATTCGCTTATTATAAGCTGGTGGGACTATGGATACTGGCTTACAGGAATAGGTAGAAGAGCTACTTTAGCTGATGGAGCAACGATAAACAGTACCAGGATAGAGATGCTTGCAAAATTCTTTACAGGCAACATAAATGATTCTCTACAGTACCTTAAGCAAGAATTTGGAGTGTGCAGAAGGGATGAGGTATATGTTCTTATATTTAGCCCTGTAGATGTATATGCTACAGGTAATGGCGATGTATATGCAGCTTTCCCTATACACCCTGCAGGCTTTGGCGACATACCGAAATTTATAAGTGCTATAGTATATCTTGCAACATATGAAAGTGCATCTAAAGGACCATTTACAACTATTTATAGTTATCAAAATCCATATTATACATATGCAACTGAAACCATTTCCAGCAATAAATGGGTTGTAAATAAAACAATAACTATTGGTGGTCAAGGCATAGTTGCTGTAATAGGTCTTAACTGGAACTCTGGCAATGTTATAAATGCCACAATGCCGAGGTTATTTGCATGGTCTGTACTAAAATCTCTTGAAAACCTCTATCCTGATCTCGATATAAAGCTTATTCCATGGATTATAAGCTATGGAATTGACCAACAGGGAAGGCTACAAACATTTATAGATTTATCCTCTTTAGTACTAGGACCTGTTAAAATAGATAATGTTAACCAGAATCTATTTAGTATAGCATATGTTGGTATTTCACAGCCACTTACACTAGGGTATAACTTCCATAGATATGTATTCGTCTCACTGCTGAAACTAAATGAAGATGTGATGAGAGAACTATGTAGATAAATCCTCCTCTATTTCTTCCTCTTCTTCAGGCTCCTCTTCCTCCTCACTAACAGTATATATCCTACTCCACTCAGTCATTTTTGCATGTGCACGCATATGGTGAAACAGATCTTCAGGAGAAAAGAAATATGTAGCATTAGATACCAATGTAGATGAAGGTTCTGTAACACTTGGACATATCTTTGAAATATTTACACAAATTGGACAGAGTATAAGATTTGATACAATATCGTAGCATGTTTCAATCTCTATACCCTCAGCCATCTTAAATTTTCTTCTAATCCATTTAGCTTCCCATCCATATGACATAGATAGACACCTAATGTTTATCTATATTTTTAGAGCTTTTATAAACTGACCTTGCATTCAACTATAAATTACTAAAGAATATTATTTATTATTTGTAGTTAATCGACTATAGCATTACTTTAATTTTATATGTATTTTTATAGCCTCATAGAAAAATAGACTAAAACCAGCTAAAGAAACTATAACGGTTATTAAAAAATCATCTATATCGATATCGGAAATCGTTGCCTTAATAATTTCTCCTATCAGAATACCTATAAAGAATAGAGAATATATAAAGAACTTGTGTATAAGCTTTCTACCAATAACTATGAACCCTTTTATAGGAACAACTCTTGCAATGGTATATCCATTGTTATCCTTTCTTACAAGACCTTTTTCCTCAAGTTTCTTAATATTATAGTGAACAGTGCTAACAGGTATTCCAAGCTCTCTAGATACCTCTCTAACACCTTTAGGTTCTTTGGATGTCAATAGATATATATAGATCCTAACACCAACTTCCCCTAATTCTTCTAAAGAGCTATCCATATAATTATCACATCCTATTCTATATCATATATTGTATTATAAAAAGTTAACTGTGTTTGAATCTTTGAACAAAACGTTCAATGAGTAATATTATAAGCTTCACATAGCATAAGCATTTCTTAAAGGTGAAAAATTTGAATAACAAGATCTATATCCTAGCCCTAATAGCTCTAATAATAGGTATTTTAATACCTGTATCAATAGGATATATAGGTATATCAAAAGAACAGAGAGGCTGGAGTGTATCACCAAGTACAATAACAATAACAACCACTACACCTACATTAATAACCACAACAACATCTATACCAATAACCGTGACTAAGGAATACTTCATAACTGTAACATCTGTAGAAAGAGAGGAAAAGGGTATAGTTACTAATGTGAGTTATAGTGGTATAATAGAGTTTCTTGAGAATAGCAAGAGGGTTATTAGAGAAGCTCAGCAAATGATGATGCCTAGACATTATTTTCCTGCACCTACACCTAGACCTGCACCTGTAGTCACAGCCATATCTTTAGCTAAGGAAGGTGCTACCTATAGCGCTATAGATGTGTCTCATACCAATGTCCAAGTCGAGGGCATTGATGAATTGGATATCGTTAAAAACAATGATAGAATTGTTGTTGTATCTATAGGAAGTAAGGTATATATATTTGATGCTATAGAAAGGAAAATAGTCTCTATAATAAATATCACTTCAACAACACCTTTAGATGTTAGGGGGATATATCTATATAACAATAAACTTGTTGTAGTATCATCATCTCCTCAGATCATTATACAGAGAATTTTGTTAAGGGATAGTGAATCTGTTAAAAACAATGTTAAGAGAGATGCCATAACAACAAATATTCATATATTTGATATATCTAATGTATATAGACCGATACTGGTAAAGAATATAAGTGTATCGGGATCATATCTAGATTCAAGGCTATCAGATAGATATGCATATTTTATAATATCAATGGATATATATAGTGGAGAAGACAACGAATATATAGTTCCTATTATAAATGGTGAGGCAATTGATTCAAAGAATATAGTTCCTATAGATAATCTTCCTACAGTATATACAATTATAGTTGCTATAGATTTGGAGGATCTAAAATATAATGCTATGGCTTATATGACTAGCTATGGCTCAAGAATATATATGTCTAGAAACAATAGACTTTATATAGCATCACCTGCTACAACATTTCAAGAGCTTTATCTAAATGCATCAATAAAGTTTATCGAGTTTTCCTTAGATTATTTACCTCAAAACATATCTAATATAGTTAAGGAGTATATGAGAAATGGCAATTATTCAAAGGCATATGAGGTTATAGTAGGGTATATATCTTCATTAGATTATGATAAAGCTAAATCTATTATCAACAACATCAACTCTAAACTTAATGAGGTGAAGTATAGATATGTCGATAAAACCCATTTCTATATATATACTGTTGATGGCATAGATATTTCATATAGAGGTTCGTTTACTGTAGATGGATCTTTGTTAGATCAATTCTGTATGGAGGAGCTAGATAAAAGCTTCTTCATAGTTGCAACGACATATACAGAACAAACACTTATTTATGAAGCTACAAAATACGATATAGTTCCACCATTTGATAGAAGAATTGAGATAACCATATGCTCAGACTCTAACTGTACAACTACAACAATACCAATAGAATCAGAACCTCGCACAAAAACATCATTGATATCTATAACCCCTATATTTTCACCAGCTTCAACAGCAAACAATGTATATATAATTGACTTAGAGAATCTTATAAAAGTTGGTGAACTACTAAACCTTGCAGAAGGAGAAAGAATATATGCAGCAAGACTTGTAAAGAATATATTCTTCTTAGTCACCTTCAGACAAGTTGATCCATTATATGCTATAGATATATCAGATCCTTCGAATCCAAAAGTTTTAGGCTATCTTAAAATACCTGGATTTAGCGAGTATCTACATCCATTACCAGGGGATAGGCTTCTTGGAATAGGTTTAGAGGATGGGGCTTTAAAGATATCACTATTCAGTGTCTCAGATCCTATAAAAATGTCAGAAACGTCAACAATAAAAATAAGTAATACATGGTCACCAGCTTTACAAGACCATCATGCAGTTACAGTATATTTAGGTAGAAACATAACTGTAATACCAGTGTATATGGGTTATGGAGCTAAACAAGGCTTCATAATAATCAACTACTCATATAATAAATTAGGAATAGATCAGATTATAGACCATTTAAACCCATTAAGATCTGTATACATAGGTAGTGAACTATTTACAATATCTAGCACATCGATAAAGATCTACAACCTAGACAGCAGAAACCTAGAAGAAGAAATAAAACTTAGCTAAATGATCTATATTAAACAATTAAACATACTATAACTTAATCTATATCTATAAATTTATTTTTATTAAATCATTTAATACTTGATGCTTATTTCAATTACTTTATGCTTTTTATGATTATACCAAGGCCTTCTATCCATACACAGAAATCTTAATATCTCTGTAAAGTCATAGCCTGCAATCGAACCTCTTTCTACGATAATAGATTTTTGAAAGCTCTGACCTCCTCCCCGCCCTAAAGGGTGAGGGTTCCTGATAGGGTGGGGAGGTTTGGGATTACATCTCCCCGTAGCGGGGATTCAATCCCAGGCTGGGTCTCCGGCCCATTATCCCTACCCCTAGTGGGGCTCGGGGTTATGGGTATTATCATAGCCTCTGAGGCATAGGTTTAACCTTGCATATGCTAGAGATTGGCCCCCGAGGCTCATAGGCAGACATCATCACCAAGAATGCTAGAGTATGCAACCCTTATAAGCTTTTTAATCATCCCCACCCTGAAGGACGAGGCTTTCGGGTTGTAACGATATTTG
>CAYUUS010000009.1:0-46428 GCA_964447975.1 uncultured Ignisphaera sp. | reverse complement strand
AGAAGAGCCTCCACAGATAACAATTGATAAAAATAGATATGTTTCTTGCTGGCTATATACTAAAAGGTGAAATAATATGAGTGAATTATTACTAAAGTTAAATAATGTTGTAAAGATATTTAGATATGGATTATTTGGATTTGAGTTTAGAGCTATAGACAATGTATCGCTATCTCTTGAAGATAAACCATTTATATTTACTGTTGCAGGTGAAAGTGGCTCTGGAAAAACAACTTTAGCAAGAATAATACTAGGGGTTCATACACCAGAACATGGAGAGGTTCTCTATAAGGGAAAGAATATTCATGCCCTTAAAGGAAGTGATGCTATATGGTTTAGAAGAGAAGTCCAGGCAGTTTTTCAAGATCCATATGCAGCTTTTAACCCGTTGAAAAAAGTTTATGATTATATATACGAAACAGCTAAAAATGTTGCGAAGATAAAAGAGGATGAGATTGAGAGTAGTATAGAGGATGTTCTAAAGAGAGTTGGGCTAAGTTTAGAGAAGGTTAAAGGGAAGTATCCTTCTGAATTCTCGGGAGGCGAGCTTCAAAGAGTAGCCGTTGCTAGAGCTCTTATCACAAAACCTAGACTTATATTGGCCGACGAACCTGTTTCAATGCTTGATGCATCGCTTAGAGTCACCATAGTTAATTTATTTAAGCAATTCAAGGATGATCTTAAGATATCATTTATATATATAACACATGATCTCTCAACAGCCTACTATATAAGTGACTATATAGCTATTATGTATAGAGGATGGATAGTTGAGCAGGGACCTGTGGATAAAATATTTACAGATCCTTTGCATCCATATACACAAACACTAATGATGTCAGCTCCTATGCCAGATCCAAAGTGGAGAGAGAGATGGTTAAAAGCAATAAAGTTAACAGCAACCATAGAAGAGAGAGAGTTTTTGGCTAAGGGATGTAAATATGCTGCTAGATGTCCATATGTAATGAAGAAATGTATTGAGCAAGTGCCACCAGAGTTTATAGTTAATGGTGTAAAGGTTAAGTGTTGGCTTTACGAAAATAAATAAAGGTCTATAGCATTAATATCTATTGTTTATTGCATCAAATATGTATAATAGCATTGAGTATAGCATGTTTTTGTGGAATGTTTATATTTATAGCATCTATAACTGTTTGAATATCTTTGGCATCTATTTCATAGGTGTATCTATAGACATTCAATGCTTTTCTAAGTATTGAGCTATCTATACCTGTTATCGATGAATACCAATCTATGAATTTTACAGGGCTATGTAGAAACTCTATAATAGCGTTTCTATATGCTGCTGATATCTTTTCGATGTTCTCTATACCAATAAACTTTGATAAAGCTAGTGTACAGCAGTGTTTAATTTCCTCAAACTCTCCACAATCTATAACTACTCTATGTTCTATTGGTTTGACAAATTCTGTTAGCGGATGCCAGATAACAGCATATCTAGCTTTTCCTCTTTTAATAAACTCTAGTGCTTCATTTGGTGTGGTAAAGTATCTTACATCTTCATGTTCTATGACTTTCCTTTTTGAAGCAATCAATCTGCAGAGATCCATTGAAGAAGCTTCGCTAGAGATTATAATATCTGTTTTACTTTTTGGAAATTCGTATAGCATAGCACCGCCACCAGCACCGCCACCAGCTATAACAATGTTTCTTGATAATATGTATGCATATAGCTGTGTTACTAATGGGCTTAGAACAGCATCTACTTCACCTCTAATAATAGCTAATGTCGCTTGTAGGGCATTGGAATAAACATTTACAGTGAGATCGATGTTATAGAGATTTTTAAGTGTTTTGGCAAAGTGTCCAAGAAAGAGATATTCGCTTGACCATATAATTCCAAGTCTTAAAATTTTATTGCTTAATGGAGCATTACCTGCTAATCTAACTATATATGTATTGCCAATCTTGGTTCTGTAGATTATGCCTTGTTTTTCCATATCTTTTAGAATAATGCTTATATATGCTTTTGATACACTTAAAGATCTATGTATATATGATTGTGGAATGCCATTAGGGTTTTTAGTAAGTATATCAATAATCTTTTGAAAAATGTCGATATCCATAGTTATCACTAAACTGCTACGATATATACATGTATTTTGTATATAAAGTTTATAAACTGTTCTTCTTTAAACAAACGTTTAAAGGTGAATGAAATGAAGAAGTATATGGTGATCTCTATAATGGTTATAATATTGTTTTATATTCCGATGTTTAAATTGATTTCAGATTTAGTGGTAAAAGCATTTAGTTTTGGATTAATGCTGTATTGGATTATATTGACATTGATTGCTATATTTATTGGATTCAAAACTTTAAAAAGATTGATGGGTGAAGCCCTGTGAAAGAGCTATATGTAGTTGTCCTGGTATTCTTTTTTGTAATGGGGTCTATAATAGCATGGCTTAGTAGAAGATATCTTGGGAAGGGCTCTAGAGAGTTTTTTGTTGGGGGCTATAGAGTGGGAGGATTCATATCAGCCATGACCTATGCAGCTACAACATACAGCGCTTTTATGATGGTTGGTTTAGTGGGGCTGACTTTTGCAAGTGGTGTTGCTGCTTTAGGTTTTGAGCTTGTATATCTAGCTTCAACAGTTATTATATTGGGGTCTATAGGACCTGTTATATGGTATGAAGCAAGGAGGAGAGGATGGATAAGCTCTTCCGAAATGCTTTCAGATTTATATGGATCTAGATATGTTGGCATAGTTGTTTCACTTGTCTATCTATTTACATTAGTACCATATACAGCTGCACAGCTTAAGGGAGTTGGGGAGATATTCAACTCAATTAATCTAGGTTATGAGTATGGTGTAATATTTGCGTTTATAGCTATAGCTTTTTGGATTCTTATAGCAGGTTTATGGAGCGTTGCAACAACTGATGCTTTTCAAGGTATATGGATGTTCGGCTCAAGTATTGCTGTAGCTATATGGTCGATACTATTTCTTTTATCAGCTAGCAATATAGACTATAATATGTTTGTTAATATCCTTAGCAATAGCTCTAGCGGAAATCTGCTTTCATTTATATGGAGCCCACAAATGTTTATAGGTCTTACAATACCTTGGATATTTTTCGCGTTGACAAATCCACAGGTTGTACAAAGACTCTATATACCTAAGGATAGAAAAGCTTATATGAGAATGGTTAAGTACTTTGCATTATATGGTTTTATATACACTGTAATATGTGTATTGCTTGGAATGGTTTTTAGAGTTTATATAGCTTTTAATAATATAGATGTTGAAGGCGTTCTTTTAAAGAATAGAGATTCAGTTACACCATACATATTGACATTGGCGCATCCACTACTAGCTACAATAGCCTATGTAGGTATAACAGCAGCTGCAATATCAACAGCAAATTCTATAGTTTTATCGGTGTCAAGCTCTGTGGTGAGAGACCTCTATGAAAGAATAGTTGTTAAGCCAAATGAAAAAACATCTAGAGTAGTATCTATAGCTTCTATACTCTCACTTCTTATACTAGCCTCAATAACAGCTATAATGAAAATAGGCTATATAGTAGAGTTATCTGTAATATCATCAGCAGGACTATTGCCTCTAGCACCTATAACAATAGCTGCAATGATTAGAAAAAAGGATATGAATAAATATAGCTACATCTATGCAATAGCATCTATATTATTAGGCGAGACAATTCTATTTTATGCAATAGCTATTCATGGAGTCTCAAGAGCTTTAACAGCACCACTATTATTACAGTTACCTTCACCTATATGGATACTATTAGCTTCAACACTACTTATCATACCAATAATCATAAAGAAATGAATATACAGCACCAAGTAATTCTTAAACCATATACTAAACACTTGATTTTTATCAATACATTTGATTTAAATGTGTAAAGTAGCATATTTGGAAGTATATCGCATTATCAATTATATTGCTTTGTTATTTAATTATTTAAATATATATAAAAGTATATATTTCTTCTCTAAATATGATTAATAGTGTTGCTGTAGTGAGGCTGTTATGTCTAGACTTGTATACTGTCCATTTATTGGATGTTGTCCTCTTAGAGTTGTTGCTTATACTAATAGTATTGCTAATAAACTTATCCGTGAGCATATCATACCTTTTATGAAGGAGAAATTCTCTATAGAGATTAGCTACACCAAGCTTGTAAATATTTTATTTCAAAGTATTGATGAATATTGTAGTAGAGAAATTGAAAAAGCTAGAGAAATCCTTAGAAATATAGGCATCGATGTCGCTAAAGCTTGTGAAGTTCTACCAAAGATCAATAGGATAATAAAGATTGATAATTATATCTATACTACTGTCTCGCTTAAGAAAATCCCAGTTATTTGCTCAGATAAACTTCCAGAAAGTAGTGTATATTATAAGATTAACTATAGATTTAGTGAAGCAGCTAGTAGAACTCTACTTGCATATGCAGCTCTCTATGCTATCTACAAGCTAAAAGGAATAGACTTGTATATAGATGGTGACCAAATTGTTGATTTATTTTCAAAGCAGCTTAGCAATACGTGGAGAAGTAAAATGAGGTTAAAGCCTATTGTGGTAGAAGATATTGAGATTTATCTTGATTGGAATAAACAGTCTTTTATAGCTAAGTTAAAGGAGTTATTAATTAATATTGCTAATAAGACGTAGATGAACGATGTTAAAAAGCTATCAATATAATAATATATTTAATGGATTACATTATATATATCTATCCCTATATCTTATGTATATGTATATAAATAACTCTATGGCTTTGAAATATTATGGTAGTGTTGAGAGGTGAACAAGAAAGATATGAAGTATGCTACTAAAGTTTCAGGTGGTTTATCAGGATTTTTTGCTCCATATATAACAGAAAACTTTGTTTTCACAGGTGCTATTGGAGGCGGAATAACTGTTGATAGAGGTGTATATATAGAGCTTTCAATAGATCATCATAATAGTAAAAACGGTGTTTTAGTTGAAAATTATATAAATAATACAAAAATAAATAATAGCTGCATAGCAAAGCATGTTACTTCTAGGCTATTGTCAGAAGCAGGGATAGATGGAATAAAAATAACAATTAATCAAAGAATTGATTTACCTATCGGAGGTGGATATGGCTCTAGCGGAGCATCAGCTTTAGCAATAGCTTTAGCATTAGCAAATTCATTAAAGCTAAGAAAAACTGTTAAGCAGATAGCTCAAATAGCTCACGAAGCAGACATCATCTGTAAGACAGGTTTAGGAACTGTTGTAGGTCTTTTAAATCCATGTGGAGGTATAGTAATTGTTAAGAAAGCTGGCGACCCATATCATGCTGAAATAGATCACATACCTGTTGATAGTTCTATAACAGCTATATCAGCTTTCTACAACCCAATCCCAAAAAACAATATATTGAATTCCAATAAAAATCTTGAAAAAATTAGAAGAATAGGTCTTGAGATACTTAATGAGATACTTAAAGACCCCTCACCTGAAACCTTTATAAGGAAATGCTATGAATTTGCAGTTAAATCAGAGCTTATAACTAACTGGGTAAACAGTATTATAAAAGAGGTAGCTAGTATTAGGGGTGTTTTAGGAGCTTCGATGAATATGATAGGTGAAGGAATATTTATGTTTATTGAGAGAAACTATATTGAAAATATTATAAATGTTATTAATAGAACAAAGCCTAAATGGATACATATATGGAGTCCAATGATATGTACAGAGTTTTCTATTATAAAGATAGATTGAATATATTAAACTAAATAATGTTGAAGAAAAGCAGGATGATGTAATCACAGCTATAGTATAGATTTTATATGTGATGATATAGAGTGGAAGCTAGAAAGAATTGAAATAGTTTACGAACCTAGAGACGAAGCCATCATCACCTTTAATTAGAGAATATCTCATTTCTTAGAATTTCTATACCATGTTTTATTGATTTAAATGCTTTTTCCCCATAGTCAACCACATCTAGGTTAATATCATGGCAGCATCTCTTAATAGATTCTAAAAGGATGCTTTTATGGTGCTTTGGTAAGACAGCTACTATCTTTCTATGTTTTGACAATTTTGGTAAAACCTTTGCCAGAATTTCAATGAATTTTTCTCTATATACTTTATCTAATTCTTTTGGAGGATAGTCATAGTTTGCAAATGGATAGTATATATCGAGCTCTCTAGGCACAATTATCATAGGTTCAGATAATACATATATCTGGATGTATTTATCTAGGTTGCTCTTTTTGATGATAGCATCTGCAAGTCTATGTGTTGCTGAAGCTCTATAAGGTTTTATGCCACTACATGGTAGGATTAAGGCATAGTCTTTATCTATTAAACTAGGGTTGAAAACATCTATTAAAAATCTATGCCATATAGCTATATGGATATGGTCAAATAAATTCAATGAAGAGGCATTTTTAAGAATAATTTTACCTGGGGGGATATCCATTATATATCTATATATATCATCCCCTAAAACTCTATATAAGTAATTTAGATAGAGATTAACCAGCATTTTTGCTTCACGTTAATAAAGCTATTGAGCTGAGAATTCATAAGCTGTACATTCTTAGCCTCCATATCCAAAAATTTAAAACGACAAAGCTATATACTTCTCTATATAGATTTATTTATAACACAGCCTACCACAGGTCATATGCCATGAATCTTTATGACTCCAAGGCAGAGGCTCTTATCTCTAGATATCTAAAAACATACGAGGATATGACTAGTAAAAGCAGAGAGCTTTTTGAGAGGGCTAGTAGGTTTATACCAGGAGGTGTTGTATATCACATTAGATTCTTTCATCCATATCCTATCTATGTAATTAAAGCTAAAGAGACATATGTTTGGGATGTTGATGGAAATAAGTATGAAGATTATTGGATGGGCCACGGAACACACATTCTTGGACATTCACCTGACTTTGTTATTGACAAGGTATATGAGGTTTCTAGATATGGTACACATTTCGGTTTTGAGAATATCTATGCTATTGAATATGCTGAGCTGTTGACTAAAATAATACCAAATTGCGATATGGTTAAATTTACTAATAGTGGTACTGAGGCAAATATGTATGCCATAAGACTTGCAAGAACATATACAAAGAGAAGATATATAGTTAAAATTAAGGGTGGGTGGCATGGGGGTTTAGACCAGCTTCATACAGGGGTATCACCACCATTTACAGGGCCTGAATCAGCAGGGTTGCCAGAGGATTTAATTAGATATACTATATCTATATCCTATAACGATTTAGATGAGCTGGAAAGGGTTTTGAAATCATATGATGTAGCAGCTGTTATTATTGAACCTGTTCCTGGTGCTGGGGGATGTATAGAGCCTGTAGAAGGTTATTTAAAGGGTGTTAGAGAGCTTGTGGATAGATATGGATCTCTATTGATATTTGATGAAGTGATTACAGGGTTTAGACTTTCGCTAGGAGGTGCACAAGAATACTTCAATGTAAAAGCAGATATTGTTACCCTTGGTAAGATAATAGGTGGTGGTATGCCTGGAGCTGGAGCATTCTGTGGAAAAGGAGAAATAATGTCTCTTCTCAACCATATTAAATATCCTGATCCAAGAAATAGAAGTTTTCATGGTGGAACATTTACAGGGAATCCGATAACAATTGTAGCAGGTTTTACATTGGTTAACTATCTCAATAGAAATAAAGAGATGTATACCAGTTTCAATGGAATGTGGAGCAACATTGCGAAGGAAATGGACAAGATATGTGAGGAATATAACAGACTTTGCTGGATTACAAATGTTGGTAATATGCTAGGTATTCATTTCACAAAATCAAAGCCTAGAAATATAGAGGAGGCATATTATCTAAGGTATAGCAGTAAGATCTATGAAGCTTTACATCTATATATGAGAATAAATAAGATACTTTATCTCTCTGAAAAAATGCCTCATCTTATGCCATCCATGATTCATAGTAGGGATCAAGCAAAAAGATTTGTTGATATATTTACAAAGTTTCTATATGAATTAAAGTAGTATATCTATTACCTTTTATCTATATATCTATTTAAAGAGCTTAAGATATAGATACAATCTTTATTTTTATTCTTCTCTATATCGTGAAGTAAGTTAAGTTTATGGGTTTCATAGATTTGGAGATGGAAAAACAGTTAGTTAAAGAAATAAACCATTTAATGTTATTTTAAATCAAAAGATCTCTTGCAAGCTATTTGTCCGTAAAGTTTATAATCCTCGGTAGGAAGTGTAGTAGATGGTGTGCATATATGGTGAAGGTAGATAAAGTAATATCTGTTAAAGATGAGACAGCATTTCTAGCAAGGGGTATAAAGGCGTTGAGATATTCATCATGTGCAAAGCTTCTTAGGGTATTCAAGAATCCACAGCTTGGAACAGAACTTGCTGAATGCATGGATAAGGGACCTACATATATAGTTAAATTTAAGAATTATACTGTTGTATTGCTACCTGATCATTCACATGTAGTAGAGGCTAAGAGTAAGGAAGAGGCTGAAGAAGTTATATCAGAGTTGTCTAAAGCAATAGCCTAGAAGCATTATCTATAAACTATTTGATAAGCCTAAAATCTTTTTCATATTCACATTCTAGAGCTCTAACTTAGTTTTTCAGCATCTATTTGCTTTTTAATAAAGCTAGTGATATAAATCCTATTACAGGTAGCATAAATACAACCTCTGGAACGGTAAGAGCATCTGCTAAAACCCCTCCTAAATTCATTGCAATAGCTGGTACCAGGTTTTGAATTGTGAATACCCTAGCAATATAATTGACTCTATGGCCGGCACCAACATCTTTTATAAGATAGCTAAAAAGTGTAATCCATATCCCAACACCAGCAGTACCAGCAAGAAATGCTCTTATTGTTTGTAGGTAAAGAGAAGGCATATATGGGAATACAACATTTGTTATTATCGCCAATGTTACAGCTATCTTTGTGGTGTTTAAAGATCCTATGTAGTCTACAGCAATGCTCCATAGGATAGGGGTTGCAAGACCCGCTATCCAGTTAACCCCATTAATCATACTTATCCAAATTTCATCACCTTTGAATCTATATATTATGTAAGGCGGTATAACAGAGGATGTGAGATTTATTGCTAGATATATTATGACTATAGCTATATAGAATCTGCCTATAGGCTCTCCGTGATGTCTAGAAGGCTCTTCACTATATTCAATAGAAGCTTTACTCAACTCTTTTATAAACATGAGAAGAGGTACATCGATTAAAAATATTATCGAGATTGTTGTGAAAAGCCTGCCATAGTTTTCAATACCATGTATCTCATATAGCATTAAACCAGCAATAAAGGTGCCAACCAGGGCTCCTAATGTACCTAAAGTGCTATCTAGTGCAATATATCTCGATTTAAATTTAATAGGTATGTTATCAGCTATGTAATCAGCCCATGCAATACCAGCTATAGATCCAATAGCATTTGCGATTGTAAACTCTATTGATGTGATATAGAGAAGCTTTATGTCATTAAACAGGTTGGTGAGGATTGTGTATGAGGCAGCAAGATATATTATCCTAGATAGAACCACAGCTATTTTAAATAATGAAACTCTGTATCTTTTTATAAAATTTCCATGAATGCTGAAAAACATGTATATAGCAGAAGCAGCAATTAATGGCATTGCTGTAGATATTGCGATATGTGTATAGCTGTTAGTTATTCTCGATGCAAAGGCGGCTCTATACGACCAAAGTCCTCCAAACCACATTCCCCACATAATGGAATCTATAAGGAATATTGCTATAATTGTTCTTGGTGTTATAGATAGCATCAATAAACACCTGAATTGGTAATAAAGTCGTTTTGTTTTTACCATAAATCTTATAATTGTTTATACCGTAGTGATAGAGATTAGGGTGTGTAATATATATGTGTGAGGAGGCATTTAAAAATGTTATTCAAATAGCTATAGTTGTAAAGGATATTAGTAAAGCTGTTGAAGCATGGTCTAAGATTTTAGGGATGAAACCGCAAAGAATAACAGAGACTAGGGAGTGGGAAGAAACAAAGATGAGTTTTATGGGGGCTCCATCTAAGGGAAGGGCAAAGTTAGCGTTCTTTAATTTAAATAATATTGTAATAGAACTTATAGAGCCTATAGATGGGCCTAGTACATGGAGAGAGTTCTTAGATAAGCATGGTCAGGGAATCCATCATATAGCTTTCGATATTAGTGGCAATGCCGATTGCATTAAAAAGATTTTGGAGATCGGGGGATATATGCAGCAAAGTGGCATGTTTAGTGGGGGAAGATATACATATATAGATGCAAGGGAAGTTCTTGGAGCTATTATAGAGCTTATTGAACATTATGAAAGATAATTGTTGGATTGCGGGGATATATTTGGAGAGCCTTAGAGATATACTTAAGTCTCTAGCTAACGGTGATATAGATGTTGATGAGGCTTTGAAGAGAATTAGGCTTTTTGCTATAGAGTCTATAGATAACAAAGTTAGATATGATATTGGAAGAGCCGTTCGAAGAGATGTACCAGAGATTGTATTTGGTGAAAATAAAGATCTAAGCACATTGGAAAACATTATAAGAAGGGTTACGTCTGTTATTGGCAAAGTGATAATATCTAGGCTTAGAGATGAGCAGATAAACTTTCTAAAGAGTTTAAAAATAGATAATATAGTGATTGAGGTAAATGAAGTAGGTAGAATTGCTGTTGCAAGATTGGAAAATATCAAGGAATCAGAACATATATGTAGAGTAGGTATTGTTACAGGGGGTACGGCTGATATACGTGTAGCAGAAGAGGCTAAGGTTATAGCTGAAGAAATGGGATGTGATGTGATAACACTATACGATGTTGGAATTGCTGGTCTTCATAGAACTTTAGAAGCTGTTAAAAAGCTTAAAGATGAAGATGTTGATGTGGTTATTGCTGTAGCTGGTATGGAGGGGGCACTTCCTTCTGTAATTGCATCGTTATTAGATGTACCAGTTATAGGTGTACCTACATCTGTAGGATATGGTGTTGGTGGAGGTGGTATAGCTGCATTATACTCAATGCTACAAGCATGTCCATTAGGTCTAGCAATTGTAAATATAGATAATGGTGTTAATGCAGGCATTGTGGCAGGTTTAATTGGAAAAAGAATTTCATTGTATAGAAAAACAAAGTTTGAATAATTCTATGTAGATTTATTAATTATACTAATTACTAACTTAACTTTAATTAATAAAAATGAAAATGAATAGGTGGGATTTATGGATAAAGTTATTGTTGTGGATCCCAGTATAGCTGGTATTTCAGGGGACATGTTTCTTGCAGCATTAATATCTTTAGGAGCGGATCAAAAAATTATTGAGGATCTTAAAGATGCAATACCGAGATGTGTTGATGATGCATTAAACATAGAAATAAGATTTGTTGATGTTATTAAAAATGGGATAAAAGCTAAGAAACTTGTAACCAGGTTTGAGAATAGACATGTTCATAGACATGGCTATGAATTGATTAAAGCAGTAGAGTGTGTGGCAAAAAGCGTAGATTTAGATAAAGATGCATTTAACTTTTCTCTTAATACTATAAAAACTCTTATAGAGGTTGAGGCATATATCCATGGCAAGAATATAGATGATGTTGAGCTTCATGAAGCAGGGTCTATAGATACTATTATAGATGTTATTGGGACTGCATTAGCTCTTCATAATCTTAATCTATTTAAGGCATATGCTGTTTCAATGCCCGTTGCTATTGGCAAAGGATACATAAAGTTTTCACATGGGGTATATCCAGTGCCAGCCCCAGCTGCTATAGAGATACTTAGAAAAGGCAATGCTATAATTGTTGGGGGTTTTGCTGAAGGTGAGCTTACAACACCTACAGGAGCCGCTATACTTACCAACTTCGTTAAAAAGTTTATTGATAGATATCCTTTGTTTAAAGTAAAGGCTATAGGATATGGTGCTGGGGATAAAGATCTTGGTATAGTGCCAAATATTGTTAGGGTATTTAGTGGAGAAAGGATTGATTTTTTAGATGATGGATATACACTGGAAAGCATAGCTATTCTTGAAACAGATATTGATGATGTTTCAGGAGAGGTTGTAGGATATGTATTTGAGAAATTGTTGCAGTTAGGTGCAAGAGATGTATCTATAGTTCCTATATACATGAAGAAGAATAGACCAGGATATACCATTAGGGTTATTACTGATATAGAGAAAAGTGGTGAGTTAATAAAGACATTGATGGAAGAGCTTGGAACACTTGGAGTTAGGTATACAACATATAATAGAATAGTAGTACCAAATAGAGAGATAGTGCCAATAGAGGTAGATATCAATGGACATAGAAAAGAAGTATTGGTAAAAATTAGTAGAGATTTCAAAGGAAATGTAGTTAATATAAAACCTGAATATGAAAGCGTTAAAAGAATAGCCCAGGATCTTAAAATACCATTGAGAAAAGTTTTAAATGTCATACAAAAAACTTTAAGCTCTTTAAAGTAAAAGAAACACTAAGGTAAAGCAAGTTAAACACCAATTATATATAATAGAATATATCGTAGATATAAAACTTTTTATCTCAGAGATAAGATTTATTGTGACTAAAGAGGGTTCAGCTTTTGTGTAGATTATATAGTTTGATATAAATTTCATTGCTTTGTGTTTCCTCTCATCGCTTCTTACTTTTCTTTTACCTAGATACTTTCTGTCCACCTACTTTAAGCGGATAACCCTTTCTATTCACAAGAATAGCTTTTCAAAGAATTCATAAGTATTAGATGCAATCAAAAATATCCACAGTTATAGTTATCTATAGATGATTACAGATGATATAAAGCCTGCTATGACTCAAATTATTAAATGAATAGAAGGGATAAGCTAAGAGAGTTTATTTGAGTTTAATCCTTGAAAATAAGGTATGTAGCTTGAACATTGCACGAAACTTGTATCGTGGCAGAGAGCAGTTGAATAGTTAAGCTATATAGGTAGCAAAATATTTGGGTCTTATTTTATTGTACTAGATAATACTGCTTTAGACAACCGAAATTTATTAAGTAATAATTAATTTTTATTTTCAACCTTTAGATAATATTTTAGCTATATTAATGAATTCATCAACATCTACATTATAGATATAGCTACCATTTTTTGCATATTCAAATGACTCTAAATGACATTTAGCAACCCTCTCTATGAACTCTAAATCAATATTTTCTTTTATGTCTTGTAATTTAATATTTTCACTATATAAAAATATCCATGTCTCTAACCAGGTTAATATAAAATTAGCCATATCTCTAGAAAAAGGAATGATATCTATACATGCTGTATTAGTGTTTTTACATATTTTTTCAAGTATTTGTTTAAGATCAGCATCGTTATCTGATGTAAACATTGGGTAAAGACCTGTATTGTAGTTGGTATGACATAGTAAAACTATATGTAGAGAGCTGTATATTAATTTTTCTTAAAATAAAAATGTAAAATATTGTTTGTAGCCATATATTTTTCCATAAATGTTTTTATTTAGAGACTAATATAAAAGCGTTTTATCTAATTTGCACTATATAGTTATTCTAATGTATCTTTTTTGATTTATTTACAGAGACGGCTTATATATTTAAGCTTCAAAACACTGTATTGGATTGGTATACAAAGTACATCGACTTAGATTTTATTGCTAAAATTTATTATTTATATTTCTAGCCTTATAATAATAGATTTAGTGAGGGTTGTGAATATGGCTTTCCAATGCAATGTATGTAGCAACATCTATAGATTTAATGATGTTGTTCATGGATTTAGATGTTCTAAATGTGGATCTCCTCTTGAGGTATATGGATTTGAGAGGATTTGGAATCCTAGCGGATTTGGTTTATATAGGTATAGCTCAATGATTTTTCTAAAGCCTGTGAAAACTCTTGGCGAAGGTTTTACACCTGTTGTATCTATGGATCTATATGGCTTTAGAGCATATTTTAAGCTAGAATATTTTAATCCAAGTGGTAGTTTTAAGGATAGAGGTTCATCTATATCGCTATCACATGCATATTTAATTAATGCTAGCTGTGTTGTTGAGGATTCATCTGGAAATGCAGGTTTTTCTACTGCTTTATATTCAAGAGCGTTAAACATAAAATCATATATTGTTGTTCCTTCTAATGTTTCATATAGTAAGAGATTAGCTATTGAAGTAGCAGGTGGTGAGGTTATAGAAGCCGGTAGTAGAGAGGATGCATCGAGGCTAGCTCAAAATATTTCTCTAGATAAGAAATGTTACTATGTTGACCACCTATCAAACCCGCTTTATATCGAAGGATACAGAACTATTGCATATGAAGCATTTGAGCAAGTAGGTGACATAGATGCTGTTATTGTTCCAGTAGGTTCAGGTGGTTTGTTTATAGGCATATACAGAGGGTTTGAGGATCTGTATAGAACAGGATTAATTAAAAAGATGCCTAGAATGATAGCTGTACAGGGAGTAGATGTTGCTCCTATCTATGAAAAACTATATTCACATAAACCTTCCAAAGGAGCGGCTTTGCTAGCAGATGGTATAAGAATAAAATCACCTCCAAGAATCGATGAAGTAGTTTCTATAATAATTAAAAGCAGAGGCCTAGTATCTCTAGTTAATGATGATGAAATTATTGATTCTGTTAAAGAATTACGGGATATGGGATTTATAGTTGAGCCAACATCAGCTACAGTATATGCTGCGTTAAAGAAGAACATAGAAGAGTTTAGAAAAATGGGTATCGAGAATATATTGATGCCATTAACTGGAGCAGGTATTAAAATGCTTCAGCAACTTAAACAAATAATACAATGAAATAGATACTCCATATAAATTTTTAATCTAGATTTCCATTTATTTCTACACTGCTCCAATCTATAGAAAAGCTATAATAACACTACTAGGTCTCTACAACTTAGCTATGTTACATAGCTGCTATAACTGTAAAACAGTTTTATTGAATAATATATTGCCATCTACTATAGTCATAGCTACATCTAGATTATCATCTAATACAACTATATCAGCTTTCCATCCTGGTTTAATTAAACCTATTTTCTCTTTTTCTATAGCATTTATAGATTTTGCAGGGTTGGTACTTGCCATTATAAATGCCTCCTTTATGCTGTAACCAAGAGATATGATGTTTCTAAATGCTTTATCCATTGTAAGGGTGCTTCCTGCTAAACTATCACTATCTATAAGCTTTGGTATACTTTTCTCAACCTTTATCTTTAAGCCGCCAAGCTCATAGAGACCATCAGGCATATCAGTAGCTGATATAGCATCTGTTATAAGAACAACTCTATCAACTCCAGCACAATTTATAGTAAACATCAACATTTCTCTAGATACATGGATTAGATCTGCTATAAGCTCTAAATATATAGCTGGATTAGAGAGAAGTGCTATAGCAACACCTGGCTCTCTATGGTGTATTTCTCTCATTGCATTATATAGATGGGTAGCTTTTGAAGCACCTGCTAAAATTCCTTTAACAGCTTCTCTATATGTGGCATTTGTATGACCGATCTGAATAGTTATATCCATTTTAGATAGAGTTGTTATGAAGTCAATTGCACCGTCGATCTCTGGTGCAACTGTTATTTCTCTAACAAGACCTTTACATACATTGTAATATTCATTGAATTCATCTATATTTGGCTTTCTTATAAACTGTTTGTTTTGAGCCCCTGCACGAATGCTATTTATATATGGACCTTCTAAATGAATTCCAAGAATTCTAGCCCCTGTCAGAGGTGTCCACTGTTCATAGGCTTCTACAAACGATTTACATACCTCTATTATGGTTTCATGAGATGCTGTAACGGTTGTTGGTATAAAGCTTGTTACACCGTATCTTGGAAGAACTTTAGACATTGAAAGAAAAGAACTTGGTTTAGCATCCATAACATCAAATCCTAAAATGCCATGTATATGGGTATCTATAAACCCAGGACCTACAATATATCCGCTTAAATCAATTGAATATGCGTCTCCACTAGAACAAGGCTCTACATCAACTTTAGCTATATATCCATTCTCAATAACTATACAACCATCGCTAATAACGTTATATGGTGTGTAAATAGATACATGTTTTAGTAAATACCTATATAGTTTCTCCATTAGAGTACCCTACTATAATTAAACTTTAAATATTTAAAAATATTAATCCAATGAAAACCTAGTATAGCAATTATTTACAGCCCATAGATACATCACTCTAAGCTTGCTGTAAAGTTAATATTATGAATAGCTATACTATTGATAGATTCTTTAAGTCATAGACATTGTTTATTATTTTAAATGCACTGCATCTCTCTATTATTTAGATTGTGAGCAAGACAAGGATGTTATATAATTAAAATATTTTTAGGAGGTGCTGGTTTTATTATGTAATGGTAAAAATGAGTTTAGAAATTATAGTATTTATATTTTCAATCATAATAGCATTTACATTAGTTATGAGAAGAATTAATATAGCAGTGGCTTTTGGATTAGCGTTGGTTATATATCTGCTGCCTTTTTTAGGTAGAGGGATTGCTGTAACTATATTAGAGTCATTCAATAGAACTCTTTTGGATACCATACTATCGCTTATCTTAGCTATGTTTCTAGCTGATTTATATAGATCAACATATATTGCAGATAGAGTAGTTTCTTCTCTTGAGTCTTTAAGCCCTAAAACAGCAGCTGTATCGATACCAGCTATTATAGGGCTTCTCCCAATGCCTGCAGGAGCATACATTTCTGCAACTATTATCAACCCTCTATATAGAGAATGTAACTTAAATCCCAGTGAAAAGACCTTTCTAAACTATTGGTTTCGACATATATGGGTTACTATATGGCCTCTATACCAATCAGTTATACTGGCTTCAGCTATACTTAACATGAACTTCAATAGAATTATATACTATAACTGGCCAATATTTATAGGATCTATAATTAGTGGGCTCATCATCTCAAGAGCAATTCTATATAAAATTAACAATAGTTGTATAAAGCATAGAGATAGGTCTTTTAAAGAGTTGATATATCTATGGCCATTTATCATCATCGTATTCCTATCTATTGTTGCAAAACTTCCACTGCCAGTATCCCTAATGATAACTGTTTCACTATTTATAGCGATTCACAGACCTTCATTAAATACAGTTAAAAATGGGATTAGATATTCACTTGAACCAACAATAATAATTCTTATAGTTGAGTCATTAATATTTAGTAGAGTTATAAATGAAACAGGGCTATCATACCAGCTAGCATTATATCTCTCTTCAGTTGCAGACATAGCTGTGTTTGCAATACCATTTTCAATGGTTATTACAACAGGGTTTGAATTCACATTTGTCACTATAGCATTTCCATCAATCCTACCTCTTCTTACCAGCTATAGAATAACATTAGCATTTCTAGGAGGCTATATAGGTGCCATGCTATCTCCTATACATGCATGCTTTGTACTATCAGCAAAGTTCTTTAAATCAAGTCTAGGAGAAGTATATAGATATCTTATCCCAACAGCTATTTTAACAGTACTAATCGTTGTTGCTTTGCTACCGATGCTTCATTATTGATGATATATTCTTCAAGATTTGTAGATATATTCGTCGTATATATTGAGTCTAACTTTAAAATAATGGTAATAGCTAGATATTTGTGATGCTCTGTCAAAACGGATTATCTTAAAGTATTAAAAATATATGGATTTAGATACTCTATATCTGGATTGCCCCAGAGGTAATTTTGCTTTCTATAGCTCTGACTTCTATAAATGCAAGTATCCAAGCTATAAATTGTGTAATGCTTATAAATATCCCTATTATTAAAAGTATTGCTGCTACTAGAAATATTGTTGAGTTGAAGGTGTCTTTAAGTTTAAAGAAGTATACTATGTTTCCTATATAGCCTATGAGGAAGAGTATTCCACCGATAACAGCAATACCTATACCGCTAAGTACTATAGGTAGATTCATAGTAGCTGCTCCTATAATAATGATCAATAGAGCTATAACGAGTATAGCTAAACCCCATATATAACCTATTCTTAGAAGCTTAGATGGGGTTGAAAACTCTGTTGGTTTCCACCTAGCAAATTGTTTTGCAGATGGGAGTAGAAATGCATATACCGCTACAATAATTAGTATCAACCCAACTAAAGCAGCAGCTAGTGTACCTAGACCTGCAGCAACTATGGCAGCTATATTGAATGTAAATACTATGCTTAGCAACGATAAACTTGCTATTGAAGCTATTAGAGTAGCTATTATTAAAAGCATGGAAGCTGTTTTTAATCTACTTAATGCAGCTAGCACCTCTTCTCTATAGCTTGGCGGCTGAGGTTGTGGAGAGGGTGCTACTCCCATTTTTCTCTCCCACTAGATATATATCTAGGTTTGAAAGCTATAAACTTTTCTATAGATAGCAAATCCGAGTTCTAAATCTTTCAAATAAACTTAAATTAGTATATCCCTTCTTTTTAAACAAATAATTAGTTAAATGAATGTGTGCAAAGCTATGAATATCAGTAAAATGTATATAGGTATTATGGCTTTAATGCTTATAGCTACAACTATAGGTTCTCTCTCTATATTTGTTATTGGAACAATTGCAAAGCTTATTATAGATGATTTAAATATATCCTATAGCTTAATGGGTTTAATTATATCTATACAGAGAGTGGCATCAACCTTAGCAGCGCCTTTCATGGGATATATGATAGATTATATAGGCCCATTTAAAGTTCTCAGCATAGCTATATCAATCTCTGCTACATCGTCAATACTTACATCGCTAGCCTATGGACTCGAAATACTTTTGTTGTCAAGGGTTATAGCAGGGTTTATTTTCCCTGCCTATTGGCCTTCATGTACAAAAATAACATCGCTTGTTATACCAAGGAATATAATGGGATTAGCAACTGCTGTGTTTGAATCGGGGTCTGTTATAGGAGTTGTATTAACATATATTTTAATTCCTTATATAAATTCATGGAGGGTTATGTTTATAGTGATAGCTATATTTTCTTTTATATCGCTTGTACCGTTGTTAGTTTTGTTTTCCAGATATACAAAGTTTTATTATGATTTAAGTAGAAGGCAAGGTTATACGCCATTAAATAAAGTCTTGTTGCATAGAAAGGCATTAAGATATATCATTACAATATTTTTTGCCTTTATGTTTGCTCTTCAGCCTTGGGCTTTCTATACATCATGGCTTTCAACATTTCTTATAGAGAAGCTTATGTTAGAATTAAAAGATGTTTGGATCCCAGTGGTAGTTATTTTAGTTATTGGAATGTTTATAGGTATATCAACAGCAATACTATCTGATAGAATAGGTGGCTTAAAGGGAAGAAGATTAATTCTTTCAATTACATTGGGAATCACATCTATATCACTATGCATGTCAACTATAATGAAGCCTGGGATAAATACATGGATCTTTCTCGCAATATCTATTATTGCATATAGAGCATTTCTACCTTTGGCATGGACTATTATAAACGATACAGTTCCAGAAAATTTTGCAGGGATCATAAGCGGTATAAATGCTTTAGCAGGACAAATAGCTATGGCGATAGCCCCATTGATTATGGCATATACAAGAGATGCTCTAGGATCATTTGATGTCTCAGTAATAATCATAGCAATTCTAACAGCATTTTCTATTTTGCTATATCTACAGTTAAAACCAATTAATGTAGATAATAACTCTACTTAATATCTTTAATTGCTTTAAATAGTGTTTTAACTCATAAAAATTTTTAAATATGACTATAGGCTTAAATAGATATAAAGATATGGAGTCCTAATGGTGTAGGTCTTATGGTAAATACAAAAATGATAGCAGTAGTAGTAATAGCTTTAGCTATAGTTGGTTTAATAATTGGTTTAACATATCTACCTATAATGCAAAAAACTATACAGCAAACGTCAACGCCTACACCAACTATAACACCAATTACAACACCTTCTCCAATGCCTCAACCATCGATAACAATTCCCCAGGCAAGTAAATATGTTATTATAGCTTATAGAGATCCACAGCCAATTGATAGAGAATCGCTTGTTCCGTACTCAAATATAAATCCTGGTTTCCTCAGAGATCCTATAATGGATGCTCTTATTAAAGCTGGTAGAATAACTACTGATGCTAGTCTTAGAAAAACTATCTATAATGCTATACAAAAGCTTTCAAACGATAGACTTTCCCTTATATGGATTGTACAAGCAAGAGAGGTCAGGGTGTACTGGGACTGGATAAAGAATATATACTTCCATCCAACATTTGTCTATAGAGTTGATGATCTTTCCAAAGAACCTTATGCACCAAATCCAAATAAATTCGTTATAGGTGAATCTGAAGAGGGTCATAGCCTAGACCCTGCTGTTACCTACTGGGGTTTTGACTGGTTTATAATACATCAGATATACGAGAGGTTGGTAGCATATGAAAGAGATAATGTGGATTATGTAGTACCTAGTCTAGCTGTTGCCTGGGCTCATAACGAAGAAAGCGATGAGTGGTACTTTGTAATAAGAGGTAATGTTGTGTTTTATGATCCTTGGGAGAATAGAACAATACCTCTAACACCTGATGACATAGTGTATTCCTTTAGACGTGTTGTTACCATGCATCTAGATCCTTCATGGCTTATAGAGGAATTCATAAATGTTGATGAAACAGTTGTTTTAAGTGAAGATGAGTTTAAGTCGATATTGTCAAAAGGTCTATACACAGAGTTTAAAGGTGAAAATAGAAAGGTTTCATCGCTAGAAGAGCTTCTGTCCTTCTTTGGCTATAGTGGTAGTGTAGCAGGTTTTGTAAAAGTAAAGCTGAACTATCCATATGCACCAATATTATCGGTATTGGCAACAATACCTGCAAGTATTGTTAGCATGGAGGTTGTAGAGCAGCATGGTGGTGTTAAACCTGGTGAGGAGAATCCATATCTATATGACCATCCAGTTGGTACAGGACCATATTATCTTGTTGAATGGGTTCATAGACAATACTATAGATTGAGAGCCAATCCATATTATTGGAAAGGAAAACCATCTATAGAAGAGATTGAGTTGAGGCTTATACCAGAGGATTCAACAAGAATAATGATGCTTAAGAAAGGTGACCTAGACATAGCTTTAATACCACCATCGCTTGTAGACCAAGTTAAGGATGTTACACTTGGTGGTAATAAACTCATAGTAGAGGTTGCCCCCTCATTCTGGATATACCATGTTACACTTAACTGTGAGAGATATCCGTTTAACAACACAGCATTTAGAAAAGCACTTGCATGGGCAATACCATATGACACAATAATATCAACGGCATTTAATGGTCTAGCAGATCAAGCATATGGGGTTATACCTAGAGGCATGTTTGGATTTCAAGACGATGATATAACTAGATATACATATAATAAAGATATGGCAAGGAAAATGTTAACAGACTCGGGGGTTGATCCAAAGTCTGTTAGCATAACAATAATAGTTCCACAAGGATATAGTGAACTTGAGCAAATAGCTACTATACTACAGTCTTCATGGACCGAGGCCCTAGGTATCGATGTTAAGGTACAAGTTCTATCGAGACCTGTATTCAATGAGAAGCTTATGAGTGGCGACTTCGATGTGCAAGTACTTGCATGGGGTCCAGACTACATAGACCCTGATGACTATGCAGGTCCTCTACAAGCAGGTGGATATACATTTTCAGATGTAGCAATATATACCACGACATCGCCTAATGAAATATCTAAATACATAGATATAGAGGATGCTACTATAATCACATATAAAGACGTTGCTATTATTGTTGGCGAGGCTAAATAATTTTTATTTTTATTTCGGCTGGTGGGCAATGGGAGATATAAAGAGATATGTTGTTAGAAGAGCATTATCTTTTTTACCTACAATTCTAGGTGTGCTCATCCTTACATTTCTGATTAGTCGTGTTATTCCTGCAGATCCTGTAAGGGTTTGGACAGGTGGGTATAAAGCACGTCCTGAAATTATTGAAGAAATTAAAAAGAGGTATCATTTAGATAAGCCATTGCATGAGCAGTTGATACTTTATCTCGTAGATGTGTTTAGAGGGAATTGGGGGGTTTCGCCAATGAGTAAAAGACCTGTTTTAGTTGATATAGCTGAGTATTTTCCAGCAACTGTTGAGCTAGCAATAGTTTCTAGTATAATTCTTGTAGCCGTTGGTATACCACTTGGTTTAATAGCTGCACTTAAAAAGGATAGTGTTATTGATCATTTAGTAAGGGTTGTTGCCCTTATAGGTACTTCTGCACCTGCTTTTTGGATTGCTATAGTTCTTCAATGGGTATTTTACTATTATCTAGGGGTTCTACCATCTACTGGTAGAGGTGTTGCACCTCCAGTAAGATACACAGGTATGTATCTGCTTGATAGTCTACTAGGTAGCAGGTTTGATCTCTTTTTAGAGAATTTGAAATATATAATATTGCCAGGTATTACATTGGCTTTTACAGGGCTAGGGATAATTGCGAGAGTTGTAAGAAATAGTGCTCTTGATGTTCTCTCTTCAGATTTCATAGACTTTGCAAAAGCTCGAGGGCTAAGAGGTTTGCAGCTCTATAGACATATACTGAAAAACTCTCTTATACCAATAATCACTATATTAGCTCTTGAGATTGGATATATACTTAGCGGAGCTATTGTGATAGAAACTGTATTTTCATGGCCTGGTATAGGTCTATATGCAGTTAATGCTATAAATAGCCTTGACTATCCTGCTATAATGGGTGTAACACTGCTTATAGGGCTTGTCTTTATATTCATAAACTTTGTTACAGACATTGCTTACGCTGTTATTGATCCTAGGGTGAGGCTCTAATGCAAAGCTATAATAAATGGTTATTTAACAAGACAAAATTTTTAACAGGTTTTTTAAATGAGTGGAAACTTATTTTCATGGTTATAAGAAAAAGCCGTCTTACCACTATAGGACTTGCAATAGTTCTTGGATTTACATTCCTAGGTATTATAGGACCATATATTACACCTTACGATCCTATGACCATAAGCGTTACAAGTACATTAAAAAGATTACAGCCACCAAGTCTTGAAAACCTCTTTGGAACTGATGAATATGGAAGAGATATATTTAGTAGAGTACTATATGGAGCTAGAATATCACTTATTGCTGCTTTAAGTGTTATGTCCATAGCACTTCCCATTGGTATTATACTTGGGCTTGTCTCTGGATACTATGGTGGTATAGTAGATGAGGTGATTATGAGAATAACAGATATCTTTCTTTCATTTCCTGGACTAGTCCTTGCAATTGCTTTTAGTGCATCACTTGGTGCAGGGCTAACATCAGCTATTATAGCATTAGCTGCTGTTTGGTGGCCTGGCTATGTAAGGGTTATTAGAGCACAAGTTCTTGTGGTTAAGGAAATGCTGTTTATAGAAGCTGCTAGGGCTATAGGTGTTAAAACCAGTAAGATATTGTTTAGACATATTCTTCCAAACGCTATAACACCTCTATTGGTTTTAATAACATTTGACTTCGGTTCAGTAATATTGGCAACATCCGCTTTATCCTTTATAGGTTTAGGTGCACAGCCTCCAATACCAGAGTGGGGCAGGCTTGTAGCTGATGGTAGGAAATGGTTTCCAGATAAATGGTGGTATTCATTTTTCCCAGGTCTTGCGATATTGATAACTGTTCTTGGTTTTAATCTACTTGGAGATGGCATTAGAGATATTATGGATCCAAGATATAGAAGAAGTATAGAGGTGAGGGGATAGAAATTGAATAGAAAGATACTTGAAGTTGAGAATCTAAAGGTTTATTTCTATACATATAACGGGGTTGTTAAAGCTGTTGATGATGTGTCTTTTGAGATATACGAGGGAGAAGCTCTATGCTTAGTTGGTGAAACAGGTTGTGGTAAATCTGTTACAGCTAAAGCTATAACAAAGATGATTAGATCACCTGGGAGAATTGTAGATGGTAAGATATTGTTCAATGGTGTAGATATACTTAAGTTAAATGAAGATGAGTTAAGTAGGATTAGGGGTAAAGATATCACATATATATATCAAGATCCATCAAGTGCTTTAGACCCTCTCTATACAGCTGGATATCATGTAGCAGAAACCATAGCTATTCACAGCATAGGTATAAAGATTGTGGATGCATTGAAAAAAGCTATAGAGCTTTTCCGAGAAGTTCTTATACCAGATCCCGAGTCTAGAGTGAAGAGCTATCCCCATGAACTTTCAGGTGGTATGAAGCAGAGAGTTGTTATAGCTACTTCTGTAGCTAATGTTCCAAGGCTTATAATTGCCGATGAGCCTACAACAGCACTCGATGTAACTATACAAGCCCAGATTCTAGATATATTGAAAGAGCTGAGATATAAATACAACTCATCTGTATTGCTAATAACACACAACCTTGGCATAGTTGCAGAGATGTGTGATAGGGTAATTGTTATGTATGCTGGGAAAATTGTTGAGAAGGCATATACAGAGGAATTATTTGAAGATCCGCTTCATCCATATACAAAAGGATTGCTTAATGCTGTTCCAAACCCATATAAAAAAGTTGCTTATTTAGAGTCAATCCCAGGTGTTGTACCAGATATGATAAATATTCCAGAGGGTTGTAGATTTCGTCCTAGATGCCCATATGCAACAAATAGATGTTTCATAGAGCCTAAACTTATTGAAGCTAAACCCAATCACTATGTTTCATGCTGGCTTGCATCTAAAGGTAACGAGATATGAGTGAGCCGCTACTTATTGTAAGGAATCTCAAAAAGTATTTTCCTGTAAAGGGATTATTTTTTACAAGAGGCTATATTAAAGCTGTTGATGGGGTTTCATTCACAGTTTTAAAAGGGACTACACTTGCACTTGTTGGTGAGAGTGGTAGTGGGAAGTCTACTGTTGGTAGACTTGTGCTAAGATTGATAGAGCCTGATGATGGAGAGATAATATTTAGTGGGATAAATGTCAGGAGTTTAAAGAATGAAAAGCTTTTAGAGTTTCGAAGAAGAACTGGTATAGTTTTTCAGGATCCATATAGCAGTTTAAATCCTAGGATGACTATATATGATATTTTAAAAGAGCCTTTAGAGACACATAATATAGATATTGAAAATTTAGAGGATTATGTGGTAAAGCTTCTTGAGAGAGTAGGGCTTGGTAAAGAGCATCTCTATAGATATCCACATGAATTTAGCGGTGGACAGAGACAAAGAATAGCCATTGCAAGAACATTAGCTCTTAAACCAGAGCTTATAGTGCTTGATGAGCCAACATCATCACTCGATGTCTCTGTACAGGCACAGATACTTAATATGCTTAAAGAATTCCAAAAAACAGATAAGCTTGCCTATCTATTTATAACACATGACCTTGGCGTTGTTAGGTATATGGCTAACAACATAGCTGTTATGTATCTTGGGAAAATAGTAGAGGTTGCAGATACAGATAAAATATTTAGCAATGCTCTTCATCCATATACAAAAATGTTGCTGACATCTATACCTGTACCAGATCCAAAAATAGCTAAATCTAGAGAGAAATCAAAGCTTGTAGGTGAGCCGCCAAGCCCTCTAAACCCCCCACCTGGCTGTAGGTTTCATCCTAGATGTCCATATGCTATAGATATATGTAGAAGGGAAGAGCCTATGATGATAGAGTTTGAAAAAGAGCACTTTGTATCTTGTTGGCTATATATCAAAAAGTAGATATGTTGGCTTGTTTCATGAGGAATCTATATATAGATCCCCATATCTTTCCATCACTTCTCATTTTGTTTTCAAAGTTATTTATACCTATCCATAGCTCTAAAGCCTTTATTGTATCTTCATTTAGATTGCCATCCACTTCTCCTCTATAGTATCCAAGTTTCTTCAACGCTAACTGGATATTATATGCAACCTCGTTAAGGCTATACACATCATCTGGGTTCTCTCTTTCAAGTATGGTTAATTCCCAAATTTCAAACAGTCTAATGAGCTCTTTAACAGGATCTGGATGGTCATCAACTCTAAGATCTACATATCTATCTACACCCTCTATACATCCTCCATAGCCGCCACAGCGCCTCAAAACAATAACTGCTGCGCTTTGCCTGCCTCTTCTATCTCCCCCAGCATCATCCCCAGCTTTAAGAGCTGCTAATAGCTTATCAACTAACTCACCTTTTGTTGTCTCAAATGCTTTTGCCATAGCCTCTACAACCTCCTCACCTACAAGGATATTACCTTGAACCGCAAAGCCATCACCAACTATATGGCCAGCATATGGTATACAGCTCGACCCTGTATATGCATATGTCTCGCCTTTTGCATTAACAACACCTATTTGTCTATGTTCCTTTCTAGGATCTCCAGATAACACGAATTCAACGGCCTGTTTAGGTGTATAGTTATTTTCAAGAAGATAGAGTATTATTGGCCCAAACTTGACATTAGCCCATGCCTGTGTAGCTACAGCCCCTACACCTACTCTAACCCATGGAACAACAGAGCCAACAGCTATAAATTTAGACGCTACTGCAACACCTACATCTCCTTTTTCTCTATCTATAGCCACTATTGAAAAAGTCATGAATAACACCAAATAAGATTTATAGTGAAAACTATAAATATTTTGCGATTCTATTCTCTTTAAAACATATAGAGCTTAAAAAAGAGTAGATTAAAATAAAATAGCTTCAAAAGCTTCTTTATCAACCTCATCTACAGTTGGGAGACCTGTTACCCTAGCAGCTCTCTCTGTTAATGCCGCTAAATCTGATCTATTTAACAATCTCAGAGAATATTTTCTCTGTCCAGCCATCAAAATCTTTATACCTGTCGCTATTTTTCCGAAATATGTATATAGCCCTATAGCACCTGATTTCAATATCTTTTCAAATTGCTGTATACTGTATTTTGATGCAAGCTCATATGTAGATATAAAGAACTGCTCTGGTTTCAAGCCATATTTTTTCACAAAATCTTGAGGCAAGGCATTTTTTGTTGATAGTTCTTGGAAGTATCTAGCCTTCATAACAGCTAATATAGGGGCTCGAGCCATTGCAATAGCCTTTACATAGGGTTCTCTATCAAAGCCGCTTAAAGCTATTGCCTTAACTATCTGATGCTCATTTGAAAAACCACCAGCCATAGCGATATCGGGTATATGTCTACCCTTTTGCTTCAGTATTTGACATGCCTTTAAAACCCACATCTCCATATATATTGTTGGAACACCACTTTCATTCATCATTGGAACTGGCGACATACCTGTTCCACCTCCAGCACCATCAAATGTTACACCATCTATTTTAGCTTCAGAGGCTAGCTTCATTACAAATGCTATATCTATAGGTCTATATGTACCTGTTTTTACAACAACTCTCTTTACACCCATAGATCTTAGCTTGTCTACCCTCTCTAGAAAGTGTTGTGGATCAGGTTTACCAATCCTACTATGTCTTTCAAAAGTCTTTATAACACCAAGTTTATATGCCTCTTGAACATCTCTATCCTCAGGATCTGGAATAACTATATAACCTCTTCTCTTTAATTCAATAGCTCTAGAGAGATCCCTTACCCTAACCTCTCCACCTATAGATTTTGCACCCTGTCCAAACTTCTTCTCAATAACATTTACCTCAAGTTTTGAAGCTGCATATATATCCACACCCATCATCTCATCCTCAATGTTTGTCTGCACAGCTATGTCTCCGTGTCTTCCATCCCAAAACTCTCTATATGTTTTAACCCTGTACTCCATATCTCTAGAGCTTGCAACCTGGCCATTCACAAATATAGACTCTTTATCCATACCACAAACATTCTCGCCTACAACAAGCATTGTACCAGATATAGCAGCACCTATAGCTATGCCATCCCAGTAATTCTTAGCAACATCAGTAGAGCCAAGTGCAGCTATAAACACTGGTATCTTTAAATCAATACCAGCATAGCTTGTTGAAACATCTACGTTTTCAAAGATAAGCTTCTCATACGAGGTATCTGAGCTAAAGATTTGTGAAAGCCTTGGCATAAGCTGTATATCAGACCAATCTAATCCAAAATCCTTATTAGCAGCAGCAGTACTATTTCCAAACTCTTCTGGCTCTGGATATAGAACCTCTCTACCTCTAAAAGCAGATTTACCCACTTCACAAAGCACTGGACAGTTACCTATACATAGAGCACAGAGACCACTTAACGGAGTTATATCACTGCTTCTTGTTCTAGTTCCACTTAAAATACTTCCATTCTCTGTAGGTAGCTTCTTTTCAGGCATCTCATTTCACCAATAGATTTAACATGCTAACAAAAGCTGTAAGAGGTAAGAACAGAGTTTAAAAATTTTTTCCTTTTAATATAATAAAAACATATTTATTCTATATAAATATATTTATATTTAATTAATAAACAACAATGTTGGTGTCGAGGAGCGTGAAAATAAACTTTAACAATGCTATGCTAAGCTGTATTAAAATATAGGTAATGTCTAGTGATATACTATGTTGAGGGACATTTAAAGATTGGATGTGTAGCTCTTGTTTTGACATTGATCTATAGAGCTTGGTGAAGTTTATGGTCTATGCCGAAGTTCAGTTCTTGTTAACAGATTCGCAATGTTTATAGATATTCATGGACATTAAAATGCCAAGAGCTTGTTATAATTTAATTAATAAGCATAGTGGTTAGAATATATAGATTTAAAAGGCAAAGAAAAGAATTGGCTATAGTTTAGCTATATGGTGATGTGTATGAGGTGCCCTATGTTTATAAAGAGAATTATCTTAGAATTCAGCAAGGTTGTTTTCTATATCTATGGTTTTCTATGGCTTATTAAACCAAGAAGGGCTAAGTCTATTGAAGATATCTATAGGCTTTTCTATATAGATTTTCTAAAGCTGGATCCAAAAGATGTTGAGATTGTAGAGATGGATAGATATAGGCTTGTAACGAGGTGTAGAAATAGATGTCCAATCCTAGCTCTAGCACAGAGCCTGGGTCTAGATACAAGATATGTATGTCGCATTGTTTCTGAACCTGTATGTAGATATGTGTTAAGAAGACTAAATCCAAATATAGTTTTCAACAGAAACTACAACTATATTAGGCCATATAAGGATGGCTGTGAAGAACATATATATTATGTTGAATTAGATAAGCATCTCTAGTGGTTATTACAATTAATATTCTGTAGATTTATAGATGAAAGTATTGATTTAGAGCTAAGGAGTTTGGTATATATTAGACAAATTTATAAGGTTATAATGATTTGTAGTAGTATTGGGATGAGAAAAGTGACTTTGTATGAATGTGTTATGGTCTATTGCTATAGGTTAGAAAGAAATATTTCACTATATACAATCCCTGAGGTGGGGTTTAGATGGATCTAGAGAAACTAGGATTTGCTTTTATTTTAATAGGGTTTTTCATAGCGTTTATAGCTGCTTTAACACCTCTATTCACTATAGCATTTTCTGATAGCATTAAGATATCTGGTGGTGGTTGTATAATATTGTTGTTTATACCAATATGTTTTGGCTATGGCGAATTTGCATTACAGTTAATAGTAATAGCTATTGTTCTTGCTATTGCCTTAATTCTAATAAGCTTTATAGTCTATAGACAGTTTTTTAAGCAGCTAGAAATGAAAAGAGTATCATATGTATAGCAAAACATTTTAGTATTGCTTTTAAATATGATATCATCTTTAAGTTTCTGTAGTGTAGGGCAATACATGAAGCGATAGAAAGGGTTGGAACTATCGTAGCCATATAGAGGAGTAGAGTGTTAGAACCATTATAGTGTTTGATATATTGAATAGTAAAGCTACTTTTATAAAGTCTATGAATTTTGTTTTGATATTTCTACTGTTTAGTATATGTATAGCTACAACATTTGCTCCGCTACCTATATATGTAAATCCTCCTCCAGCTGTTAAACCTGATAAAATCCCCCATGCAAGTATTAAAGCATTCACATTAGTTTTTATAGCTATAGAGTCTACTATTGGTAAAAGTGTTAGCGTCACGGGAATATTTTCTATAAAAGCTGATAATATTGCAGAGATAGCAAATATCGCTATACCTAAAACAAATATGTTTTCACCTATATTTCCTACTATAAAACCTGCTATGGTATCTGTAACACCATATTTTTTCAGGGAATTGCTTAGTAAGAAGATTGCTATTAGAAATAAAGGAAGCTTATAATTCAATCCATCCCTAATAGACCTCTTAACACATGTAAAATCTCTATGTATAGCCAGCCTTGTTGTATATAGTCCCGCTAAAGCTACTATAGCTGATAATGTTAGTGGTATTCCAAGCTCTTTTCTAAAGCTTAAGAGAGCTACTTTAACAAATAGAAATATTGTTGCCTCTAAAACAAACTTTCTATCTATATAGTTTTCATCTACCTTAACCACATCTATGTATTTCTTCTTTAAATTTCTATAGTTTTGTAGAATATATATAGCTGTTGCTATAATCATCGGGATAAATATTATGAAGAACATCGATGGCTTAGATCTATATATAATAAAGTCTGTAAATGCAAGATTGTAGCGTCCAGCAACAATAATAGCTGGTGGGTCGCCTACCATTGTAGCTGAGCCAGCCATTCCAGCTGTAAGTGCCATTCCTATAAGAATCCTTTCTATGTCTATGCCAAGGATAGACGCTATTTCGAAGGCTATAGGTGCAAATATAAACACGGTAACAGAGTTTTCAAGGACAAGACTAACAACACCGCTAAATAAAATTATCGTGTAGAGCAATAGCAAAGGTCTTTTAACCTTAGCTACAACCCCATATGCAATCCATTTGCCAAAACCAGAAATCTCTAATATAATGCTATATATACTCATACATATAATTAAGCCTATAACATCCCAGTCGATAAACGATACAAGCTCTTCAAAAGAAATAGCACGAATAGCTAGTAGAATAGCTATTGCAATAGCAGCTATCTTATGTCTTTCAATTTTTTCTAAAGCTATTAAAGCTATAGATACAACAAATAATAATGTTACAATAACTTGGTAGAGATTGAAGATGTCAAGGCTCATCTCTTACCTAGATAACTCATGTAGCTATAGAAATAAAAGCTTAACTGGTTGATTCATTACTATAGATATTAACTGGGATAAATCAGCTATATAGATGGCTAAAAAGGCCTCTGATGCGGTATTAAATAGGTATTGTTTTTAAAGAATAATATATGTTTTTAGATGGTTTATGGGGTGTGTGTCGTGGATAGATGCATCTCTTTGAGAGGTAGGGTTTTTTCAGGTGTTGGCGAAGGTAGAATATATGTTAGTTTATATAGAGATGTGATAAGAAGGGTTCTTGGCATAGAGCCTTATCCAGGGACATTAAATATAGCTTTAGATAATACCTATATTGATATAGCAGCTAGATTGTTTAAGTCAAAGCCTCATTTTGTTATAGAGGCTCCAGCTCCATCACTTGCAAAGGGACTTGTTTGGAGGGCATATATAGACAATAAAGATTGTTTTATTGTTAGACCATCTATAACTGTATATAGCTTTGATGTTGTTGAGGTTATATCAGATGTTATGTTGAGGGGTTGTCTAGGTCTTGTAGATGGATCTATTGTTGTTGTTAAAGTACCTTTAGATGTTAGTGATAGATGCTAAGGAGGTTATGTTTTTATTTTTAGATTGACGCTACCTCAATATAGTAGTGTGGTTTGTTAAGGGTTGGGAAATGAGAAGCATTGTTGATCTCATTGGCAATACACCTATTGTTGAGCTTCAAAAGATTAGACCATCTATATATGATGTGAGGATTTTTGTCAAGCTGGAGTTTTTTAATCCTACGGGTAGTCATAAGGATAGAATAGCGTTTTATATGATTAGAGATGCAATTCAGAGACATGGTTTAAAGCCAGGCGATGTTGTTGTTGAGGCTTCTAGCGGCAATACAGCAATATCTGTTGCGTTTATTGCTCAGAGATTTGGTTTAAAGCCTTTGATAGTTATTCCTAGGGGTACAAGTAGAAATAAGGTAGCTATTTTAAAGATGTTGGGTGCAGAGATTGTTGAGGGTAGCGATAACCCATCATCAGATGACTACTATATAAAACTTGCTGAAAAGCTTGCAAAGGAGTACAAAGGTGTTTTTCTAAACCAATATGCGAACCCTGTAAATGCTCTTGCACACTATGAAACTACAGCTAGAGAGATATGGAGTTCTCTAAATGGCTATATAGATGCTTTTGTGATGGGTGTTGGAACAGGTGGTACAATAACGGGTGTTGGGAGGTTTTTAAAGGAAATGAAAAGGGATATACTTATAGTTGCTGTAACACCAAGGGGTTCTCCACTTGCTGGTGGTTTTATAGGTGATAGGATAGAGGGTCTGCTTTACACAGATATACCACCTTTACTCGATAGAAGTATTATAGATAAAGTTGTTGAGGTTTCATATAGAGAAGCTGTGGATATGGCTATAAAGCTTGTAAAAGATGAGGGTATTCTTGCAGGAATATCATCAGCAGCAAACATCGTTGCTGCTTTAAAGGTTGCTGAGGAGATGAGAAAGGGGAATATAGTGACTCTTGTAGCTGATTCTATATTTAGATATATAGATGAGGTTATAAAGTATCTAGAGATGTGATTAGAGGCTGTATAAAGATACTACAATAAAGTTTTAAGGTTGTTGAATCTATAGATAGTTAAGTATCTCTATCAACATTAAATAGAGCTTTAGCTAATATAAAATGTTGAGGGTGATGTATATAGATAAAGCTATTGTTGTTGAGAATATTGTTAAGAGGTATAGAGTGAAGAAGAAGATAGGGTTTTTAAGATCTGCCACAGAGGTTGTCGAAGCTTTGAAAGGTGTTAGCTTCTCTGTTAATTATGGTGAGGTTGTTGGGCTTTTAGGACCTAATGGCGCTGGAAAGACAACGACTATAAAGATTTTAGCAACGCTTTTAACTCCAGATAGTGGAGAGGCTTATGTTGCAGGATATAACGTTGTTAAAGAGGCTGATAAGGTTAGAAAGAAAATAGGTATTATGTTGTCTGTTGAGAAGGGTTTCTATGGTAAGCTAACTGGGCGTGAAAATCTTGAGTATTTTGCAGCTCTCTATGGATTAGATGGTAGGAGGTCTAGAGAGAGAATAGACTATCTTATAAAGCTTCTCGAGCTTGATAGACTTGGAGCTGATTATAAGCTTTTAGAAGAGTTTAGCCTTGGCATGAAAGCTAGGTTGAGCTTGGCAAGAGCTCTTTTAAGCGATGCCCCTATACTGCTTCTCGATGAGCCTACACTTGGCCTTGACCCACCTAGTGCACGTAGAATAAGAGAGCTTGTTAAGGATCTAGCCCATAGAGATGGAAAAGCCATATTATACACAACGCACAACATGTTTGAAGCTGAGCTTGTATGCGATAGAATTCTATTGATAAATAGAGGTGTTATTGTTGCTAAAGGAACTCCAAAAGAGCTTAAGCAGCGGATTCCTAAGCTTAGGATAGTGACGCTTACTGTTAAGGGTAGAGATAATATTGGAAATGTTTTAGATAAATTGAATACAAAATTTGATGTGAAAGCTGATGAAAATGGTTTATATAGTGTTAGAATACATGTTCAAAACCCTGAAGATATATTCAACGATGTTGTGAAGAGGTTTATAGAGAATGGTTTTGAGATTATATCAGCTAGAATTGAAGAGCCTACACTTGAAGATGTATTTATATATTTTAGTGAGGGTTAGTAATGGGCTTATATCCTTTATTGAAAGCAGAGTTTAAGCTTGTATATGGAGAGTTGTTTAGAAGGAAATCTGCGTTTATAGCGATGATTATATATCCATATCTCTTTGCAGGTTTTACACTATTCTTTGGGTACACTATAGGTTCTCCGAATCTTTTTATAGAAAGAGTTGGTATAGACCCTGTTATATTCATGATTACAGCAAGCTATATAGTTATGTCTATAACAGCTGTGATAGATGATGTGCTTTGGAGGCCTTTGAGCGATACATATATAGGTACTATACCATATATATTAGCATCTCCTGTAAATAGACTCAAACTGTTTATAGCTATACCAATACCAAGGCTTTTAGCCATGGTTTCAATGGGGTTTACAAGCATAACACCTATATATGTTTTATACTATGGGTTTAGAGGAGCTGTAACGGCTTTATTGATAATGGCTTTAGTGGCCCTTGGTGCTCTATCCATGGTCTCTATAGCTATTATCATTGCAGGTCTTGTTCATACAATTAATGAGAGTTGGAGGATACTCAATATTGTTAGACCATTGATTATGGTTCTTCTAGGTGCTTATTACCCAAGAATCTTTATGCCTTTTGCAGCATATGCTATAAGCTTTCTCATTCCATCTTCACATATTGTAGAGGTTGTCCATAGGCTATTCATAGGTAGTTTAGATGGCATATATATTTCTCTAGCTATAGCTATAACCCTAGCTCTTCTATATATGCCTGGAGGTAGGAAAAGTCTGATGTACTGGGAAAGAAGAAAGGTGGCTGAAGGTGTTAAAACTTATTAGAAGAGCCTATGCTGTATTTAAAGCATATGCACTTTCAGATTTAGTGAGAAGTAAAGGCTTTGTCTATGGACTAATAAGCTTCTCTATATGGATACTACTATTCATGTCACCTTTAACACTTTTTATGGATCCTCAACAAAGCCCACAAACAATAGCGGCTTACGGCTTTACAGCTATATTGATATTCATGTTCTATGGTGCAGCTACATGGGATTGGGCAGCAGAGCTGCGTTGGATGATAAACGATGGTAGACTCGAATACTATATAGCTAGTGGAAGTGGTTTTCTACCCCATTATCTAGGTATTCTACCTATATCTCTAATCTGGGTATTTTTTGCAATGATTGTAAACTATATTGTTTTATCTATTATATGGGGGCCTCCAGTTCTAGCAGTTATAGATATATCTATGCTTATCTATGGCCTTGCATTACTGCTTGTTAATTTAATAGCCTATGCGTTGATACTTGGAGGAACTATTATTGCTAGTGGTGTATCAGGTTTTATTATGGAGATTATAAGCTTTATACTCCCAGTAGCAACAGGTGGTTTAACACCTCTATCAAATCTTCCAAAACCTCTACAAACATTTGCATTGTTAACACCATTTAGCTATCCAGCAGAGATTATAAGATATTCTATACTTGGCTGGTTTCCAGTTATAGAGTTTCCACAGCTTATAGCTAGAGGAATACTATTTGCCGCAGCATTTCTAGCGATATCTCTAACCTACTTTAGATATCAAATAAAGAAGATACTACGTGAAGGAACACGTGCAACGGCTCTATGGTGATGAAGAACTAGGTAATTGATTTAACTAGTTTAAAAATATTTATTGGTTTGCTATAGATAGACTTTTCTACTAAACCTCCTGCTTATCTCTAGCCAATCTTCTCTAGATAACCTCCAGCCCATAGCCCCTACATTCTCCTCTAAATGCTTTATATTGCCTGCTTTTGGAATAGGAACAACATTTTCATTTGATATTAGCCAATTGAGAGCCACTTGCGTAGCTGTTTTTCCATATTTTTCCCCAATTTCTTTAAGATATGGATCTCTAGCCAGTACTCCTTTTTCAAGTGGTGAATAAGCCATATACATCATACCCTCTCTTACTGTATATGGAATAACGCTTTCTTCATCATCTCTATGGAGAAGACTATAGTGGTTTTGAATGACATGTACATCGTATTTTCTACAACAGTTTCTAGCCTCTTCAATACCCTTTACATTGAAGTTGCTTAAGCCAAAAAACCTTATAGCACCATCATCTACAAGCTTCTCAAAGGCTTTAATCGTTTCACATATAGGTGTAGATTCGCTTGGCCAATGAAGAAGATATACATCTATATATGTACCAAGTCTATTCATACTGGCTTTAGCCGACTTTAAAACGTTTTCATACGAGGCATTTGTAGGCCATACCTTTGTAACTATAACAACATCTTCTCTTTTAAAACCTTTAACAGCTATACCAACTATCTCTTCAGAATGTCCCCCACCATACATCTCAGCTGTATCAATCAAATTAACCCCAAGTTCAACAGCTCTTCTAATAACTTCTATCCAAAGCTTATCATTGCTATAGTCTGGAGACCAATACCCTCCACCAATACCCCATGTACCGATACCTATTGAGGAAACGCATCCAATATCCTTGAAACACTTTACATCTCTCTCCATATATATCGCCATCTACAGAATATAGCTAGAGATATAAATAAAGATATCCTCTATAAAACGTCGGTTAATGGCTTAAAACACTGCTTATGCTTTGGAACATCAATGATTTGCAAAGCATATACTAAATAGCTTTAATCAATCCACTATATGCTATTTGATATACAGTTCTATAATTTTCTGTATCCAGTTTCTTATACATATAGCTCCTTTCTCTCTCCTCTCTTCAACTATACCCATAAATCTGTAGCTCTCTATAACTTCTTCGCTTAATCCATATAGAGCTATAGCATCTCCTTTATCTATACATCTATCTTCTTTAAATATATCTATAACCTTCTTTATCTTATCTATATCTATTTTTATTGGTATTATAGGTAGCTGTATTGGTTTGTTAAAAGACTCGTGGATATATATTGAAGGGGCTTCGATAAGCAGTGATGCTATTGATAGAAAAGCTGTTTCTGCTTTAAAACCAGGTGTTGCTGATACAATGACTTTATAGCCCTTTCTACTCTTTTCAACAATATTTCTAACAACTTTATCTAGAAGCTCTATAACCCCTTCTTCAAATTCATCAACACTTCTAAGAGCTTTTACCAAAACAACATCTATATATGTGTATCCCATACCCTTTAAAACATCTTTAATAATCTCGGCGCAGAGTATAGAGTTGCATGTTTGTGAAGCATAGAGCAGAATCTCTATATTGCTTCTTGGCTGTGGATATAGATCTAAAACAGCTTCAATACCATTTATCTCTGCGGAATATCTTCTAGGGTTGCTAGATAGAAACATCTTTAAAGAGTTTCTCAAAGATTCTTCTCTAGATATTTGACATATATATCCATCTGGATAGATGTTTCTCTGATCATCAACTCTAAGCCTATCCCATTCAACCATCTTATATCTATCAACAACATCATATGTTTTTCCATCTATAACAAAGTTTCTAAGTAGAGACGTCCCAACAGCTGAAACTATAAACATCCTATTCATTAAAATCACAAAAATAAGTAGGTTGCATAGGTAAAAAAGCTTTGATTAACATTATGTAATAGCTATATAGCAGCTCTAATTATCTGTTATATATTCTCAATTTTGGCTTTGCCAAACTATATCACTATAGAGATATCAATCTCATGAACAATAATAAATAAAAGCTTGTTAGAATATTGATTTTATGGTGATAAGCCTTGTGTTTTCTAGCTGTATTCAGACTTAGAAAAGCTATTGATAGTTTCATCTTTGCAAAGATGCTTCAAGACCTCGGCTTCTCTATAGATATTAGAGGAAGTGTTGTTGAGGCTCGTAGAGATAGAGCTATGATTAGAGCATTGATAGATAGAGATAGAGTTGAGGTTAAGACAAACAAATATGGAGAAGAATGTTTAAAAGACTATGAAGATATTGTTAAAGGGCTTATAGAGCTTGATACAAAACCTGAAGTAGTTTATTTTACAAGCCCTTATATCTATGGATATGAAAAGAGGCGTGGCAAACTTAAGAAGCTTATTAAAGAGCTTGGTCTAGAAACTGAAGAAGTGTATAGTGGACTATGTGGATAGATTTAGTTTCCAACATAGCTTACAACTTTAACATCTAGGTTTCACCTCTTTACCTCTTCATCTACAACACTATATTATCTCTAACCATTCTAATTTATATTCATTGATTGCCTGGCTTGTTTCTATCCCCAGGACCTATATGCCCTATCACAGTTTGTACAACCACTGTTTTCAGTCCTTGATCCTCTAAAGTCTTTTTTACCTCAATCATTTCTTTAATTGTTGGCCTCTCAATATCTCTTCTTCTAAATGCTGGGAAATAGTCTAGCACTGTTACCTGTATTCTAGGGTCTATAGATGCTATTCTTCTGCCTGCTTCAGCAATTTCATCTAAGTCTATAAGCTTTTTGTTGTAGACAAGCCCTATACCTAGATACACATTATCGCTATGGTATTCATATATATATTCTATAGCCCTCCAAGCCGTTTCAAGATATCTATTTGCAACATCTCTATCATCTATCCCTGTTATCTTCATATATGTCTCTACTCTTATGCATTTAGGCTCAACACCTATATTGTTACATCCAGCCTCAACAAGCTCATCTATATAGTCAGAGGTTAGAGTTGTTCCATTGCTATCTAGATGTCTTCTAACCTTTGGCTTAACCCTTTTCGATACCTCTCTAAAGAATTCAACAAGCCATCTTCTATTTAATGTCGGTTCACCACCACTTATAGCAATACCTCTTGTATTGTATATCTTATGGCATTCAACAACGCTCTTCGCGGCTTCTTCTGGTGTTACAGGTTGTGAGACATTGTCATATGTAACATGGTAATTTTGGCATTGAGGACATCGAAGATTACAGCCCGCAGCCCATATAGCAGCCTCTACATAGTCTACATAGTTAACCTCGTACCATGGTGTTGCCTTGCCTCCTACAGAATGAGGCTCTGGTCCATGGACAACTCTAAGAGGTTTTCTCTTCTCAATATCTGTTGAAATCACCATATCGTTTTTAACAGGTGTTATACAAGATCTTTCAAAAACACCGTCTATTACTAAAGCACAAGCCCAACAACCACCAGTACCACAAGCAAGAGAAACGCCTCTGGAACCAGGTTCTGAGAACCTAAAACCTATAGACTCAAGAGCTCTAGCTACGGTAACTCCATTAAGAACTCTATATCTATGGCCATCAACAGTTATCCAAATTTCCTCAACATTAAAACATTCATCAAATGTTTCTCTAGCCTTGTAAGGACAAGCCCAATAACATGAAAAACAACCGATACATCTATTAGGGGAACTACAAACATTAACATTTAAACAAAAACCACAACTGCTACACCTATCTCTAGAAACCTTAACCCTCTTTAAACAAAACCTCTTCATAAAACCACCCGAAAACAATCAATATACAAAGCTAAAAAGTTTAAAGAAATTTAAGTTGAAGAATGCTAGATTATCGATTTTATGATGATGGTTATTCACCATCTATTTGTATCTCTATGGCTTTTCTATATATTTTTCCTAGATATCTTCTAAATTCGTCTTCTGTAATGATTTTGATATCTAGTGGTGTATTTATTGGGAGGCCAAGTTCCTCTGCTTTAAGCTTAATATCTATCGCTGTATCTATTTTTTTAAACTCCACGCTATTTACAACTATCGCTATATCTATATCGCTATAAACTGTTGCCTTACCCTCTGCAATGCTTCCAACAACATATACAGCTTTTAAACCATCTCTAAGTATCTCTTTAGCAGCTTTTGCAACTATTAAGCTAAACTCTCTCCATCTCTTTAATAGTTCTAACCTCTCAATTGCTTGTTTCGGCCAACTCTTTCTCAATTTTTTCTAACACCTCTAAAACCCTTTTAGCTATCTCTATACATATTCTTCCTTGGCTTTCTAAATATTCTACCTCACCATATCTACCCTCTATATAGCTTTCTTCAAGAAGTTCAAGCTCCCTTCTATAGCTAGAAATCAAATCGCTAATAATGTTAGCTAAGCTATGTTTATTGGATTCATAAAGCATGTTTCTTAACTGTGACAAGAGAGTTTTTGAGCTATGAACCCTTAGCTTCTCGCCAAAGAGTCTATATATAGATGCTTTAGCAGAGAGCTGAATAGCTTGCTCAGCATTGAAGCAAGCACCATCGAAATCACCTTCATCTAAATCCCTTTCAGCTCTAACCATAAACCTTCTAGCTCTTCTCCAAAGCAACTCCCAATAGTTAAAACTCATAAAATGCAGCCTCTGCTAAAATAGAGAAATCTAAAAACATTTTTAATTCTATAAAAGCATTTAAGACTATAGCTTAACACATATAACTGTTTTCTAATGAGGTATAATAGCTGTTGCATTCTACTCTACATATTTAAATCTGCTCCATTTCTCCCATATAGTACTAAGCTCATCTTTTACATATATATCGCTATATTTCTCAACAACACCACTTCTTCTATGGAGCAATACATAGCTGTCTATAAACTCTGTAACCCTGCCTATAACTGTGGCCTGTATCCCTATACTGTTTAGAGTCTCTATAGCTTCTTCAGCTCTATTCCAAGGAACTGTAGCTATAAGTACACCTGAGCTTATCAGCTTTAGAGGGTCTATGCCAAGTGCTTTTGCTATAGCTTTCGTCTCATCTGCTATTGGTATTCTATTCTCCCAAACCTCAATTGTTTTTCTAGATGCATATGCAACTTCTATAAGTCCGCCTAGCACACCCCCTTCTGTAGGGTCGTGCATAGCTGTAGCAAGGCCTTTTTCAGCTAGTGTAAGAGCTTCTTTAACAACGCTTATCATTTTTATAAAGCCTTTACCTCTCTCAATAATATCTCTAGAAACACCAAGTTTTTGAAGAATGTCGCTAAAATCAGTCGATATAATAGCTGTGCCCTCAACAGCTACAGTCTTAGTCATTATAACAGCATCACCTATACAAGCACCTGAAGTCGTTACATATCTACTTCTCTCAGCTATACCCAAAGCGGTCATAGATATCAAAGGCCTATTTAAACCAGGTGTGTATTCAGAGTGTCCTCCAACAACCATAGCACCAACCTCTCTAGAGGCTTCATCAACTTGAATAGTTATTTTATCTATAAAGCTAACATCTATATCTTCAGGTAGATAGAGAACAGGTAGAAGCCATCTAGGCCTAACACCTCTAACAGCTATATCGTTGCATGCAATATGGACAGCAAGCCAACCTATATTCTCAACAGCACCTGTAATGGGATCTACATGAGCAACCAAAACCTTGTTGTTACCAATATCTATAACTGCAGCATCCTCACCAATACTAGGCCCAATCAAGACAGAAGGGTCTCTAACACCAACTCTGCTAAAAACAAGTTTCTCAAGCATATCTGGAGGCAGTTTACCACCCAAACCCAACACCAGCTAGCTACATTATAGATTTCTAGATCCGTGTCATAGCTACTATATAGCAGTCAACTTTTATAAACCTCTAACTTTATTTCTAAGGCCTCAATAAAGCTATATCACTGTAACTGTTTTTGCTAGGTTTCTAGGCTTATCTGGATCTATACCTTTTACAATTGATGTGCTATATGCTATTAGCTGTAGTGGTATGACATATGTTATTAGCCTTGCTTCTAGAGGTGCTCTTGGCATCTTTATAGCTATGTCACTATATCTCGCTATACTTCCATATATCATATCTTCAGAAGCTATTGTTGCTACCCATGCATCTCTCGCCTTCATCTCCTCTATATTACTCTCTATAGCTTCATCTAGAAAGCCTATATATATGAATATCACTGGAAAGTCTTTCTCTATGAGTGCTATTGGACCATGTTTCGATTCTCCAGCTGGATAAGCCTCTGCATGTATATATGCAACTTCCTTTAGCTTTAAGGCACCCTCCATAGCTATTGGAACACCAAATAACCTACCAAGATAATATGTTGAGTGTTTATCTGCAAGTCTATATGCTACTTTCTTTGAGTTATCTATAGATATATCTAAAGCTTTTTGAGCTATCTCATAGCTCATCTTAATTCCTTGTAACATAGCTTTGTGGTTTATATCTATAGAGCCTATCCTCTCCCCAAGTTTTGCAACTATGTAGAGCATAGATAGAACCTGTGTTGTAAACGTCTTTGTAGCAGCTACAGCTATTTCAGGACCTGCCCCCATAGACACCACATAGTCTGCTTCTCTAGCTATTGTAGAAAATGGATTATTTACAACAGCTATTGTTTTAGCACCCCTTTCCCTGGCTTCTCTCAAAGCTAGAAGAGTATCTATGGTTTCACCAGATTGGCTAATACCAACAACAACATCACCCCATCTAATGGCCCTTGAAGCAGTTTTGAATTCTGATGCTATTAAAGCCTCTACATCGATGCCTAGAAATCTTTTAAATGATATGGCACCGAGAAGAGAAGCGTGATAAGATGACCCAGCACCCACAATATATATCTTCTTAGCTTCTTCTAACGTCTTTAGAATTTGTGAAATGTCTTGGGTTTGAAGAGCCGAGAATGTTTGTGCTAATGCATAGGGCTGCTCCATTATTTCCTTAGCCATGTAATGCATATAGCCTCTTTTCTCAATATCTTTTACAGATATATCTATGGTTTTTAGCCTAAGAGAAGCATCTACTACTCTACCATCTACAGTCTCTATATAGACTCTATCAGAAGATATATACCCTATTTCACCATCATTTAAAACAATCACTTTATTTGTATATCTTATAAATGGGGTTATATCACTTGAAACAAAATTTATATCATCTCCAACACCTATAACAAGAGGCGAGATATTTCTTGCAAAAAATATCTTGTTGGGTTCATCAACATCTATAGCAGCTATGGCATAGGATCCTCTAACCATGGATATAGCTTTTTTAAATGCTTCAAAAGATCCCATACCAGTTCTTTTAAAATGCTCAATTAGATGAACAACAACCTCTGTATCTGTTTCACTTAAAAATACATGGCTCTCTTCAGAGAGAAGCTTCTTTAAATCAATATAGTTCTCTATAACACCATTATGTACAAGTGCTATCTTTTTAAAGCAATCCATATGCGGATGTGCATTCTCTTTAGAAGGTCTTCCATGTGTTGCCCATCTGGTATGGCCTATAGCAGCATATCCATTAAGAGATAGAGCATCTATGTCTTGAATAACATCATCAACAACACCAACACCTTTAACAACAATGATATCTCTATCCACAACAACAGCTATGCCAACGGAGTCATAACCTCTATATTCAAGTTTCTTTAAACCCTCTCTAAGAATATCTAAACATCGCAGTGGGTTGTTAAAGCCCTTAACAAACCCTATAATACCACACAAAACGCCTTCCCTATACAATGGAGATGATTAGAGATTTTAACTCTTTCTGCTATTAATTAAACAATAGACGCTAAAATTCTTCAGCGAAATCCCAACCCGAGATATTCTAACTATAATTTCAGATTACCCAGTTTTCTAAATAGATGCCTTGTTTGTAAGAGAATGGATTGAAACTATATATCGTAGAAGGGATGTAAACAGTTTAAAATTCTTTAAAACCTTAGGCATCTGTGATTCAGCTTCTTATTTGTTATTTAAATTTTATTGAGAAGCGGTCTAGCTTTAGCTGTTTTTTCTCATAGATAAACTCAATGGCTTTTTCAATAGCTTCTTTCGGGATATCCATAGATTTCTCTATAAATATTCTTAGCTCTTCTTCGGTTGGGTTTTTGAGTATAGGGCCTTTGGTAAGAGCATGTTTAACTGTTTGTCTTATCTGCCAGCTTCCTACAGGATATATATATTGTGGAAGTATCTCTCTAAGTATAGCAACCTTTGCCTGTCTTTTAACTGTGTATAGATACTCTAGAACGCTTGTCCTTGCAGCTATGAAGCCGCCGTCCATAGCTGTAAATATGTTTGGCTTTGTTTCTCTTACCTCAAGCCACTGTATATCTTTACTAGGGTTGTATATAGCTTTTGGATGCCATGCCTCTATCCACATAGCTTTATATGGCCCTGGCGATAATACAACTAGATATTTGTTGTATAGATATTCACTATAGAATACAAGTGTCTCTGAAGCCTCTGGATATAGCTTGATAGTATCTAGAAGGCTTTTTCCAATAGAGTTATCTACAGCTGTTATAGCCCATCTAGTTGGTACAACTCTTCTTCTATTTCTATATCCAAGAAACCCAATTGATAGAGCTCTAACAATTGTATAGAAATCTACACCATGTCTATAAAGCTCTTCAATAGCCTCTAAAGCCTTAACATCTTCAAAGACCATCTCCTCAAGTTTTCTAGGAATCTTCAAATCTCCAACAACTTTAACATCTCTAGCTAGTATTCTTGGACCTGTTGGAGGTAGAATATAGTCGAATTCTATATCTGTTTTTAAAACCTTTGAAACCACACCCTCTGCATCAACAGGCTTAAGAGATACTGCAGCTAACCCGACTTCACATTCATATAGCTTTTCAAAGTCTTTAACATAGATTCTAGGTAGTATAAGCATAGCCATACTGCTTCTAATCTCTATAATATCCTCTAAACCAAGTTTTAAATGCCATGAATATGGATCATCAAAGAGCTTTGCCTCATCTCCATAGACACCAGGTGGGAGTCCAAGGTATATTGATGTATATGGATATCCGTTTTCCCCAACTATAACATTTGGAGGTGTAGAGCCATCTATAACTCTATCAATGATTTTTGAAGCAATAGAAACCCTCTTAACATAAGAAGCTAGGAAGGGGCATTTAGAAAGACCGCATAGAAGTCTATGGCCTTTGCATATAATGCATAGCCTTAGGCTGTTTTTCACCATATTTCCACAAATTTAATATAGATTGTATTGGATAAAAATAGTGAGAGGCTACAAAAACTATTAAAGTAAAAACTATTTTTCTATGAAATAGATATCTAGTGAATCACTAGCAACATGGTTTATCCAAGTACTTTTCTCACAACGCTATCAACGACATCTTCAACTGGTTCGAGGTGCCCTACTTTAACAAGTCTCCACATCTCTATATGTGTATTGATGTTTCCAGGCTCTGTCTTTCTTAAGGGGCTTAGAGTCTCAACCTCTAGTATTTTACTATTTGTATATACCTCTATAGAGGAGTTGAAGTCTGGGTAAACCCCGCCTTCCTTTCTAAATGTTTTTATAAATAGAAAATCGTCTACCCAATAGCCAACCCAGTTTTCATGGGCATTAACACCTATTTTAAATGGTTTATCAATTTCAGGGTCTTGTTTAACAAAAGCGTATTTCTCTCCTATCAATAGCCTCTTATCTGAAAGCTTTGTATATGGCCATAGAGCAATAGATCTGTCAGGCAATAGGCACTTTTCATCGATGCATCTAGAGCTTATAGGTATTATTGCAAAGCCTCTTTGCCTCATAACTGTTAAAGCCCAGCATGAAAACTCTATAGACCATCTACAGATGTTTTTAATTTCATGAACAACCTCTATACTGTTTTCATCTAAACCTCTTCTAACCCTGATAACCTTATGCACACAGTTCTGAGGCTCTGGATTCCCCTCGACAACAACCTCATCCCCCTTGACATAGACATTTACAGGTTTATCGTCAAGAGAGTAGGTTCTTGGCATAACCTCTGGAGAGGTCCATAGCCTATGGCCTCCATATATCCTCCAAATACCTTCACCAGTATCTATAGCTATGTCAGGTACAACTCCAAATACATTTAAATCCATAGCCTCTTTGCGAGTTAAATGCAAAATTCTTGGACCAACATCCATAGGTATACCAATAACAAGATTTCCAATTTCTATAAACATAGACTTGAAGTTTTCTATAGAGCTAATCCATGTCTTCAAAGAGAACACCAGGTTTTGTTAGATACAGAAAATTTTAAATCTAACCAACAACAGCAATGCATAAAAACATATGTCAAAGCTGAAAATACTAGAACCTTACAGCTGAAGGTGCTTTTTGTTGTAGAGTGAAAGGTTGGAAGAGTCTATAGGTTTATATCTCAGTGCGTCTATTACTAATAGCTGTGATTTCGATGATGTTTACAAGGATTTTAGCTGTTGTTATATCTATCTTGTTTTTATCTATACCTATTGTTTTTTGCATTGCCTCCCCAAACACAATCTATATAGCTATTAATGAAGATGGCGTTGCCTTTGTTTCTATAGAGGCTGTTGCACCTAGTGGTTTCTATAGCATTGAATTGCCTATAGAGCCTATATCATCTTCAATTGATGTAGAGTCTAATGCTAGTATTGAATGGCTCTACCAAGACAATACACTATATGTCTTCTCACCCACAACAACACTTCTAAACATTAGCTATATAGCAAATACATCAATAGAAAACAGCGTTATATCTTTTGAAATAAAAACAAGCAACATTGTTAAAATGGCTCTACACCCATTAATAATTCTACTAACAATGCCAGAAAACATAACAAGATTTGAAGTACTTGAAAATAAGTGGATCCTAATAGAATTCACAACACCAACAAAAATAGCATACACAATAGCAACACCTACTCTATCTCCTGCTCCATCTCCATTGCCTACACCCACACCTACTCCAACACCTGTTCCTGGTGTTGTTACAGTAACTGTTAAAGCTACA
>CAYUUS010000008.1:49768-52090 GCA_964447975.1 uncultured Ignisphaera sp. | reverse complement strand
ACGAAACAGCCCTAGGTCGCTGTACGAAGCATCTTATTGAAGGTGCTAAGAATTATCATGAGCTTTTTCCAAAGGGTCTAGAGCTCTTTGAAGACCTTTATAATCTTCTTGAACTCCTCGGCATCACTCTTATTCAGTACGTGGATCTCTATCTTTGTGTTTGGCACTAGCCTTCTAATCTTGTGAAGAACTTGAAGCCTATCAACATTGTTAGGAACTTCAATAAGGATATCAATATCGCTTGCAGCTATATACCCACCCTTTATATATGAGCCGAAGATATATGCCTTACCTCCATACCTCTTAGCAATACTTTTAATAACCTCTAGGTACTTCTCAAGATTCTTCTCCAGATCCTCTCTAAGTATTTTTAGGTAATCTAGATACCTAAGCATCTAAACACCTCCTCAACAAATTTCCTAGCCTCACTATACTCTCTCTCACCATACCTTCTAACAAAGTACCTAGCACCAAGGTATGCATCCTCGAGAATATCAATGACATACCAAAACTCATCCGCTAACCTCTTCAAGCAGATACTATCGCTTACCTCGATTAAATCCCTTAATGAGTGTACCCTTGGAAAATCCCCAAAGATCTTAAAGAGGTACGCTTTTACCACTAGCTGAGCTGCTTGATCAAGATGAAACAACGCTATATCGTATCTACCCTCAGAAACATCAAAACCACTAACCTTCAGAAAATGCTTTGCTCTCGCAACAAGCTCTTCATGAAGCCTAATGCTCAAGCTCTAAAACACCACCCACACAATAACGTTAGTATACAGGCTCTTTAAGCTCTTCGGTAATAATATCGGTACCTTTACAAGCAAACAGGAGTCCTAAAGATGCATCAAAGTGCTATCGTAGTATTACAGTGTCCACATAGTGTCTATGAATTCGAGGGAGGTCTAGGGCTTCTCTAGAGAGATCCACAGTAATACTTTGTTGCAGGACACCGTTTCCTATCCTAGGTCATTGTAGGTATCGCTAGGATAGGTTGTGTCTCTGCGGCTACTGGTCTACAGGGAATGTATAGTTAGGTTGCTATAAATATTTTAGGATAGCTCTAGCTGTAATTGGATCTGAGATTCAGTATCTCTCATCTGTTTTCTCTATGAAACCTGTTTTAACGAGTTTTTAAGTAGTTCGTTGAAGTTTTTATCATCTATCTCTACACCTTCTACAAGCTCTACTGCTCTTTTTATCTCGCTCCACCTATTCCTACCTTGGGCAATAGCTTTAAGTATTTCTCTATACCTTTTCTCGTTTCTAGATCTAGCTAAGAACCTTTTTATCTCTTCAGCTTCCTGTTTCGCTGCTATATTCAGTATCTCTTCGAGATCCTTTACCCCGTGTATGTAGCTCCAGCCGAAGTATACTAGCCAACCAGCGATACCGTCGAGAACATTGACAGCTTTCTCGATAATGTCCATGCCAACTTCTACACCAACTTCTGTAAAACCTTTTGTTAGAAAGTCCCCAGCTTTTTCCTTAGGTAATCTAGGGATATGAATCTCTGCTATAACTCTCCCATATAGAGGTGATGTAGGGTCTTCGATTTTCAGCATATCGTAGAGTAGACCAGCTTGAGACCCCGATATTATGACAACGATGTTCTGTAGATGGTCATAGATATAAGCTAAGAGTTTCGCAAAATCTATGTTTATAGGATGGAGCTCCTGAAGCTCGTCAAAGACTAGTGCAACTCTGAAACCTTCCCCATGAGCGAAAGCGTCTAACTTATTGAGAAGTGAAATAATATCGACCCTATCCCTTTTTCCCCACTTAAGCGACACTTTCCCAACACTGAAATCTATCTCCACACCCTTAACATCCCTTAGGTAGTCCAGCAACCTACTGGCTCTCCCCCTAAGGCTAGATACAAACTCTTTCAAAGCTCTTGAAAACTCTTCTACAAAACCTCTAAAGCTAGCTCCATAGCTAGAGAATGAGATTCTTCTACAATCGATAAAAATGTGGGGAACATTCCACTCATTAAGGAAGGTAAGCATCAGGCTAGTTTTACCGATCCTTCTACAACCTACAACAGCCACAACCCTACTACTTAGATAGAACCTGTGTAGCTGTTCAAGCTCATACTCATAGTTGTAAAGATCTTTCCTAGATTTTTTAGGAGCTAAATCGAACAGCACTGGTAGCACTACCAGGAACTGGCGGTACCACCAGTAAATAAAGCTTAGCTATGTCCAAACCTAAAAACTATGATTCTACTGATTTGAAGATTCACCCGAAAACGTCAAACCCCGTATCTACACCTAGATAGCTAAGCAAATAACTCTTCCCGAAAAACCCAGGTCTT
>CAYUUS010000008.1:0-49668 GCA_964447975.1 uncultured Ignisphaera sp. | reverse complement strand
CGTATCTACACCTAGATAGCTAAGCAAATAACTCTTCCCGAAAAACCCAGGTCTTTGAGATAGGCTGTTACGAATTTGAAGTGGTTTGTAGATAGCTGTAAATATTTTCAAATACTTCTCAAGGCTATAGCTAAGCAAAATATATAACCCCTGGGAGTCTATATATTCAATGGTGTCTCCGGGTTTCCGAGACCCATAGGGCTGTGAAGCCTCTGGTAACAGGGGCTGAGCTACTGTGGTGAGGGGGCACGGAGGAAGCGTGATGAGCCACCCGCCAAGTATTTAAAGCTATTCACAGCTATTTACAAGTCTTGGCGAGTGGTGAACGCTGTCAAAGACCATCTCTAGATGCTTAGACATAGCACCTGTTTCTTCTGCTTATATAAACAGAATAGTGACTCTATTAAAGTATCTGAATTAAACTATTTAAAATAGGGATTTAAAGTATTATTCCCCATAAAAATATGGAGATAACTATCGATATAGGTGTTAATAGTAAAAGTAACATTGAAATAAGTTTTTCATTTAATTTAAAAACTTTACCAACTATAATATTTGCTATAGCTGGTGGCATTATGCTTTGCAGCATAATTCCATGTATATACATGCCGTTAATTTTCATATAATTCAATGTGATGTAGATCATCATTGCGGAGAGTAATGGTGAGAGAAGGTATTTAATAAAGAAAGTTATTTTTAAGATCTTTGAATTGTTGATTATATCATTAAAACCAAATTCTTTTAGAGAGCTGCCTATGACTATAAAAGATAAGTAAAATGAATATGTTAAAAAATTATCTATATGATTGATAATAGCTACATTTTGTATTTGAGTCTTTAGAAATCTGAAGATCATCGCAATAGAGATGGCAAATAGCCCAGGAAATGTCTTTATATAAACGCTTTTGCTGTTTTCTTTTCTAGTAGTAACGATATATGTTAAAATAATTGCCAAAAAAGGTAAAAATAAATTGAATGCTATCATATATGGTATAACATAGAGAGGGTTGCCAAACAATATAATTGATAATGGAATAGCCAAATAGCCTGCATTTGGCATTGAAAGTGCTATAGAGATAGAAATAGCATCTATGAAACCTACATACATCTTGGCGATAACAAAAGAAATAATTAAAATAGTAAAAATATGTAGAAGTGATATTGCTAAAGTAATTAGAAATTCAGATTCGTTGTTCATGAAACTAATTCTAATGATTGTTGTAAGTGGAATTGATACATAGAAAAGAAAGCTGTTAATCAAGTTGATAACATGTTTCAAAGTTCTATTATTTGAAATAGCATAGCCTAACATAGTTAAAATAACCATTAATAAAATTCCATAAACATCCATAGTGATCACTTTTCATCTTCTCAATGAGTTAAAGCATTTAAGTTTCTTCAGAATATAAAAGTTCTTGTGTTGTTAATTCTTTGAATTAATTTATATAGTTGTTAATCCTCCATATAAAATACACATCTAGAATACAACTACATAAGTTTCTCTATATAAAATAATGCTAAATTATGATTTCTTGCCTAGAACTACTTCCAGCGACGATTAATAGATAATGTTTTCTTTCTAAATTTATATAGAAAGAAAATAAATTCTATGTTTTCTTACCTCCTCCCCACCATAAATAGCACAGCTTTCAGTTGCCACCATTGTTTAAAATGAGTTAAATTATAAAGTTTTTAATTTAGGTGGGTAGCAGTTCTTTATATTGGTGTTTTGTTGATTGTTCTCTTTAATATTTTTAAGTAAAGCTTTTATCTTTATATGTGAAGGTGTTAGCGGAAATGAATATTAAGAGTATATCTCTACTGGTAATTGGTGTTATGTTCTTTATAGCTGGCTGGATATCTTTATTGAATGGCATTGAGGTAAAAAGCTGTAGTTCATATCTATATGTTCCTAAAAGTTTTAGCGGTGAAATTATGTTGAGTTATACTGAATGGCTTTATTGGACTAATATACCTTTGAATGTAAGTGGATTTTATATAAATGGAAACACTACTAAAAATATTGAATTCACAGTAAATAAATCAATGGGTTGGATAAATCTTGTAATTATTGGTGAACCTATTAAGCAGGAATACAAAGGATCTATAGTCATATCAAATGCTTCAGATCCATCACAAGCAATAATAACGATGAGTATTTCCCCAATGCAAAGCGTAGGCGGTAAAGGAATGAATATAACCTCAATGTTTCTACAAACATTATCACCAGGTAAATATATTCTTTCAATAACTCTTGATACAGATGCATATATACATAGAATTGCACTTTCAGGACCTAGTTCAACCGAGCTAGAGAAAGTCTCACCAAAAATAACATTTACACCAGATACATATGATCAGATAAAAATAGATTACATATGCGGAATATCATTTTCAACAGCATTTATAGCAACAATTCTTGTCTCCATAGGTATGGCAACAACTATAGCTTCAGCAATAGTAGCACAAATATCAGGAAGACCCCTAATTAAAACCGATATAAGAAAATTGAAAAAGAGCAGAAAATAAGATAACCATAAGCTCTAATCTATTATAGCAATTAATAATACAAAGAAGTAAAATCTTTATATAATATTTACTTAATGGTGTATAATAATGAAAACAAATACTGCTTTCTATCGTATTAAGAAGATTAGATACAAAGATGCTGTATACTATTACCTAATAAAGGAGTGGTATGATGCGGAGGCTAAGAGGAAGTGGTCTAAGCTTATTGGTCGTTGCGACGAGTTGGAGAATGTTGTTGAGCTATTAAAATCAAGAGAAGGTGATTGGTGCGGGGGGTGGGATTTGAACCCACGCAGGCCTACGCCAGCGGGTCTTAAGCCCGCCCCCTTTGACCTAGCTCGGGCACCCCCGCTTTGTTAGGTGCCTTGACTCTCTCAGCTAGTAGATATTGTGTGTTAGGAGTTATAAGTTTTGTTTTAGATTTCTTATTTTTGCTGTGATGAGGTACGAGCGTGATGATTTGTGATTAATGTCAAAGGTTCTGAGCATTTAAAGGTTATTGTAACTACTGATGTTGGTCTTGAGAGATTTGCATGTATAGATATCGAGAACATTTTTATGTTTTCATCTATTAATATATTTTGTATATCTTTGGAGAACCATGGTATTTCTGTTGTTTTATCGCCAGATCCTGTTGATCCTTTTCATATAGCTAAGGTTATTGTTTCTAGGCATGTTAGAGGTTACTGGGCCATTCCAATTCAAAGGGTCTGTAAAGCTTTATATGAAGATATAGTTAAGGCATCTATTGAGCTAATATTTTTGTTAAATGTACATAGACCCGTTAAAATTATTGGTGTATGTAGAAAAAGAGGATGGTATATAGATTCATGTTCATCACTTTTAAAATATATTGGCAACTTTATCGAGTCTATTGATATAGCTGAAGTGGATTTTCGTAACTATGAATATATACTTAGAATTGAAATAATACAAAACATAGCTGGTTTAACTATTTATAGAAAAGAAGATGAAAATCTATTTAGAATTAGAAAACTATGATAAACTCTTTAAAATTTGTAGCGATGCTCTCCACACCTCATCATCTAGACGAGATATATTTGATATGCATTTCCCTTTTGTGTTAGGCACTATATTAATTGAATCAATTAAAGCTGTACCTATTACTATAAAATACCTCTCTGATGGATGCATAACACTAACTATGTGTCCTTTAAAGAAATTGTGGAGAACCTTCCTCACTCCAGGGATCATAACATCTGCACCTCTAAGCAGTGGATTAACAGCACCTTCATCAACAACAACTGTAGGAACTATAAAGATGTTTTTTGTATTATAGAAATAGTTTACAGCATACAGTGTTGGTAAATACCTATCAATATCTTCTACCTTGAATAACAATGGGGCTGAGTCAAAAACTATAATACTAAAGCTTTTATTAGAGACTAGCTTAACTTCTTCAGCTTGCTTTAAAACATCTATAAAAAACCTATTTATCTCAGACCTATCTTCAACACTTTTTAATATTTCTTTTAAAGACTTTTTAGAGAGAAACTGTATTTTAAGAGACATTAAATACACCTGCAATATTATCAAATTATACACAGCTATAATATTGATTAACAAAAATATAAGCTGATAAGACATGAATTTAACTCTACATCGATGCAGATATATAATATCTTCATATAGACCATTAAAAATATTGGAGGATAGTAATATAGTTATAGATAATGGAAGAGTTGTATGCCTTGGTCAATGTTATGGTTATAGAGGCTATGATAAAGTTGACTGTAAAGAAAAAGTTGTAGCCCCTGCATTTGGAAATGCTCATATACATCTATATACAATATCAAAGGCAATAAATGAGCAAAATCCATATAGAGCTTTACTCATAGCAATACTCAACATGGCTGCAAATGGTATCGCCGCTTTTCAAAGTATGGATGAAAACTACAAGACAGTTGTAGAAGCTGCAAAGTCTATTGGATTAAGGGTTAGAGCTGGGCCTATAGTAAAGAATAAGAAATGCGATGAATATATATCTATTGAGAAATTAGGGTATAGGTTATATACCCCGATAATTAGTATAGAAAATTTATTAGAAGTTGATGAAGAGGTTTTAGAGAGCTGTTTAGAACTGGTATTAAATAGAAACATTGATATTCAGATATCTGTGTCGAGAACTATAGAGGAAACCCTAAATTTTAAACGAATAAAAAAGTTATTTCCAGTAGAGTATCTAGCTAAGAAAAACCTTCTCTCAAATAAAATCATACTTACACACATAAACTGGGTAAGTTCATGGGAATTAGAATCCATAGAGTATTATAGACCTAGAGTTGTTGTATGTCCATATAGCGATGCTCTTTCCAATATTAATGGTCTTCCCCCATTAAAAAACCTCTTAGACAAAGAAATAGTTGTTGGTGTAGGCACTGATAATTTTGAATATAGATACTCAGCAAATATATTGAAGGACATCACAGCAATAATAGCTCTATATAGATATAGCAATATCTACATAGATGTAGAACATGTAATGAATATCGCAACACAAGGAAGCTACAATGTAATGAATATCAATGCTGGAAATATAGAGGTTGGCAAAGAAGCTGATATAATTGTATTTGATATTAGAAAATTTAAATATGGACCCTTCATTAAACAAAGTCTACCATTTCTAATTCTATATGAAGGTTATATAGATACAACTATAGTAAATGGCAATATAGTATGGTCTATAGATGAATTAGACAAATATATAAAAATTCTATAATATCATAACAAAACAGTATTTAAATAACGCACTACACAAGCTATACTCATCAGCATATCAATAATATTTTAGAGAACTTAAAACTGCTCTATTCTGAAAAGCAAGACTTGCTTTGCTATCATAAATTTTTATAAATGTGTTTATAGATAATACTATATAAAGCCTTGTTGAATTAATTCAATTGAGTTAATAATACTGCTTCACTCTATTAAATAATATATCTATCTGTTTATTGGTGATATAATGAGTGCAAAAAGCATTGTTGTAAAACTTAGAGAAGCATATAGAATTGTTATGAAGGTTGCATTTATATCCTTTATTGGATTCTTTGCTGAGTTTATCTTTGCATTAATATCATCATCATTTATACTCTATTCAGATGTTGTGCATTGGATTATAGATGGCGTTCTTGAGGTTACAACTGCCATATCTCTCTATCTTGCATCTAGGGTATATAAAAGATTTTCATGGAATATTCTATATGTCGAAAATTTTCTTATACTTACAATAGCTTTATCTATCTTTGTATTCTATATGTTTAATTTTGTAAATTATATAAATGAAGCTATAGCTACCCAGTATATCATAGTTGCTACAACAACGAATCCTTTGCTAGCCATAGTTACAGCTATTGGTGGGCTTCTTACATTGTTTTCATTTCAATTGCTTTATAAAGGTTATAAAAAGCTTGGTATGGAGATTATAAAAGCTGAGTATATACATGCATTGATAGATATAATTGCATCGATAACTGCTACAATAGGTATAATCGCTACATCAATTACTAGAAGCATAGCTATTGAGATAACCACAGTTATATTTATCTTGTTTTTTGTTTTCCATAGCATAACAGATCTTATTTTGGATTCATTTAAATCATTTCTTGGAATAGGTGCAGATCCAGAGATAAAATATAGGATCCTTACATCTCTTAATAACTTCGAAGGTATTGTAGTGAAAAACATCGATTTAAGAAAAATAGGATCATTCTATATAGTTAGAATAGAATGTTTAATAAATCCAACTACAACAATACTTAAAGCCCACAAACTGCGTCTAAAAATAATTGAAATGTGCAGAGAAATAAGTGAGTTAATATATCATGTAGATGTTATTTTCTATCCATATAAACCAGTAAAAAGATCATTAAGGTCGAGTAAACCTCTATGAAAAGTGAATCAGCTTTATAAAGTCGATGAATAACATATTTTTAAGCGCTAAGCAAATAAATAATTTAGGAATAAATAGATATAGATTAAGCTATGTTATATGGTTGTTATTATGTCAACTACAGAAAAAAGTAAAGGTGTTAAATTCGGTATATATCTCCAAAAGGAACTTATTAAAGAAATAGATGAGATTATGATGAATAGTGGTATTAGAAATAGATCTAAGTTAATTCAAGAAGCACTAAGGCTCTTTATAGTTGAAAATAAATGGGTAACATCGGCTGAGGTTGTAGGTTCTATATCAATTCTATACGATCACAGTATTGCCAATATCGATGAAATGCTTACAGATATTCAACATATCTTTAGAGATGTTGTGATCTCGAGTATGCATGTGCATTTAGATGAAAATAGATGCATGCTTGTAATAGCTGTTAAAGGTAGTAGTCAAAGAGTAAAGGAGTTTCTAGATAAAATTCGCATGTTAAAAGGAACATTAATTGTAAGACATACACTTCTTTCAGTATAGATGAAATATGAGATGGTCTTCCTCTACCTTGAAGTATGAGGGTTCTTAATGCTTCAATGGATTGAAACTGCATACCCTTTTTAATGGTTTAGTTTCAGATCAGGTCTCTAACCCATTAAACATATTCTATTTGTGAGTTAGGACTACGCTTTACAACCATCATTGTCCAAGACTCAAGAATTTAACGTTCATCACCATTTAAATCATTTAGAGAGTGTATAGTTTTTCTATTCATCTCCATCATTAAGAACAAGTCTTTCTACTACAACATTAATGCATTTATATAAAGGCAGTGTCAGCTTTGTCGATAAGTTTAAATATCTGTGGATATCTTTAAATGCTTGGAGCTTTGATGATCCGCTATGTGGTGAGGTGTAGGAAGCGGATGAGGGTCTGTGATGCTAACCTCGACTAGAGTCTATGATATGTAGGTGAAGCATGTGAATCTATGCAAAGATCCAACCCCGCTAACAAAAGTACAGATATCTATAGATATTGCTAGTAGAGAAACGCTAAAATCCATTGTAAATAGGTGTAATAGGCGATGAATAAAGCATGTATATTGACCACATTAGTAGTATTGACAATAATAGCTGTTGTGCTCATTACTGAAAATAATACAGAGGTACAATCTTTAGCTATAAAATATACACCAATATCTACAAATACAACAGATACAAATACCACTGAAGCCAATATAACTACCATAACCATCACAAACTATGTCACAACAACTATAACATCATATATATTTCAAACATATACATCTATACAGGTTGTAACACTACACTGGGGTATTGATCCTAACATTACAATAGCATCTATAATAACAATTGGAACAATAGCTTTAATTATTGGGTATATTATAGGCTATAGAACAAAAAGGGAAGAAGCCCCACCAAGACCTGAAAGAACTATATCAAAGCCTGAAAGGAGGAGAAAATAGCATTAAAGTTATTTAATATCTATAAACATTTCAAGAAGCTCAATAGGTTTAGGAATTCTACCTCTTTTAGATCTAAACTTATCTATATTATTCGTAATTATGTTCCATATCTTAAAACCTGCACTACAGTAATAGGGAATAACCGGTTGAGGATATCCGTGGTCTGGGATATTAGTTAGAACATTAATTTGAAGATCCTCTGAAGCAAATGGATATGATAGACATGCATATGGTTTAGCATTATGAATTGTACATATATAATCTTTTAGAAAAGGGCATGGTCTAGGAATGTAATAGTATTTATCCTCTATCCTTATAAAATATTTTAATATATCATTATCAAATACTTTATTAAGTTCATCTATATCGAATTGATACAAGGGTATATAACCTCCTTCTCTACAACATTTTCCATTACATAACTTACATTCTTCTAAAATATTGTAAAGATTCATAATAATTTGATATACAATTAAATATAATGAAACAGTTATAGCATTGATTTGATATCTACTTAAATATCTTAAAACAGTTTTGGCAGCGTTTATGTCTCCCTTTAAAGCTTTTTTAGTTAAATAATGAATTTTATTAATCCTCATCTTAAGTCCCTAGATTATAGATTGAGTTCAATATTTTTATTATTGATTTTCTAATTTATTATTAATTGATACTATTATTGGTTGATATTTTTATTTCTTTATGAAAACAGTTACCTAGTGCTCTTTTGACAGATTCGCTATAAATGTTTGTTAACGATGAAAATAATGCTGAAGCTGCTATGGATGAAAATTTTTTGCTTATCTCTTGATCTACTTTAACCCTAGATAAAATAGCTAATAGTAGTGCTAGTATGATAATTAGGATAGAATCTATTTGACTAGATAATGATGCTAAAGAGTTTCTCAATTCTTTTTCGCATTCAAATTGAATTGCATCATCTATTGATTCACCTACATCGTTTTTGCATTCAATTAATCTAGTAACTATGTTTGCTAGCGAATTTAAATCATTCTCTTCTATACTATGAAAAGAATAAAGGTTTTTTGCAAAGGATTCAAAACTGCTAATAGTATTTAAAACCGCTCTTCTACACAAGGTTAGTCTGTTTATCATCTTGTTTAGAATTGTTGATGAATCACATTTAGAGGTTTGGGCTAATATTATTATTTTTGTAAGGGAATCCACTATCTCCTTAAACAATCTTGTATTTATGCAACATTCTCTATCTATACAAATGGAAATAAAATCAGCTTGAGCATATGGGCTCTTCATCCTATTTCCCATAGTCATTGGCTGCCCACATCATCATCATTTAGATATATTTCTCTAAAAGCTAAAAATCTTTGTAGTAAGACATTGAATTGGTGTATTTATTGAAGAAACTTACCACATTGTATTGCGTATTTCTATTGTTATTATTGGTAATATCACCATTTACTAGCAAAACTATCTCTAGAAACATGGATACAAATATATGGTTTCTAGGTATCGATAGTAGAGATCCATCTATAGGAGTTGCTATGAAGGCATATATACAGATACATAACTCTACAAGATATAGGGTTTTTATTCATGGTGTAGATTTTGATAAAAGTGTATTGAATTCATTTATTTTAGCTGGATATGCTATAAAATATATATGTGGTATAGATATAGATAACATTGCTGTGGATATATATCTTAATGGATATACAAAGATAACAGGTTCTAGTGCTTCACTAGCATATGCAATAGCTATTCTAAAGATCCTGAAAGGATTTAATAATACCAGCGATTGGGGGGCAACAGGTGTAGTTTCTATAGATGGCTTTATAGATGCTGTGGGAGGTCTAGAGGCGAAGATAAAGGCAGCTAAAGAAAATAATATAGAGACCGTATATATACCTGCAATAAATAGACCAACCGAATTAAAAAACAATGAAGTTGTTAAGCTTATCAAAGCTACCTCGTTAATCGAGTTTTGTAGAAAACAGCTAGAATATAGCGCACCAATGTCTATGGAGCCTTCTACTAAGATATTTGATGTCGTAAACGAATTTTTTATAAATGAAACAAGGAAATTTCTAGATAAATCAGAAATGCTTATAAAAGAATTGCCTTTAAATATAAAAGAAAATTTATCTTCGCTATATAGAAACTTTTCAATAGATATTCAAAAAGCTGTTGAAAAAAGACATGGATATACAGCAGTAAGCCTTGCATTTACATTATATATGCAGCTTCTCTATAAACGTCTAATATATGATGATAGTAAAGCATATTCATTGATACAAAAAAGCAGGGTTGCTATTGACAATGCTTTAAATGAATTCAATAGCTTTAGATACATTATGCCCTCAACTATTCCAATACTGATTATAATACTTGATAGAATTTCTGAAGCACAATATTATATAGATCTATATAAAAACCTTTCAAAACAATATATATCCACAAAATATCCACCAACTGTTTTAGAAGCCATAACCAGAGCCTATTCTAGGAGTTTAACTATAGATACATGGCTAAATGTGCTAAAGATTGTGAACAATAGTGTAAATGAAAGAGCTATACCTTTTAATAAAGCATACAATATAGCATTAAACACTCTTAAAGCTATAAGCTCGGTAATTGAATGGAGCCAGGATTTCGCCCCACTATCTCTCTCAGCAATAGCTTCAATAAGAGGTAGCCTTGTTACTCAGCTAAACAACTCTTCACAGCTAATTATTGTTGATAATCTTAAAGAACTATATAGAATCCTTAATGGATATCTAAGCAACGAGTCTAGAGTCATTCCTTATATCTATTACATCTACGCAGAAGATCTTAAACAAATAGATAAAGCTAACTATGTAGCTCTTCTATCTATGTCAACACTTATAGCTGCTACTACAAACATCATAAACAATGCTATTAACGAAAACGTGGATGTCTTTATGAGCTCAAACGCTATAGAGAGGGTCGATATCCTTTTAAATGCATTGAAAAATGCTGCGATATTGCTAAATGCTTTAACATTGTTTCTTCTAATAATATTACTGCTTTACATAACTAAGAAGAGTTTTAGATGCCGCTTTTTCACTACCCTTTAAACTATTTAAAGCATTTCTAATAAGTTTAAAATCATCCTCAAAAATCTTCTTAAGTTGGGGATTATATAGTGCTGCAGCTGGATGTATTGTTGGTATGACAATAGCTTCTAAACCAACTATATTAACACTATATGTTTTTCCTCTCATTCTAGTAATACCATGCCACTCTATATTAGCCATAGAAAATATCTTTTTACCGGCAATATTTCCTAATGTAACTATAATTTTTGGATTAAGAAATTTTAACTGGTTTTCTAAATAGATGCTACATAGAGATATCTCATCTTCTCTAGGCTCTCTATTACCAGGAGGTCTACATTTAACCACATTTGTTATATACACCTTATCTCTTGAAATGCCAAGTTTTTCCATGGTCATAGTCAAAAGCTTTCCAGCTGCTCCAACAAATGGTCTACCAGCTTCATCTTCGGTAGATCCAGGGGCTTCACCAATAAAAATTACATGAGATCCCTTATCCCCTTCACCTGGAACAGCATTTTTTCTAAATCTATGGAGATCACATCTTGTACAATTCTTAATAGCATTTTCAAGTTCATCCCAAGATTTAAAAACTATCATGATACACACCTTGAAATTGCTATCTAAGCTGATATAGCATATTTTAAATAGCTTTTTTACCTCTTATAAAGCATAGGTGTATTAGGTGGATAAAAATATGGCTTTAAAACATGGTAAGTATGTATATATTGAGAGAAGTGATGGATATTATGTAAAGGCTAGAGTATTTAAAAGTAGAAATGATGATGCATCTAAATATATTATTATAGGTCCAAAAACACATAAACCACCTATGAACGCATTGATTTTAAAGGAGGATCAAATACCAGATAATTTAAAGGAAAAGCTATATATGGTATAGATATAGAATAGAGCTTAAGGGATGATGTAGTCGACGTATACTGAGAGATGAGGAAGGGTCGATAACCTGACTAATACAGATAAGAGAATATATATTATCTCAATAAAGAAATAGCTTCCTTTTAGAGAGATTTCTTTCAATCAAATTAAGCTCCTCTTGATCTATATAGTCAATTCTTCTTGCATTGGGATTAGATATACCTATAGCATAGAACCATAATAATCTATCATGATTATTTTCATCAACTATGCTTTTAACATAAAATGGACTCCATCCCTTTATTGCAAAATCTAACGTAACTATAATCGTTCCTGGATCCAACTCATTTTCTAATTTACGAGAAAGACCCTCCAATGTTGATGGATACAAAAATAAATATGCTATAGTAGGCCTAGGCATAATTTCTTTAAGATTAATTTTAAAGAAATCTGTACAATATATTTTAACTCTGTTCTTTACCCCCATATTTTCTGATACAATATCAAATACGTTACAGAGTATCTTATTCAACTCAATACAGATACCAAAAGCACCATGTCTACAAAACCTTAATAGGACCCTTCCATCACCACATCCAAGATCTAATACAACATCGTTTTCTTTAACTCCAAGCGCATATAACAAATATTCAATAACAATATAAGGAGATGGAACCCAAGGTACATCAGTTATATTATCCCACCAATATTTAAATAAATCCAGGCTTCATAAAAATTTATCGCAACTTATTGCCACTAATATTATTAGTCTTAACTGTTAAAATTAAAAACCATATGTAGTGGTTTTTAATTATTAGAAATAATGATGAAAGCGCTCTTCGATGATAAATGATGAAAAGATGATATAATGCTGATTTATTTTAATGGATTTTTATAGTATTGTTGTTTTTATTTAGTTATTTTATGGTTTGTTTATGGTCTTGAGTTTTAAGATAATTTAGTTGTTAATTCTGCTTTAGAATATTTTAGATCTAGCGATAGAGGTAGGTATGCAGGTTAAACATTTAAAAATATATACATAGAAAAACTTAAAAACCATTAACTAACCACAACATACTTTACGTATTTTGGGAAAAAGATATTAACTATATCTTTGAGAAATAGAGTTTAGTGTGGTGTTAATGTCTGAGCGACATAGATTTTGGAGTTTCGTAGCTCTTGGTATAGACCCTTATATAACAGAGTATAGATATGATATATCCTCAACTGTTTCGGAGATAAGAAGTAGGTATAGTTATCTTGGTAAAGGTGAAGAGTCTAGCGATATACATAGTGTTGCAGGAAGAATTATGGGTCTGCGAAAGCATGGCAAAATAGTATTTGCTATACTCGATGATGGTACTGCTACAATACAGCTTGTATTTAGATATGACATAGTAGGTGAAAATATTTGGAAGGTTGTTGAGCTGTTGAATATAGGTGATGTTGTTGGTGTTAAAGGTAAACCTATAAGGACTTTAAGAGGAGAGCTATCAATTCTAGTTAATGAACTATCTATACTTTCTATTACATGGAGAGACTATCCTGAGAAATGGCATGGACTAGCAGATGTTGATAAAAGGTATAGACTCAGATATCTAGATATAATGCTAAATGAAAGAGTAAGAAACGCCATTATATTAATGTATAGAGTAGAGAAGAATTTCAGAGATTATCTAGACTCTAAAGGCTTTATAGAAATCCATACACCTAAGCTTCAATCAATCTATGGAGGTGCACTAGCAAGACCTTTTACCACAAAGATGTATGCATTAGATAAAAATGTTTATCTAAGCATAGCACCTGAAACCTATCTTAAGAGAGCTATTGTTGCTAATCTATATAGAGTATATGAAATAGCTGTATGTTTTAGGAATGAGGATATAGATGCCCAGCATTATCCAGAGTTTATTCAAATTGAAATATATCAAGCATTTGCTGATTGGAACGATATGATGAAACTTGTTGAAGAGATGATTGCATATAGCATTAAAAATGTATATGGTGATTATAAGATAGAGATTGAGTATGATGGAGATAAAATGGAACTCGACTTTAAACCACCATGGAGAAGAATATCTCTAGAAGAAGCTATTGAAGGTTTTGGAGGTATAAAGATTAGAGATAGAGATTATAACGAGCTCATTGAAATTGCTAAAAATTTCGGTATAGAGGTTGAAGACCCTAGAAGAGGAAAAATTATTGAAAAACTCTTTGAAAAAATTGTAGAACCAAAGCTTATACAACCAACATATATAACACTATACCCAAGAGATATATCACCACTAGCTAGACCATATAGGAAAGACCCTAGATACTCTGAAAGATTTGAATTATTTGTTAAGGGTCTTGAGATTGGCAATGGGTATAGCGAATTGAACAACCCAATAGTACAGTATTATTTCTTTAAGAAGGAAGAGAACTTAAGGCAAAAGACATTGCATAGATTTAGTGGAGAGATAGAATACCATCCAATGGATAAAGACTATGTAAGGGCTCTTGAATACGGTATGCCACCAACTGCTGGTGTAGGCATAGGTATATACAGGTTCATCATGATAATTTCAGGGCTTCAAAGCATAAAAGATGCAATACCATTTACAATCATTGAACAAGATGAATTTAAGACTATAGCTGAAAATTACGAAGATATACTAAAATACTATATTGAGCGCCTTCAACTAGATAAAATATAGTTCCATCCTAATATTTTAATTGCTTATAGATCTATTCTATATTTTGTTTACTATTCATATATAAACATTATTCTTACTTCAAGAAAAATATACCATGTATCTGTTCCAAGAACCTAAACCCATGCTTACTTCAAATACATATACTTGGTTTATGAAACCGTCCAATTATTATTAACTAACAAAGATGTGGAAATTTGTTTGCTTATTTCTATCTCGATATTAATTTAGATGAGCCATAGTATTTTAAGATCTTAATTTCAATTTCCATGTTGAGAGAAGCTGAAGAGATTCCATAAAACGAATAGAAAAGTGAAGATAAATATTTATAGGTCTTTGCAGATTATATCATGTTATAGAAAACATATTTTAGATGTATGTATAAAATAAATAGAATGTTCTTTGAAACTGAGAATTAATAACAACGACTATAGTTATAGAAACCTAGGTTATTCATATCAGCTAATATATCTCTTTACTAGATAATAATATTGGTGGTTATAAATATGGTTATAGGCCCATTAGAGCTATTTGGAATTTTTTTACTAATAATAATAGTAGCCACAATATTATCAAGATCTCTAAGAATTGTGAGAGAGTGGGAGAGATTAATAGTGTTAAGGCTTGGTAAATTTGTAGGTATCAGAGGACCTGGCCTTGTTTTCTTAGTACCTTTTGTTGATAGAGGACTTGTTGTCGATATGAGAATTAATACAATTGATGTTCCTAAACAAGAAGTTATAACTAAGGATAATGTTACTATAAGAATTGATGCTGCTGTATATTATCGTGTTATAGATCCTGAAAAAGCTGTTTTAAGAGTTAGAGATTATAACTATGCTATTGCAATGCTGGCTCAGACAACTATGAGAGATGTTATTGGGCAATTAGAGCTTGATGATGTTTTAACAAAAAGGGATGAAATAAATAGAAAAATACAGAATATAATTGATAGTGTTACAGAGCCTTGGGGTGTGAAAGTCTCTATGGTGACATTAAAAGCTGTTGAGCTTCCAGAGGGAATGATTAGGGCTATGGCTCATCAGGCAGAGGCTGAAAGAATTAGAAGAGCTAGAATAATTGAGGCTGAAGCTGAAAGAACTGCTGCAAAGATACTGTCTGAAGCTGCTTTAACATATGAGTCCCATCCAATAGCTTTAAGATTAAGAGAGCTTCAAACATATGTTGACATAGCCAAGGAAAAGAATGTGATAATAATAACAGAGAGCTTTGGTGCTAAAACAGCTACTGAAGCTATAGCCACAGCATTTGCTGCTCAAAAAGCTTCTGCATCTATGTCTCAGGAATCCAAAGAAGTGAAGTAGTTATGTTTATCCATAGGTTAATTAAGATAAACTTATTTTTTATTCTTATTATAATGGTTATATCCTCATATAATATACTACTCCATATTAACAGTGATAATGGAACTTTATTCTCTGGTAATGCAATTATTATAAAAATAGATGGGGTTATAGGTACAATTGACGTACCTACAGAAGAGTATGTGAAGCAAGCTATAGCTTTAGCAGAGAATAGAAATGTACCTCTTCTAATAGTAGTTAATAGCTATGGAGGTTATATAGATCCAACAATAAATATAGCTAACATGATTTTAGAAGCTAAAATACCTGTAATAGGCTTTATAACTGATAAAGCCTTTAGCGCAGCAAGTATAATTATACAGCCAATGCATATAGTAGCTAGCACACCACATAGTGTAATAGGTGCAGCACAACCAATAACAATAAACCCTGTAACAGGACAATATGAATTTATCAATGAAAGTAAAATAATAAATAGCGTTGTTGCAATGGCTACAAGATATGCCGAGATTAGAGGAAGAAATGCAACAGCTGTTGAAATGTTTATTAGAAGAAACCTTGTACTAAATGGAGAAGAAGCTGTTAAATACAATGTAGTTGATCTAATCGCTAATAACTTAAATGAACTCATCTCTAATATAAATGGAGAGACTGTTACATTAACGTATAGTGGCATTAAAAAGAATGCCACTATAAATATATATGGATATGAAGAATTTTCACCACCTATGTATATCCAAGTCTATGCATATTTAAGAGATTCAACCATAAACTCTATTCTCTGGTTCATAGGCTTCTTTGGAACATTTATAGCACTTTTATCAGGCAGAATAGATATTCTTCCATTTACTTTTGTATTTCTTTTGCTTGCTTTAATAGGAGGTGGAATGAATATTAATATAATATCTATAATATTATTGGCTCTGGGATCTATTCTTATAACAATTGAAATATTCACACCAGGCTATGGCATAATTGGCATAAGTGGTATAATTGCACTGATATTTGGATTTCTATTAATGCCGATAAACCCAGCTACATTTGTATATCCAGGGATCTTTGAATCTATAAGGAATCTTGTACTAATTATAGGTAGTGGTTTATCAGCGTTTTTCATATTCATAATATATAAGGTTATTGAAGCAAATAGAAAGAGAAGAGAGATTACATATGTTCCTGGAGGCAGACCAAGTATTGGAAGAGCTATTGATCGTATAGAACCTGGGAAAAAAGGATTTGTATTTGTTGATGGTGAATACTGGTATGCTGAAAGTGGTGAGGTTATAGAGGCTGGGGAAGAAGTTGAGGTTACAGGTAGAAAAGAATTTACTTTAATTGTTAGAAAAAGAAGAAGATGAAAAAGTAAAGAATATCTTACTTTAATTTTCTATTTAATTTAGCCCTCTTCTTCAACCTCTTCATATTTAGGTATAGGTTTTGCAGCCACTCTTTCTCTAATTGCATTAATTATCTTTAAAGCCTCATCTACACTTACGTGTCTTGCACTTTGAATAACAGTGGCTAGAGTGTTCTTTAAAACATCCTCAACATTACTACCGGCTGGTATTTCAAGCTTTACTTTCTCAAATATTGCAGGTGTTGGCTCTATAACAGCACCTCTTTTGAGTATAGCTAAAGATTCGTTAACAGGGGTAATTATAGCTGCTCCTACATCTCTTTCACCTAGATTAACAGTAAATACCACATCACCATCGAATGTCTCACCAAGGCTTGTTAAAGTATATGCTACAGCAGCCATTGCAATTTCTGTTGCTTTAGACACTAGTTGCTTGACCATAGAATCTATTTGTTCTTGCGGTATTCTTCTAAATGCTTCAACACTTAAGCTATCCCACTTCCATACAATGTTTCTACCATTTTCATCTATTTCATAATCTATTCTAACTCTTACAACATCGCCCTTATCAATTTTTAACTGTTCAACGAGGAGTGTATATAGGACTCTATTTATCTGAGCAACTGCAAATGCTATTCTTTGCCCCCACTCCTTCTCTTTTCTAACATAATCTCTTAGCTGTGCAAATAGTGTTCTTCTTATTTTATCTGCATAAGCACCAGCTATAACCAATCCTGAGCTTAGTCTGGGCATAGCTTCTCCCAGGATATAGATCTATTCTAAACAGGATAGATAAACTTAACTATAAACAGTTATAATTTGAAATGTTTTTATATTTAGCTTACATCTTATGATTAATCTAAATACTAGATCTAGAGTGTGTAAAGTTATGGAGAGAAAACCCTTGATTATAACACCTCCCCCTGGTCCAAAAGCACTTGAAGTCATTGAAAGACATAGACAATATATAGCCACAACAACACATGATCCTAAACACCTTCCACTCGTGATTGAAAGAGGTGAAGGTGTGTGGCTATATGATGTAGACGGTAATATTTATCTCGATTTCGCATCATCTATATCAGCTTCAAACCTTGGATATCCAACACATCCAGATGTTAGAGATGTAGCTATTGAAATGCTTAAAAAACTTGGACATGCTGCAGGAACAGATTTCTTCAACCCATACCAAGTTTTATTTGCAGAAAAACTAACATCTATATCGCCTGGTTCATTTAGAAAAAAGGTGTTTCTATGTAATAGTGGAACAGAGGCTAATGAAGCCGCAATAAAGATATCTAGATTCTCAACAAAGAGGAAATACTTTATAGCATTCATTGGAGCTTTCCATGGCAGAACAATGGGTTCGCTAAGTCTAACAGCTTCTAAGCCAATTCAGAAGAAGGGATTCTTTCCAACAATGGATGGAGTAATACATGTACCTTATCCAAATCCCTATAGAAATCCATGGAATATAGATGGTTATGAAAATCCAGATGAACTTGTTAATAGAGTTGTCGAATACATTGATTACTGGGTTTTGCAACACTATATTCCACCAGATGAAGTTGCTGCAATATTCTTTGAGCCTATTCTTGGTGAAGGAGGGTATGTTATACCTCCAAAGAATTTCTTTATAGAGCTTGAAAAAGTTGCAAAAAAATACAGCATTCTTCTTATAGATGATGAGATTCAAATGGCACTTGGTAGAACAGGCAAAATGTTCTCCATAGAGCACTTTAATATAGCACCAGATATAATTTCAATGGCTAAATCACTTGGAGGTGGGGTTATACCTATAGGCGCTACAATATTTAGAGCTGAGCTGGATTTTGAACCTGGGGCACATAGCAATACATTTGGAGGACATGCACTTGCATCAATGGTTGCATTAAAAACTATAGAGGTTGTAGAGAGATATCTTGGTAATGTTGTAAAACTTGAGAGACTATTCGCTGAAAGATTATATGAGCTTAAAGAAAAATATAGCTTTATAGGCGATGTTAGAGGCTTGGGATTGGCATGGGGTATAGAATTTGTTAGAGATAGAAAAACAAAGGAGCATGACATCAATACTAGAAATAAGGTTTTATATGAAGCTTTAAAAAGAGGTTTAGTGCTTCTAGGCTGTGGAAAAAGTAGCATAAGAATTGCTCCACCAATAGTTATAAATGATGAAGAGGCAAAAATAGGTTTAGAGATATTTGAAAATGCATTAAAAGCTGTCTAGATGTTGATAGAAATGGTTATAGAGCTTGTACTTGTTGATGTATATAGATATGAAGGTTTGCCAGGCAAGAGATTTAGATTTATGGTAAAGGGAACTAGGATATATATCAATGTATTAGCTGATGAACTTGATGAAGCTGTAAAAAAAGCTGAAAACATTATAAAAAAGCTAGAGTTGGATAGATATCTATCTGAGAAAAAGGCTTATCCCACTGAAAAGAAATAAATATAGGAACTTCCAAGATATATCCATAAACAACTACGAACTTTAAAGATCTCAACTCTTCTTGGCTCGAAACTATGGTTTTCCCTCAACAATGAAGAGTGAAGTTCACCAAGATCTTGGAAATTACATCTCTTTTACTATGATTTCATTTTAGATCAGTTTAATAAAACTTTTAAAATATGTAATCAAATGTTTGCAGATATCTAGAAAGCAGATAGGTGGATGGTGAGCTATGAGAGATAAAAAAATTGAATGTATTGTATGTGGACGTATATTCTATGAAGGACAAGGTGTTAAAATCAGCATCGGTGGACAAGAGCTAGTATTCCATTCAAAATCATGTGCATTAAAATTCTTTAAAAATCTTATTCTTTATCTAGATCAGAAAAGCCTTGAAAGCGCTGTTAAAATGGTTATTAAAGAATTAAAGGATAGAATTAACGAAATTAAAGAGAAAAGGAAAAAACAGCTTGAATCTCTATGAATTAATTAGCTATAGACGTTGTATATAGATAGGACATATAGAGCCTATAAACGGGAATTTATCTATTTTAAATCTATAGACATTATCTTGTTGTATAACAATATCCTCGCCTAATAAATTCGCTAAATCGTTGCTGAGATTGCTTGGTAACCTCCATCCTGTACATACCCCATTTATATTCATTTTACATGTTGAGCACTTCCACATACCTATAGATTCGAAGATCATAACCAATGCCTTAATTTTATTAATATAACTTATAGATGTTGTTATTTCGTTGTCTAATGAGTTGAGCTTCTCAGCAATATTGTTAATTGTTTTTCTAACTTCCATAAGCTCTACATTTGGAGGAACATCAGCTACTATAGTTGTTTGTTGTATTTGATTTTGTGATTGCTCAGACATATGCTATACACCTATTATTGACTTACTAATTCAGAGTTGAAAAATTGTTGGGCATTTCCCTTATCGCAATAGATATCTATAAGAATATATCTAAAACTATATGCTATTTATTTCTATAAATCTAATCAGTCTTTCTATTTTATCGTTAGGTAATATTGTTAACCAATCAATTCTATATCCATAATATATAGACTCATCTCCAAATAAAATATCTATAATTTCTTTAACTACATCATCTACAGATCTATTTGTGGTATCTATTTCCACAACAATATCTTCACCAAGCTCTTCAATAGCATTTATTGTACATACAGAAAGAAGTTCTGCTTCAATATTCTCAGCAACTTTTTTAGGGCTCCACCCACGTGATAATAGTATATTTAACAGTTCTTCAGGATCCTTCCTTAAAACAAAAACAATTTCGAATATTTCACGTGGTAGTATCTCAACATAGTGGCTATCTATTATTAAAGGACCTTTATCTCTATAAATATCTACCACACTTCTCTGCAACCTTTCTTCATCTATTATATAGCTTTGTGTTGTGATGTCATACGTTATTATAAGCATATTTCTGATGGCGTGTTCACTTAAATCTATTACCGGTATATCTAGATATTCTGAAAGCTTTCTTGCAATAGTCGTTTTCCCTGTTCCTGGAACACCTGATATTCCTATAGACTTCAATACTATAAACACCATTCATTATATCAACTATTCACATAGCTTAACTACTTTATCTACTTATTTGTGATATAGCAACCTTTATCTCTATACACTAGAACTACAAACCAACAGTTTTTGATAGAGCAGTGCATTTCAGTTGTATTTTAAGAATTTAGCAATACCTAGAGATATAGACATAGACAAAAATAGTGGTTAAATCAATACACAATAACTTTTAGTGTTTTTAAGTATATTGGCCCGTAATACCTTTTACAATAAACGACTTTAATTCTTTAATCTATGAGCCTATATCTATAGACCTCACTTTTTATATAGTAATCATCTTCAAAATCATAGCTATGGGAATACAGATGGTTTCACTCTCAGATTTTGAAAAAAGATGGGCTGGCGGACCAACAGTAAGTGAAAAACTTAAAGAGACTTTCAAACGTAAAGAGCCTATAAAACAAAAACTTGTGATGGCTGACTATAAGATAAGGGCTATGGTTAGTAGATTAGAAGTATTTATAGAGAGACTTAGAGAAAGAGATAGGGTATTATTTGAAAGGGTTGTAGATGCTTTAACTCAAGGAGACGAAGTTAGAGCAACTATGTATGCGAATGAAATTGCAGAGATTAGAAAAATGGTTAAACAATTAACAATAACACAAGTAGCACTAGAGCAAGTTGCATTAAGACTTGATACTGTTATAACCATGGGTGATATAATGTCTGGGCTTGTTCCTGTAGTAGGGGTAGTAAAAGAGCTTAGACAAATCATAAAGGGTATAATGCCTGAAATGTCTTTAGAGCTTTCAGAGGTTGAGGAAGGGCTAAGAGATGTTGTTATATCAGCTGGAGAAGCACTTGGTATGCCAACTGGTGATATGTATGCCTCACCAGAAGCTAGAAAGATATTAGATGAAGCTAGAGTGGTTGCTGAACAAAGAATGAAAGAGAAGTTCCCAGAGCTACCAGTTGTTGGCTCTGTTCAGCAAAAAGCTTCCGCTCCTGCAACTGGTACAGCTTAAAACCTTTTTAATATATATATTTAGAGATAAATTTTTTAAGCTTTCTCCATCTGCTATTTTATTTCATGGTGACCTAGATGAGTATATCTAGCCAAAATGTAAAGGCTAGAGGCACTATCCTAAGCTATAGGAGAGGTGGCGCAAGGCAATATAATAACCAAGTGCTTATTAAGGTGTTTATAGAGAGGAAAAATATTGGCTCTTTGATTGGTTCAAAGGTTATAGCTAGAGATAGATATGGAAATATATATAGAGGTAAGGTGTTAAAGGTTCATAGCTATAGAAACTCTATAGCCATTGTTAGATTTAAGCCCAATATACCTGGTCAGCTTCTTGGATCTCTTGTTGAGATTTTATAGAGCTCCTCAGAGTAACTCTGAATAATCATAAAATCATTCTTGCCGGATTGTCATCATCGGCTGTGAGCTGTAGAGTATATCTACTCTGGAAACTAATTAATATACTGGGATATTTTAATGGATTTCCTACTAATTGCACAGACTCTCGATATACTTGAAAAAACTAGTAGTAAGATTCAGCAAGCAGCTGCATTAGCTATGTTATTTAAAAAGACACCTGCTAGTGATATAGATAAAGTTGTTTATATAATCCTTGGAACTCTTTGGCCCGATTGGAAAGGTTTGCCAGAAATTGGAATAGCTGAAAAGGGTATCCAGAAAGCAATAGCTATGGCTACAGGTGTTCAAGAGTCTGAAGTAGAGAAGCTATATAAGAGTTTAGGAGACTATGGGCTTGCTATAGAAAAGATTAAAACAAGCAAACAGTCTAGAGCTGTTGGGTTAACAAGTTTTATAAAGAATACCAAAGCTGCACCACTAAAAAGTTTAACTGTTGATGAAGTTTACAACACATTTGTAAAAATAGCTTCTCTTCAAGGGGAAGGCAGCAGAGATATGAAGCTAAGACTACTCTCAGCTATTCTAGCAAAAGCAGAGGCTAAGGAAGCAAAATATATTGTTAGATTTGTTGAAGGCAGACTTAGACTCGGAGTTGGAGAAGCAACTGTTATGGATGGACTAGCATCAGCTTTTGGCGTTTCTAGAGATCTTATTGAACGTGCCTATAATATATATCCAGACCTTGGTGCAATAGCAAGAATTATTGCAGAAAAAGGAGCCTCAGAAATTAAAAATATAAAACCCACCCCTGGAATACCACTAAGACCAATGCTTGCTGAAAGAGCTAGTGATCCAAATGAGATACTTACTAAAGCAGGTTCACCAGCATTGGCAGAGTTTAAATACGATGGGGAAAGAGCACAGATACATAAAAAAGAAGGTAGGGTGTGGATATTTTCTAGAAGATTAGAGGAGATAACGCATCAATATCCAGATGTTGTTGATATGGTGCTTAAATATGTAAAAGCATCTGAAGCTATTATAGAAAGTGAAATAATTGCTATAGATCCTGAAACAGGGGATTTTAAACCATTCCAAGAACTTATGCATAGAAAGAGGAAAAAAGATATACATGAAGCTTTAAAGGAATACCCTGTTATAGTAAGGATTTTCGATTGTCTATATGTCGATGGCTATGACCTAACAACAAAACCTTTATCAGAAAGAAAAGAGATGCTTAAGAAAATAATTAATGAATCAGATGAGTTTAAACTAGCTGATGGCACTATAGTTACAAATGTTAAAGAACTTGAAACATTCTTTTTAAAAGCTGTTGAAAATGGATGCGAAGGTCTTGTAGTAAAATCACTAGGACCAGACTCTATATATCAAGCTGGTGTAAGAGGCTGGCTATGGATAAAATACAAAAGAGATTATAAAAGTGAAATGAGCGATACTGTAGACCTTGTCGTTGTTGGTGCTTTTCATGGTAGAGGTAAAAGAGCTGGTACTTTTGGAGCTCTTCTACTTGCTGCCTACGACCCTGAAACAGATAGGTTTAAAACTGTATGCAAGGTGGGTACAGGATTTACAGATGAAGAGCTTGCAGAGCTACCTAAAAAGCTAGAATTATATAGACTTCCATATAAGCATCAAAGAGTTGATAGCGATATAGAAGCAGATGTATGGTTCGAACCGATGGTTGTCATGGAGGTTGGAGGTGCAGAGCTTACACTATCACCTCTACATACATGCTGTAAAGGCTGGATCAAATCTGATGCTGGTATATCTATAAGATTCCCTAGGTTTATAAGATGGAGAGAAGATAAAACAGCAAATGAAGCAACAACAACGAAAGAAATTTATGAGATGTATCTCAAACAAATGAGAAAGATAGAAAAGCCTATTACAACAGGTGAAGAGATTTAATTCTTCTTAATAAAACATAATTCTCTTCAACTTTAAAATTTTTAGGGTTTAATATATTCTTCGCATTATTGACATGTTTTATATCTTCTAAGAACTTATAAACTATTAATACTATATTACTATTTATTTATAGCATGTGATAGAAATGAGTGAGGCATTGCCTGGTTATAGTGGTAGAGTTAAAGATATTTTAGAAAAACTTGGTGCTAAGATAGGCTGTAGAGTAAGACTTACATTAAGTGGAAACATATTTGTAGAAGGACTTTTAATGCCAAAACACGAATTTAGTGCACCAGATATTATTGTTGTTAAGCTTAGTAACGGCTATAATATTGGTGTAAGCATCAATAGAATTCAAAATATTGATGTTTATGATTGTAAATCCTTTGCATATACTGGAGAGGAAGCCCAGGTGAAAATAGCATCTATACAGCCTATTGTTAAGATACTTGGATGTGGTGGTACAATAGCTAGTAGAGTAGAGTATGAAACTGGTGCTGTCAAACCTGCTATGTCTCCTTCAGATCTTCTAGACCTTATACCAGAGCTAGCTGATTTAGCTAGCTATGACTCTGAGGTTGTATTCAATATATTAAGCGAGGATATGACCCCAAAGCATTGGGAAACAATTGCTAAAAACATATATAAAGCTATCTCTACAGGTGTAGAAGGTGTTGTAGTTACACATGGTACAGATACTATGAGTTATACGGCATCTGCTCTAGCTTTTGCAATTAGAAATCTTCCATTTCCAATAGCTCTTGTAGGAGCTCAAAGAAGTAGTGATAGACCTAGTGCAGATGCTGCCCTTAATCTACTAGCCGCTGTTGTAACAACTCTTAAAGCACCTTTTGGAGAAGTTGTGGTAGTTATGCATTCAACGCCATCAGATGGTGAAGCTTTTGCACATAGAGGTGTTAAGGTTAGAAAAATGCATAGCAGTAGAAGAGATGCATTCCAGTCTATAAACGACTTCCCATTAGCTAAGATAGATCTAAATAGAAAAGACATTATGTTAATTAATAAAAGATTTATTCCAAGGACTAAAAATAGAGAAGAGACTATAGCAATAATAGGGTTTGATGAAAAGATAGCATTGGTTAAAGCTTATCCAGGATTTCAAAGCGATATAATAGATTTTCTAATTGATAAAAAGTTTCATGGTATAGTTTTAGAAGGTACGGGGCTTGGCCATGTAGGTAGCTATGCAATAGAATCGATAAAGAGAGCTATAGAAGAAGAGATACCTGTTGTAATGACTACACAAACACTATTTGGAAGGGTTAATATGAATGTATATACAACTGGTAGAAAATTGCTAGAGATAGGTGTTATACCTGGTGACGACATGTTATCAGAAACAGCTTACGTTAAGTTGTCATGGGTTGTCTCACAAACCCGAGCTATGGAGAAGATTAGAGAAATGATGCTAACGAATTATGTAAATGAATTCAACCCTATACATACCTCTCAGCATTTCCCAAGATGGCTATAGCACTATGTAATTAATATGATTTGTATTTATTAACTTTTGTGATATCTATATAGAACAAGCATAATATGTGTGATAGATCTTGAAGAAAATTATACTGTTAATAGTCTCAATTATAGTGATGGCCATAGCTATTACATCTATATTGTTTTACTTTAGAACTGTTATACCTCATGGAATAAAGCTTACACCTACTATTAATGAACTAAGTAAAAGATGTAACAATAGTGAAAATGCTTTTGTAGCTATATACCATAGCATTGAACCAAATATACAGCTATTTAACATGCTTTCCTCTAGTTTAAGTAACGCTATAGCTAGTAATAGCAGTAATACTGTAAATATCACTTTTAGTTTATGTGTAATTAGCTATAGAGATTTAAGTAGTGAGTTGAGAAACAACCTCGGCAAATATTCAACATTTCCTATCTTTGGTATATATAGCACAAAAACTGATTTATCTACAGTTAAGCTAGTCAATACATATTTTGATGATGTTGAGAGTTTTTTTGTCTCAAAACCTGATGTAACTGTAGCAACATATGCATATATCTATAGCTATAATGTACCTATACTCAACAACGTAGATATATATCTAGAAACTCTTAAAAAGCCTATATTAAATATAGATAAAACCCCTGTTATCGGCTCTATTGACGCAAAATATTACATCTTTATATATGAAGATGCGTGGTGTCCTTATTGTGCTAAGTTCTATATAGAGGTTCTTCCAGGTTTAGAGGAATATATAAAGAACAACACCATAGCTTTAGTATTAAAGAATTTAATAGTGCATTCCGAGGTTAACGATATCCATAGATATTTAGTATCAATGTATATGGAGAGTAAAAACTCTACCTATATCTCTATAATGTTTAAAGAGATTTATGGTAGAGTCTACAACAATGTCTATCCTACTACAGCTGATGTTCTCCAAATAATGAAGGAGGTCTATGGCTCTATACCAGATGTAGATAAATACAATGTTGATGATGTTATAGCAGAGGATGCTGAGGAAGCTCAGTATAGCTATGGCATTTTTGCAACACCAGGTTTTGTAGTATGGGATAGAGAGAAAGGTGTTGGTGTTGTTTTAATAGGTTATAGATCTATAGACTCTATCTTAAATATAATCAACTTTTTACGCATTATATAAAATTCTTTTTAGTATAAATAGAAAAATGAAGATCAAGCTTTAGATTGAATAGCTTGGTGATGATCTATTGGGCAAAACTATTGTAGTGTTTATAGGCCCTGCTGGTTCAGGTAAGTCAACCCTCATATATGCCTATTCTAAATGGCTTAAAGAGGTGTTTGGCCATAGAGTATATAAAGTTAATCTCGATCCTGCTGCTGAGTATATTCCATATAACCCTGATTTCGATGTTAGAGGTGTTATAGATGTTCATAAAATTTCAATTGAATATGGTCTTGGCCCCAACGGCGCTTTAGTAAAGTCTATGGATATTCTATCTAGCAAAATAGATTTTATAGAGGGTCTTTTTAGAGATGTTGACTCTGATTTTATTTTAATTGACACACCTGGACAGATGGAAATATTTATTTTTAGAGATATAGCTCCCCGCCTTATAGATGCTTTAAAAAAAGTATCTAGGCAGTTTGTAGTGGTATTTGTTGTTGATGCTGATATTATCCATAGATATGAAGACTATGCATTTATTGCTATAATGTCTACAGCTATACAAGCTAGGCTAGGTGCAGATGTAGTTCCCGTTATTAATAAGATTGATCTGGTATCTACAGTAGATGTTATAGGTGATGTCATAAGCGATATTAGTATAGTTGCAGAGAAGCTTAGGAATATGGGTGTATATGGAGAGATGATGAGTAATATATTGAATAATATATATCTTTATGCAAAAGCTGCAAAGGTTCCTAAAGTTTCTGCAAAGACTTTAGAAAATATTGAGGAGCTGCATAGAATAATACATGAATTAACATGTGCATGTGGCGATTTAACATAGCATTCATAGTTTTTAAAATTGTGCTTTAGGAAACCTATAATTTATATTACTGTGAAATATATTGTTTCTAGGGATATATATGAGAAAAAGGACGCTTATAATAATATTGTCTATAGCTATAATAGCTGTTATAGCTATAGGTATATGGCTTTGGAGCTTTACACAACAAATAGAAAGAGTTATGATAGGCTATGTAGCTATTGCTAGACTAAGTGGTACTATAAGCTATAGTAAAACCGGTATATTTGGTGGAGCTACTATAACACCATCTGATGTTAAATATTATGTGGATAGAGTCGTTAGCGACCCTGCTGCAAAAGCTGTTGTGTTTGTGATTGATAGTCCTGGAGGCTCTGCAGCTGCTTCTGAAGAAATATACCAGCTTATAAAGAAATTAGCAGAGGATAGAGTTGTAGTTATATATGCTCCAGAAGTATTGGCTAGTGGAGGCTACTATATATCTCTACCTGCTAAAAGAATTGTTGCTTCACCACATGCCTTAGTAGGCTCTATAGGCTCTGTCATGATGCTTATCAATATTGATGAGATGCTTAATAAAATAGGCATCAATGTAACTATTATAAAGTCCGGTGAATATAAAGACATAGGATCAGAATTTAGAGCACCAACGGAAGAGGAGCTAGAGATACTTAGAGAAATTGTAAATAAAACTGCTAACATATTTATTGACCGTGTTAAAGAATGTAGACCTTTCATATCTAGCGATGCTTTTACCGCTAAAGTTTATATAGGTGTAGATGCTGTGGGAGTTGGTCTTATAGATGATGTAGGCACATTAGATAAAGCAACTAAACTAGCTAAAGAGCTGGCTGGTATTCCAGACTATGCTCCTATAATTGAAATTGAAAAGCCCAAAGGCTTGCTTGATCTAATCTTTGGTGGATCAACACAGTTAAGTGATATAAATGTCTTAAACAATGTAATACCTATAGAATTTGCTAATAAACTGCTCTATCTATGGATACCTGGTAGAGGATGAAACACCTATCTATATCCTAGCATTACTGTTGTTATAAATGATGTTAATGATGTTAATATAAATAATGTATATAGTACTATTACAAGTTCTTTTTCACTTAATGACGACCGTGAAAAAGTTGTTGCAATTCTAATTAGCGTTATTGGTGCAGAGCTATCTTTTGATGGATGTATACAGCCCTTGCTATCTACATATGTAGGTCTTTTCACATCCTCTTTTTGGAGAAATCCCTTTACAGATGATATGTAGTAGAAACCGTTTGTAAACATAGGTATAGATGCTAATATATAGTAGATTTCAGCTCTAAGCATTATAGCTGATATAGCTAAAGAAGATCCTATGACAAAAGAACCCGTATTTCCATTAAATATTTTTGCAGGATATATATTAAATGGTAGATAAGATGCTAAAACAACTATAAAAATAAGTACAAGGTAAACTCTATCCAACGAAGAGGTAAAGAGTTTCAATAGTAAAGCAAATAAATGTACTGAAAAAGCAAACATGGGAAGAGCGCCATTGTGTGTATCTATCATATTGGCTCCATTCTGATATACTGTAAATGCTATTAATATTAGAAGGGGATATACTATGGGTAAATGTGCATGACCTAAAAAAGGTGTCCATGGCCTAGGTATATAGATATTTGATATGATTATGGGTAAACCAGGTAGTAAACCCAATAATATCTTCCACCTTGATTTCAAATCATTAAAATCATCTATAATTCCAATAAGTGTTGATAAAACTATTGAAGTTGCAATAGCCATAGTTTCGTTAAAGGATAGCAAACCTGATATATAGAGAAGAATAATACCAACAACAAAACCTATAGCAATGCTAAAGCCTCCAATGCAAGGTATAGAGTATTTTTCAACTTTATGAACATCTATACATAAAAATCCATATCTTTTTTCTAAGTGTATTATAATTATAGTTATTATTACGGTTGTAATAGCTACTATGATATATATCGATAACAAATTCACTTTTATCAAACCTTTGATATTATTAACATTCTTAAAAGAGGTTCTTTAAGTTTTGATATACATTCAAGTTATTTATATATTTTTAATGCCATAATCTTTATCATCACTAAGAACCTTAACATAATTAATAAAAGCTATCATAAAATTAAAGCAGTTTCTCAATCCTAAATAGGTGTTGCGAAAGCATTGTATACTAGGTCAAAAAATCTCGAAAATATTACAAAACCTAAGTTTTAAATGTTAGATGCCTATTGTTTGCTAATTCTTAAAAACTATAGAGTAACAAATGTTTAAGAAATCATATGTAGGTTTATATAGTGAAGAGTTGATGGAAGTTATTAAGAAGTATGTTAAAGATGCTGAAAAGTAAACACAGAGTAAGTACTATAAATAGCTATTTACCGAGAGAAGGTAGTATACAATCTAATAGTGAATATAATCCTTCATTATGAAAACTACACCTTTTGTCTTTAATAAATATTGTAAATTTATACAAATAAAATGCTTTCCTCCTTTGCCAACATAATTTCATTGTTTTCAAGTTGATACAGAGCTATATAAACTCTTTTAGTATCTAAAACTCTTAACTCTATAAATGATGGTATCATTATGCCTCCTCCACCACCCCATACACCAGTTACAGATCCAGGATTTATATGGAGAACTCCAGAGTCAAATACTATAAATGGTGTATGTGTATGTCCAGAAATAAGAATTGCTACACCTAAGCTTCTAGCAATTCTAGTTAAACCTGCTATGTTACCGCGAGGTCTAACTTGATCACCGTGAATCACACCTATCATTATACCAAATAACTCAAACATTTCATGTTCAGGTAAATTAATGTAATCCATATTTCCTTGAACTATATAGGCTTTACTTGCTAAACTTTTTACATATTCTAAAACATCATAGTCTATTAAATCACCTGTATGAATGACAAAGTCATATTTTTTGCTTTTAAAATAATTTGTAAATTTCTCTGGAAATTCGTCTGCTCTTTCATGTATATGGCTATCACCAATAACTAATCCATATACAGTACTTCCCATATTTAACACCACATATGTTTATATATATAGAAACATCTTATTTTTATTCATAATATTTATAATACAATTTTAACTTATATATAAGATTATGACACATTATCTTTGCTATATAGTTCTCAAAATCTTAATTTTTAACCATATTAGCTTTAAATAGTTAACCAATTGAAATTTATAAGATGATATTTAATATAGCTTTGTATTTTTCTTACAACTAGATTTTCTGGGAAGTATGATGGAGTCTTTATCTGCTGAGTTAATTATAAAGCTATTTGAAGAAGATGCTAAGTCATGAAAGAGATTAGCTGAGCTGCTTGTTATAGAACCTGATATAAGATCTTGCAATAATTAATGCTGTTTTAAGAGATGTAGCTACTAAACAAGATATAGAAATTCTTAAAAGAGATATTAATAATCTTAGTGAAAGAGTCGCAAAACTAGAAGGAACATTCCAGCAATTAGTAGATAGAATAGTTGATCTGGACAAAAGAATAGATTTCATATCAAAAGTAACGTTGGCATTAACAGCATCAGTTTTAGCAACATTAATAGCTAACATAATATTTCTAAGATAAGCTTATTTCTTCTTCAAAATAAAGGTTTTAGTTATGGTATAGTCTACCATTCTTAATAGTTAATCATTCATTACTCTTTGTTTAATTATCTCAAGTCCTTGACTATTTACCTCTTAACATCATAGCTTTGAGTAAGGCTATAGAGACTGTTACTGAATTTAAATAAGTTTAAATACCTTTAAAACATAAATCTTAAACAGTTTCTATGATATGTTATTGCGGTGAGAGATCAAAACCTAGATAGTAAGTGCTATCCTCGTCAGAATCCCATAGAATATAAGGGAGCTAATAAATTAGATAAAGGATCAACCTCACCAACAGATCTATAGTGATTTGCAGATATCCACAAATACCATTAACGAGGAAACATAAATGTATTTGTCTTTGATATAAGCTTCTTTAAACATGTCTTCTTTGCAATACTGAAAACCAATATAAAAACATATAATAACTTAAATAAGCATTGAAATTAAAACAATCTTTGTACCATTTAGGAAAGGTCTTCGCTATAGCATCTTAAGTGTTTTATTCTTTATAGAATCATTGAAATTGATATTTAATGTGAAGCTTTTAAATTAAGTGAGTCATGTAGAAATATCAGCTATTATAGGATTTAATACATTTAATAGATCTTTAACTTTTATAAATGCTAGGCTATTCTTTTTACCACCTCCGCACCATACATTGATATTAGAAAGCACTTCTCTATCCATTACTATTTTAAATCTTTTAATGCATTCTGATAATGGTGAAATAGCACCAACCTCAAATCCTGTGTATTTCTCTACCTCCTCTGGCTTAGCCATTCTCACATTTCTAGCATTTAAAACCATTAATAGCTTCTTATAGTTTAGTCTTTTATTACCTGAAACAATAACTGCCACAGGTTCGCCATCAACAATTACTATAAGTGTCTTTATTATTTCATCAGGCTTGGCTCCACACAGTTGAGAAGCTTTCTCAACTGTTTCAACACCTTCACTAAACTCTTTTACCATAGCGTTAATTCCATGTCTAGCTATAAAATCTTCTACATTATCTCTACAAAACTGCATAAATACACCCATAACATATTTAATAGCTAGTTGTTACTAGATCTTTTTTCCTATAAATATTTCTGTAATAGGTACCGTTATTATATAGATTTATTAGGCTATAGCAACTTTCTGTTCTATTTAAAATCCTTCACTCTCTATAAATAATTAGGCTTTTCAATTATAATCCCTTTAAAATATAGATTATCTTCAATACTTTCTATTCAAAGATGTATAAAACTTCATAGAATCCTTAAACCCAAGGTCTAAACTAGCTTAATTTAAGATGTTTTCCTAGCAAAACTCGTTATACTGTTTATAAGTTTTCAATAGCTTAAAACTTAAACCAAATATCATAGACTTTTATAAGGATGCGGCTTTATGAAGACTAGATATAGAGTAGACTATGTTTTATTTATTGTAGCTATGCTTAGTATTGGTTCTGCCTCTATTTTGGTTAGACTTTCCAATGCCTCTGCTATTGCATGTGCTTTTTGGAGACTATTCTTCTCTGTTCCAATAATATTTCTTATAGCAGTTATTAACGGTGTTAAGCTTTTTCATAGCCATATATTTCTAAGTTTAAAATATGCTATTCTATCTGGTGTTGCTCTAGCTCTACATTTCATTATGTGGATGGACTCTCTCTTTAAAATCCCTATATCTATTAGCACTACTATTGTTGTTGCATATCCTATTCATCTATTGTTATTAGAGACTATGATATCTAGAGAAATGCCTAGTAGAAGAGAGGTTGCTGGAATAGCTATAGCTTTTATAGGTATAGGGATATTTTTTAGCCATGCTTATATAGATGTTGAATTAAATCTAGAAGGTGTTTTAGAATCTTTTATAGCGTCTATTCTTGCTGCTATATATTTCTATATCGGCAGAATTGCTAGAAGGTTTCTAGATATATATAGCTACACAATACCTACATATATCATCGGTGCTTTAACAATACTTCTATACAACAATATCTTCACCAAAGATAATATTCTATACTACATCCCATCATCACTGATATGGTTACTACTTTTGGCAATTATACCTATGATAGGTGGACATACTGTTATGAACTATCTATTAAAACACTATAAAAGCTCTATAGTAACATCTATAGCTTTAGCAGAACCAGCTATAGCTACGCTACTCGCAATGCCAATTCTAAGTGAGGTGCCAAAAATAAACCATGTTATAGCGATTATAATGACATTATCTGGTATCTTCATAACTTTAAAAGTAGATAGATTAAATAAATAATATAGAGATGGTGGTATCTGTATTGATTGTATGTATTGGTAGTAAAAATCCATCTAAAATAAAAGGTGTGAAAAGAGCTTTCTCAACAATCTATAAAGATATCCATATATATAGCTTTGCCATAGATACAGGTTTGCCTCCTCAGCCATTTGGATTAGATGTAACTATGGAGGGTGCTAGAATTAGGGCTTTAAAATCTATAGAGAGTGATAATAGATGTGTATATGGTGTAGGTGTTGAGGCTGGTATATTTGAAGTCAATAAATCGTTTTACGATGTTCAAATAGCGTTTGTTGTTGATAGAAGTGGAAAAGGTTTCTATGGATTTTCACCAGCTTTTAAGATACCAGACAAATTTGTAGATCTTATTAAAAATAAGGTATATAAGGAGCTTGAGGATGTTGTTGACGATTTTTATGGAACTAAAAATATTGGTGATTATGGAGGTTTTATAAAATTGTTGTCTAAGGGTATGGTTCTTCGTGAGGATCTAACATACTATGCTGTTTTAATGGCTTTAATACCATTTATCAATAGCGATGTATATTAACCTATTTTCTTCTATATATTGTAAATATTATTGCTATGGCTAGCGATGTTATTGATAATGCAAAGGCTGTATAGAGAAATGTAGTTATAAAGTCTATGTTGTTTTCTATATCATTTAATTTTCTAGAAACATAGCTAGCTGTATATCCATAGCTAGATATATTTCTTTCTATATTTGCAATATTTATATCAAGCTTATCAACCCTATTGCTTGTCTCACTTAAATTCTTCAATATTCTTTTTACATTTTCTGAGATGTTCTGCATCTTTATTTCAAGATCTACAACACTACTGTTTAGATGATATAGCCTTTTCTCTACATCTCTAATATCTGTTTTAATTGGGTCTTCTGATAGAAGTTTTATTGGGGCTGGATATACTATTTCATTATCTCCTATATACATCTTTATATATATAACTCCATCCATTTCATTAATAGGTTCTAAAGCATCTACTTTAAACCATATTCTATATATGCCACTAGATATCTCTGTAATGTTTATAATACTATATGATGTCTTTTTATTGTCTATAGATCTAAATATAGCATTCACAATTGTTATATTTGGATATGCCGATGCTATATCTATATAATCAGTTGCATTAAATATATAGTGTTGTTTTATATTTATGGTCATTGGTAGAGCTGTGTATTCCTTGACTATATTTGTATAGTTATATATCTCTGTTCTATTGATTATCTGCGTAACATTTCTTACAGCTTCGCCAGCAATGTCTATAGATGTAGATAGTCTTATATTAGGTGTTGAGAGATCTACTAGCAATACATTATATCTACCCTGTGGTAGATATGGTATAAATAGCTGTGATAGGTAGCTTCCTCTTAAATTAGCTATGTCTAGTGTCAAGATATTATTCTCTATATATATAATTATTAGATCTGCTATTCCAAGACCAGAGACAGCTATGTTTATTGGTCTACCTATAGATGTATTACGTGGCATTACATATATTGTTGGGTATATCGATATAAGGGCTTCTCCATAGTATATACCACCACGATCTATCACGACAACATCATTTCCACCTATATGTGTCGGTGGAATTCTTACTTTAATTGGCTGATTTAATCTATATATACCTCTATAAACCTCTACACCTGCTATATATATTGAAAGCTCAATACCCTCTACAACACCTTTAACATCAATATTTACCTCTTCCCAAAGTGTTGATGTAGATGGCTCAACCTTTACCTCAACTACATTAACTCTTCTATCTAAAGCCTTTGAAACAGCCTTGAATGCGTTGACTAAGCCATATCCTGACCCTGTAACATTTATAGATGTTGTAGTTGATGTTAATATATCATACACCTCTTCAACAAGCTTTACACCACTAAAACCTTTAGATACAAGTATCCTACTAACCATAGCCGCTACACCAGCAACTATAGGTGTAGAAGCACTAGTTCCACTACCAATAGCTAGTAAACCACCTGGAAAAGCACCAGGTACATCTATACCAGGTGCAACTATATCTGGTTTTCTATATATCTTTGGATATAATCCTTTAAATGGCCATGTAGATGGAGGCTCAGGCCACTCAACATCTTCATAACTACTAAACCATGCAACTTCGTTATCGAAATTTGTTGCCCCAACCCCTATAACACCCCATATATTCCCTGGATTAGATGTTGTATGGGGTCCAGAATTCCCTATAGCTGCTACAGGCACTATACCACTTTCTATAAGTCTAGATATAGCTTGTAGAAATATGTTGCTATAGTTTGCAGCTGCTCCAAAGCTCATAGATACTACATCTGGCTTTATACCTAGTTTACCTCCTGTACAATTATATGGGTCTAAACTCCATTCAAGTCCTGCTAATACCTGTGCTGCTGTTCCATAGCCTCCTGGAAGAACAAGAGCAGCTAATATATTTGCATATGGTGCTACACCAAATATATATGTTGATGTATCACCTCCAGCAGCTATGCTTGCAACCCATGTTCCATGTCCATAGGTATCTCTAGGATTGGAACATACAGGTTTGCCTTTTCTATCAAACTCTATCCACCCCTTTAACTTGTTGTATAGAAGTGGATGGGTTGGATCTATACCTGTATCTAAAATGGCTATAGTTGCTCCATAGCCTGATACACCAAGATACCTCCAAGTAATATCTGCATTAACTCTTGAGACTGCCCATGACCATGCAAATGGTATATTCCCTTCTCCAACACCTATCTGATTTACAGATCTATATATTTTAAAGCTATTAAATGTTACATCTAGAGATACATTGAAGTTTGGTATAGCCTCTAAACCAAGTTCTCTTACGATATACATGGTTTTAGCTGGGCATAGAGCTAAAGCTATATTGAATTTTGTAAATACCCTCTCTATGCTACATCCGAAGCCTGTTAACCGATATATATCATAATTTGGTGGATATATTAACAACAGCTCTTCATATTGTTGAAAAGCATATGCTGTTGATATAGCTATATAATTTGCTATATATAGAACTATTAATGCTGCCAATATCACTGTCAAGACGCGGTTTTGGTTTTTAATTAAACTCACATCTTTACACCATATAGCTATAGCTTCACAAAAATTTTTAATTCATAGTCTCCTTATTCTTTTTGTGATTAAAATGGTTGTTGTCTCGGTTGTTGGAAGTATCCACATGGATTTCTATATCCGTTTACCGAAACTCCCTCAACAAGATGAAACTGTAATTGGATATGGATTCACCATGCTACCTGGTGGAAAAGGTGCAAACCAAGCTGTTGCAGCTGCAAGGTTAGGTGCAGAGACTTATTTTATTGGTAGAGTTGGTAAAGATCTATTTGGCGAGAGACTTATAGATGTTTTAAAGAGTAATAATGTAAATGTAGACTATGTAGCATTTGATGACGCTATATATACAGGTGTAGCTTTCATCCTGCTAAATACCAATGGAGAAAATATGATTGCCGTTGCTCCAGGTACTGATCACAAGGTGTCTAAAGAAGATGTTGATAGAGCTATAGATGTTGTTAAAAGATCTAATGCTATGCTTTTACAGCTTGAGATACCAATAGATACTGTTTTATATGCTGCAAAAGTTGGTTGGGAGAATAATGTAAATGTTGTATTAAACCCTGCACCTGCTACACATCTACCAAGTGAAATATATAGATATATCTATGCAATGACACCAAATAGAGTTGAGCTTTCTATGCTTACAGGCATATCTATAAAGAATCTAGACGATGTTGTTAAAGCTAGTGGAGTGCTTATTGAAAAAGGTGTGAAATATGTTGTTGCTACTCTTGGGGCTAACGGCGCCATGGTTGTATCTGAAAATAGATCTGTACATGTGCCCGCTTTTAAGGTAAATGTTGTTGATACCACTGGTGCTGGAGATGTATTTAGCGCAGCTTTAGCTGTTTTTATTGCTGAGGGTATGGATATTGTAGAGGCATGTAGAATGGCAAACGCTGCAGCGGCTTTAAAGATAACCAAGATGGGTGCACAATCCGCTCCAACTAGGGAAGAGCTTAAGCAGTTTTTAAAAAGCTATAGCATAGCAGAAGCTATTAAAGCTAGGTAAAATGTGATGTCTATAGAAACCATTATATTTGATATAGATGGAACACTTGTTCTCCTTCCAATAAACTGGGATAGAATAGCGTCTGAAATTAGAAGGGTTTCAAATGGTAATGCAAAGTCTTTTTTAGGTTTTCTCGCAAAATATCACAATAGTGAACAGTTTTGGTATATCCATAGAATTTTAGAAGAAGAAGAGATTAGAGCAGTAAGCAATATGATGATTCTAGATGATTTATCCGATATAAAGAGCTTTTGCAATGTAAAGAAGATAGGCTTTGTAACCATGCAGAGTAGAAGAGCTGCAGAAGAAATTGTTAGAAGGTTGGAGCTAGATAAATGTCTAGATATACTTGTTACTAGAGAATATGCAGCTACAAGAGCTATGCAGCTTTCAATAGTAATCAATAAACTTGGTGTAGAACCTAGAAACACCCTTTTTATAGGCGATAAAATAGCTGATGCAATAGCATCCATTTTAAACAATATAAACGCTATAATTGTTATGAGAAACCCTATAGGTATGAGGATAAGCGATACAGATTACCTAGATGAGGATCTAGAGGTTTTTGGGATCCCTATAGTAAGGAGTCTTAGAGAAGCAATAGAAATTGCTAAGAAGCTTTATAAGATATAACAAATAAAGTGAATATACATTCTATTATATATCAAGTATTTAGAGCTTAGCCAAGAATTCCATTATTTAATTTATATATAGATTGTTGTTTCATATAATGTAGCTATAAAAGGTTGTATAGCAGTAACATTTGTTGGGGTTTAATAGATAAATAATTGATGGTGTTACAGCGATGAGGTGGGGGTAATGGTTTTAACAAAGCTGTTTGGGGTAAATATATCGAATCCCGATGTCGGTGTTTTAAGTGAGGTTTGCAGAGATGTTTTAAATGGCAAAATCGTTGTATTTCCTACTGAGACTGTATATGGTTTAGGTGCCTCTATCTATAGAAGTGATGCTTTAAGGAGGATCTTCATAGCTAAGAATAGACCTATGGACAACCCGCTTATTGTTCATATATCTAAGAAGGAGCATCTATATGAGGTTGCAGTAGATGTTTCTAGCAACATTTTAAAGCTTATAGATGTTGCATGGCCAGGTCCTCTAACATTGATTTTAAAAAAGAGTAGCTCTGTACCATTAGAAGCTACAGCTGGGTTGCCAACAATTGCTGTTAGAATGCCTGCTCACCCAATTGCTGAAATACTGATAAACTGTACAGGGCCTATAGCAGCTCCAAGTGCAAATATATCTGGTAGGCCAAGCCCTGTAACAAGCCATCACATTCTTGTAGATATGTTTGGAAGAGCAGATATAATAATTGATGCTGGTGATACTATCTTTGGTATAGAGTCAACGATAATAGATATATCTACAGAGCCTCCAAGGCTATTAAGACCAGGGGCTATGCCTATAGAAAAAATTGTTGAGCTTCTTGGAATAGATGTTATAGTTACAGAAGTTGCAAAGGGATATATAGAGGCTGAAGAAGCTATAGCACCTGGTATGAAATATAGACACTATGCACCTAAAACCCCACTCATACTAGTTGAAGGGGATGTAGATGATGTTATAGAGGTTATAAAAAATATTAAGAAAGGAACGAGAATAGCTATATTAACATGTAGTGAAAATGCTGGATATTACCATAGATATGCAGATAAAGTGGTTGTTGTAGGTTCAAAGAAAAACCTATTTGAAGTTGCTAGAAATCTATTTATAGTATTGAGAGAAATTGATAGAATGGGCATAGATATAGCTATTTCTGAAAGCTTCCCAGAGAAGGGAATAGGTCTAGCTATAATGAATAGACTTAGAAAAGCATCAACAAAAATAATCAAGAGTCTACACAAAACCCACTCTTAGATTTCATAGCTATAATAGATATTTATAAGAATTGATATAAACCATAACTACTATATAGTTATTAACTGCTATGTTATATATGTTATAGGTATTTGAATTGCTATATATTTATCCATATTCTTATATTAGATAAGGTTTCTCGTAAATAGTATTTATATGCCTCTTCCCCACATATACTTCTGTTTTCTTTTTCTAGTTCATAGAATTGGATATTATTAGCTATATCTAAGAGAATTCGTAGTGATAAATCCTTTATATAAGTGCTTATATAGATGTATCTTGGGTTTCTATCCTTTAATTCATTTACTATTCTTTCAACATCTTTATAAAGCATTGAGGTATTTGATTGAAAAGCTAGTTGTGAATGTTTCAATATGTTGTAAAGATACATAGGATCTATACATTCATCGGATATCTGTATATTCTTAATCTGCTGTGCAGTAGGTTCTATAGATATTTCATATCCCTCTACCACCTTCTCAACACTTCTCTCTATACCCTCTATATGCTCTTGTAAAAGTTGTTGGTGAAGCTTGGTATCGATATCTATTTTTGAAAATGGAAAGAACTCTATATCTTGGGATATAGCATTGGCCATAAGCTCTGCAACCTCTATAACACCTTCTGATACATCTAGATATTCAACAACAATATCACAACATTTAACACCTTCATAAAGTGTCCCCATAGCTACACCTCTACATGCCACCATCTTCCCATCAATACTCTCTATAGATATATATACACCTTTTCCTGCATTTCTATAAGATATACGCCCAGTTAATCCTTTACTGATATACTCCTTCAACACGTTTCTAAGAGTCTTCACATTAGCATTGACAATCTCAACTATATTTCCTCTACTTAAAAACATATAGATACCCTTATATCTCAAGGCTAAATAGACTAAAAGCATTGCTTTAATTCTTATATATATTAGTTAATTGGTTTAAAAACATATATACTGGTAAATATATATACTGGTCTCTAGATTCTAGTTATAGAAGAAACCAGGTGTAAGATATGAGTAGTATGGTAAAAGAATTCAGCAATGTTGGAGAATTTATGAAGTATATAGATGATAGTATTGCAGAGCTTAGGAGAAGACTTGGTGAAATGCTTAAAAAAATTGAAGAGTTGAGAGTTAGAGTAGAGCAAGAGAAAAAGCTTAGAGGTATTTTAAGCAAATTAGGCTTACCAGAAACTGTTTCGCAAAATGAAATCACATTAAGAAATATAAAGGTGGTTGTAAACCCTGTTCCTGCACAAGAGCTTACAGCTTACGAGGCTGCTGTAGAATCTCTAAACAATAAGATAATGCTTCTTACAGCTATTAGAAAAGAGGTTGAAATCCTTGGAAACATAGATGTTGAAATAAAACTAACTGTTATATATAGCGATGATATACCTAAAATAGTTTTACTTAGATTTGTATAGCCAAAAACAAATATTTTTATAAAACTATTAAAAATTTTATTAACTTTATTTATATTAGAAAAGTTCTTCTTCAGGTGCAAGTCTCCTTACTATTATAGTTCTAATCTTCAAAATTATGTATATAGCAGCTATAACACCAGCTAATGTAAGTATTATTGGTAGATATCTCAGTATAAGCGTTGTTATAGTAGGTCTTAGATATACTATTTCATAAACATCGCTAATAACATTCAATGGTATTTCATATGGATAATAATCTGGATGTGTAACAACTATTCTATATATTCCATAAGGTATTTTTGTTGATGTGGACCCAGATTCATCTGTTATGAGCTGGGTTATTGGTATTTCTGTTTCAAGGCTCTCTATAGCTACAACAGCATTTTTTATAGGTACTGTACCCTCGATGGCTGTGATCCTCAAGTTAAACATTTTTCTATTAACGTTAATGGTAAGAAATGTGTTATTGAATACAGGTGTTGATATGGGTTTCGAAGCCTCGTAGAATGCATCCCAAGGTGATTGTGGTATTAATTGAAGGTTATAGACACCACATGGGATTTCTATAGAGGTGCTGCCTCTAATGTTGCTTTGTATTTTACTTCCATTTGCATATAGATCAAATATCCCTACAAGCCTTCCTATAGGTATATCTCGGATAAGTATATCTATTCTATATCTAACTCTATCAATATTTATAGTTTTAAGCTGAGGTGCATTAGCTGTAAAGCTTATGTTTATAGGTATATAAATTGTTTCAAAGCCTTTAACAGGCTCTATATACACTATATATTCTCCGTATGGAAGCTGGAAATATGCTCTTGTTCTAGGAGGCTCTATCAACTGGCTGATACTAGTTACACCCTTTACTGATATGTTTATAGGTGATAGTAATGCACCATATCTATCTTTAATTTCAAAGGCTATATCATATAACGTTCTATTAAATATATAGCTAAACTCTACATCATTATCAATAGTAACTAGCGTTGTATAAGAGTCGTATACAGCTTCAAATCCTTTGCCTGGGGTGATTGTTATGTTCCATATACCATAGCCTATCTTAAAGTATATAGAGTTTTCAGATCCTCTGTAAATAATGCTGTTATTGGCATATATCTCTATAGGTGTGATTAAGCTATATGTATATCTATCGAAGATGTTTAATTTAACGCTATATTCAACTCTATCTATATAAACTCTATATATAGAGTCTTCTGAAACCATTACAACAATAGATTTGGATTTGTATACCTTCTCCCAGCCTTTTATAGGCTCTATATTGATAGTTATGTTACCATATGGAATAATAGTCTCTAGAAGATCTACACCTAGTGGCAATGTATAGGTTTTGTCATATATGTCTTGGATTCTTATCTGTATAGGGGCTATCGGCGATTTGTTTGTCAATCCATCAAATACATATAGCTTTAACTTATATAGTTTTCTATATAGCTGTATCTGAAGCTCTTTATCACTATCAATAAATATGTTCTGTACATCTGTTACATTGTATATATTTTCAAAGCCTGGCGTAGGAGCTACAGCAATTGTGTGAACACCATATATCAATCTAAGCGTGGTTTCCTGTACTCTTAACCCCTCTGCCAATTTAACACCATCTACATATATATCATAGGGAGCTATTGGCACTCCACTTAATGGGTCTAGAACCTTTAGCTTAACCGTGTATTCTCTATACCTCATCCTAACCTCTATAGATTTATCTCTAAAGCTGTCCAAGACCACCGTCATGTTTTCAGACATTATGTATGGCTCTTGATATGATATAGAAACTCTGTAGCTTATCCCTGGAACAACATTATCTATCTTTATAACCCCGTTCTCATCAGGCTTCAACACAATTGTGTTGTTAGGGTAATGAAACTCTGCTAAAACCTTGTCATATGACTCGTTTCCAGGCATAGTTATTTTTATTGTTAGGCTAGGAGCTCTTATCTCTTCCAATGTTACAACCTTACCAATCATAGCAACTCTATCAAAGTTTCTAATAACTGTTAATGTATTTGATGATGCTAGGTATATTGCTGATAAATCAGGTAGGACATCGCTATCTACATAATTTGGTATTGTGCCATACAACGTTGTTGTATTTCTTATTATAGGTATGTGGAGAGGTGATGCCTTGAGGATTTGTATACCTTTATCTGTTATAACAGAATATGTATAGCCTTCTATGGTTGGTATAGATATGATTCTTCTTATTGATGAATCCATTGGATAGATATGGTATAATGTGTAGTTTGATTTATCTACTCTATATACTCTTATCCTCCCATCAGATAACGCTACATTTACATAGCTTCCATCAGCAAATGTAATTATATTTACAGGTTTTGTGTTTATACCTACATAGTCTATTGTTTGAAAAACTCTATTGAGAGTTTTACCAGCTATATTAACCCTTACAAGATTTATATAGCCTTTTGAAGAAGAGCCGAATACAATTGTATATCTAGGTTCTCTAGCACTATATATAAATGAAAACCCCTCTACATCTACATCTAGCCTAAAGTTTGCTGAAGCTACTGTTGTATATCTACTTACCGCTTTCGATAGATCTACAACCTCTATAGCTACCTTAAGAAATTCTGGTGTTCCATATACCCTCATAGCAGATCTTGTATCAGGAGGCGTGGTTATGATCACTGGTGGAAGGGTAACAACATTATCTATAGCTATATGCTTTCTAGGGTCAAAGGTCATAGCCCAAACAATTTTCCCTGTTATATCCCTTATCGAGAGATTTGCATATAGCCCTGCTATTAATGGTATAGATACATTGCCTCTACCATCAGCGTTAACACCATATAGATAACTTATACCCCTAGCCTTGTCATATGCAAGAACCTCTACCAATGTGTTAGCCACTGGGTAAAGTGTGTTGTTGTAGAGGTAATATATAGTGAATTCAAGTGCTATTAGATCAGCTGGTATATATGTCAATGCAACTAGCGAAGCATTGCTATATATCTTAGAGGTGTCATATATAGTAACAGGTGCTACATCCTGTATATAGATCCTTTCAATACTTACCGTAGCATTTCCGGTTTTAGGACCTATTCTCATAACACCTGGAGAGCCCTCATCAAATACATATACATAGCATCTTGTGCATGGTGTTGTCTTTGGACCACCTTCACTAACAAGTGCAATTACTTTATATGATGTTCCCCCCCTTGAAACATATATTTTATTGACATAGAAATCAGAGCCTAGTACTGTATATAGATACCCTGTTATTCTACCACCTAAAACATTAAACAATAAAATCTCACCTCTATCACTACCAACAGCTATTCTATCAACAGGAAAACCATTAACACCTACATATGTTGGTGCACCAGTCAATGGATATATCTGCTCAATCTCTGCACCTCTATAAGGATCATCTACATTAACTATAGCTACACCATTAACACCATTGATGGTACCTGCTACAAGTATTCTATCAATATCTATAGCAGCTACATAACGTGGAGCTATACCTAGACCAGCTAAATCAACTGTGTAGGTAAACGCCGTATCTATTGGCTCTATAAACTCTGCATAGATGCTACAAGATATAGATATAGTAAATGTTATAGCTATTAAAAGAGCTACCTTTATATAATTCATATAACAAACCTCTAACCGCTAGATATTTATAATGAGTGTTAAAAATCCTTATATACCTTATACAAAAAACTTATATAGCTTTGTACAAACTATATTCTAGATCTAGCTATATAATTAAATAGATGGTAATAGTATGGCAAAGCCTTTTGAAAAATTTCTGAAACTATTTAGAAGATCTAAAGATGCTAAGGCATTAAAGTCTATAGATGAAGCAGAGGTATATGACTCTATTAAAACATCTTATACCGTTCTCCACAAGCTCTTCAGTACACAAAAAGGGTATAGAGTTATTGAATCCTACCCTGTTAGAGAGCCTTTTGCATATATAAATATTGTTGAAGATGAAGCCACCGGCAAAATATATTATGAGGTTTACGAAATTTCTCTTTCTGAAGATGAGAAAAGGATATATAATGAGATGAAAGACTTTATTGTGTGGGAGCTTAAACCCATAACATCTTTAGATGTTGATGCTACTAAAGAGGTTTTGAAAACTGCTAGAAGGGTTATTAGAGAGTTTCAAATTAGATTTACAAAAACCCCTGGTCTTTCATGGAGTAAAATAGAGTATTATATTGAAAGGGATTTGGTTGGATATGGCATTCTAGATCCAATTTTCAGAGATAGATATATAGAGGATATATCTTGCAACGGCCCTAGAAAACCTATCTATGTATGGCATAGAAAATATGAATCTATACCAACAAATATAGAGTTTCTTAGTGAGGAGGAGCTTGATGAATATATCCTTAAGCTTACACATATGGCTGGAAAACATATCTCTGTTGCATATCCAGTTCTAGACGCTATTCTACCTGGTGGGCATAGACTTGCTGCAACATTTAGAAAAGAGGTCTCTACATCAGGTTCTACATTTACAATTAGAAAGTTTAGCGAATCGCCTATAACAATAGCTGATATGATTAGCTTTAAAACAATTTCACCTGATATAGCATCTTATTTCTGGCTTGCAATGGACTATAAACTAACCACTTTGATACTTGGTGTAACTGGTGCTGGAAAAACATCTACACTTAATGCACTAGCAACGCTTCTTAGACCAACATATAAAGTTGTAACTATTGAGGATACCCCTGAGATTAGGCTTCCTCATGATAATTGGGTTCAGCTTGTCTCTAGACCATCTTATATAGGTAGTGGTGTTGGTGAGGTATCTCTATTTCATCTCGTTAAGCTTTCTCTTAGATATAGACCCGATGTGATAATAGTTGGCGAGGTTAGGGGTGAGGAGGCATTTGTTCTTTTCCAAGCTATAGCAACTGGGCATAGTGGTATGACAACATTGCATGCAGAGAATATAGATGCAGCTGTAAAGAGACTTACATCAGAGCCTATGAATATTCCAGAATCATATATACCTTTAATAAACATTGCTATGGTTATTAGAAGAGTTCAGATAAGAGATGAAAAAGGTAGGATAAGACCTGCTAGAAGGATAACAAATGTATGGGAGGTTAAAGACTTTAACAACTATATAGAGATTGCTAGGTGGAATCCTATAGAGGATAGCTTCTCAATAGATCTTAGAAACAGTGTTATGCTTGGAAGAATAAGTGAGTTAACAGGATTTTCAATAGATAGCTTATTAGAGGAGCTTGAAAAGAGGAAAGCTTTATTGGAGTGGCTTGTAAAGACAGGTAAAAACGACTATAAATCTGTTTCAACATATATCTATAGATACTATGTAGACCCCATAAACACTCTAAGGATTATCGGTCAATACAATGCCTAGGTGGTTTAATGAAGCTTCCAAAACTTTTTATAAAACTTTTTAAAAGAAAAGAGGAGAGGAAACTTGGTCTAGAGAAAGAGAAACAGTTGAGAGTTGTAAGAAGATACAGGATACCGACTATAGATGAGGTTTTTACAGCTATTTCACTTAGCTTTTTCGAGTCTTGGGGAAGAGGTCTTGTAAAGACATTTGAGCTTGATAAAGCTATAGATAGAGCTGCTCTCTCTATACACCCTGTTAAATATGCTGCTACAACAATAGCATTGACTGTTTTCACAGCTATTTTCTGTGTTTTAACTGTTGTTCTTCTATACTTCTTTGCACCTCCTCCACTTATATATATGGTTATAGCTATACTCATAGCTGCAATCATACCTATTCTGGTTTTCTCATATAGATTGTCATATCCAGGTATATTGGCTTCTATTAGAAGGGTTGAGGTTGAGAATGAGCTGCCTTTCTCTATGGCATATATGTCGACTATGGTTAGAGGTGGGTATAGTTTTGAGAAAATTGTTGAGAGGGTTTCCCAGCTAAGGGTTTTCAAGGCTATTAGAAGAGAGGCTCAGAGGATTATAACAAGGATTAAGATGTTTGGCGATGACCCTGTATCAGCTGTTGAGAATGTAGCTATTCGCCATCCAAGCTCTAGGTTTAGAGATACTATGCTTGGCTATACAACTACTCTTAGAAGTGGTGGTGATGTTGTTCACTATCTTGAGATAAGAACAAGGGAGATTTTTGAGGCTAGGGCTAATGAGGTTAAAGCTGTTATGAATAGGCTTCAATCATATTTAGAGATCTATATAATTTTCGGTGTTATTGTTTCTGTAACGCTCTTCGTGTTCTTTGCTGTTTCTGGTGCTCTTACTGCTGCACAGGCTATGAGGTCTCCTGGCGAGGTTTCTATATCTATGGATATATCTATGCCTTCTCTATACAACTTCTTTGTTTTGCCTTTGATGGGTATAGGCATAATCTTTGCTATTCATTTGAATCAGCCAAGGACACCTATAAGCTATGGAAAGGTATATTCATTTCTATTTACACTTATACCAGCATCTATAGCTGTATTCATTATAATGCTTATATTTACTGGCGGTATAGACATATTTCTATATTCTGCTCCGCTAAGCCTTAGAATAGTTAGATCTATTATAATATCCGCTACAACAGCTGTTTTAACTCTATCTATACCTACATGGTTTCTATATAGATCTATGGTTAAGGGGTATAGAGGTGTTATAAAGTCAACAGCAGATTTTCTTAGAGATTTAAGCGAGGTTAGAAAAACTGGTTTAAGTCCAGAGAAATGTATATTGATGCTGTCTTCCAGAGACTATAGAAGCCTTACACCCATAGTCTCTAGAGCAGCTGCTGCTCTCTCTATAGGCTTTAGCTTAGAGGATGCTCTTAGAAGAGCTCTTAAAGGTGTTAAGGAGTGGTTTGTAGTAGCATCTTTTAGATTCTTAGCAGATTCTATAATTGTTGGAGGTGGCTCTCCAGAGGTTATAGATGTCTTGGCAAGATTTACACAGATTTTAAGTGAGCTTGAGGAAGAGACTAGGAGGAGGATGAGAACACAGGTGATTCTGCCATATTTTGGAGCAGTAATGCTTGCAACAATGCCTATAATAATACTATATATGTTGCTAACAATGGCAAATATATCGCTAGAAACAGCAGCCCCATTGGTAATGGTTATAGGTCTTGGAAACATTATAAACTCTTTTATAATGGGGCTAATAGCTGGAAAAGCATCACAAACAACAATAGCTGCAGGATTTCTACACTCAGCAATACTATCAATAATATCAGCATTATCCATAACAGCAACACTGGCATATCTAGGTGTATAGAATGAATAGATTTATAGCAATAATAATACTTCTATCAATAGCAATAACAACAACACTAGCTGCTATACCATGGATAACAACAACGCTGAACTCATTGATGTGGAGACCAGAGATATTAAGAATAACAGAGATAGCAATAGAGCAAAACAATGAGAGATGGGTTCTAAAGATAAGGGCTCTAAACATAGGGGAAAAAGATGCAGAGATATACAAGGTAGAGATAACAGGAATAGAGACAATAGACCTTAGCCAAGAAATAGTTATAAGCATAGGAAAAGAAGAAGAGATAGAGATACCGCTAAACAAACAATACACACCAGGGACAATGTACACAGTAAAACTATATCTAAAAACAGGAACAGTATACACATCACTAATAAAAACAGCAACAGCAAAATAAACGAAAAGTTCAAAAAACAAAAAACTATAGAATTTATAAACAGAATAAGACATAGAGATAAAGAGATGGTAGATAGATATGAATCTCTCAAAAGGTATAGAGCCAATAATAGCAGTAGTAATACTAATAGCAGTAACACTAGTAATAGCAATAGGAGTAATAGGATGGATAATGGGCTGGTGGGGAACACTAGGATCAACAGAAAGCCTACAATTCTACCCAGACAGCTACATAAATGTAACTGATACACCATCAAAGTTATATTTGCATGTTAAGAACACTGGATCAGCAGCAGCAGTAATATATAAGATAGAGATATCAGGTATTGAAACGTTAACAGAAACAACTATGTTTGACGGGAATAATGTGGCAGATGGTGTTATACCGGCTGGTACTGAGGATACCTTAACCATTGAATTAGAAGAAGACTACACCGCTGGTACTAACTATCTTGTGAAGATATATACTAAGGCTGGTAATGTATATTCGATAACTGTTCAAGCTAAGTAAAGTGTGTAAATAGTGCTGAATATAAAAACAATATTTTTGTTTTTCATCTTTATTTCTTTTTTTCTTGGTCTATTTGTTAATGTGGCTAGTCTTCCTAATTATCGTGATGAACAGTACTATATTGGGTGTGGTGTTGCTTA